>NZ_JBFAJK010000031.1:0-80240 GCF_040655175.1 Micromonospora sp. NPDC050495 | reverse complement strand
CAAGAGGGTATCCAGGTCTTGCGTCACAACATGATCTTGGATGCCCTCTCTTCATGCCCAGACATCGACCCCTGACTTCGGAACTACTCGTCTAGGGACCTGAGGAGAACTGGTGCCGCTCCCGTCACTGACCCCCGAGCAGCGCGCTGCCGCGCTGGAGAAGGCCGCGGAGATCCGCAAGGCCCGCGCCAAGCTGAAGGAGGACCTCAAGCAGGGCAAGACCAGCCTCGCCACCGTCCTCGAGCAGGCCGAGTCCGACGACGTCGTCGGCAAGCTCAAGGTGTCGGCCGTGCTGCAGGCGATGCCGGGCATCGGCAAGATCCGGGCCACCCAGATCATGGAGAAGCTCAAGATCGCTGACAGCCGTCGCCTGCGTGGCCTGGGCGAGCAGCAGCGCAAGGCTCTGCTTGGAGAGTTCGCCGCCAACTGAGCGCCGCGGGCGTGTAGAAACAAGCGGTGAGCACGGATGACGAGGCGCGCCCGGCGGCTCGGCTCACTGTCCTGACCGGACCTTCGGGTGCCGGTCGGGGCAGTGTCGTCGAGCAGGTCCGGGCGCGTCTCCCGTCCGTGTGGCGGCCGGTGCCCGCGACCACCCGGGCGCCCGCCCCGGGCGAGCTGCCCGGGATCGACCGGCTCTTCCTCGACCCGGCCGCCTTCGACCGGATGATCGCCGCCGGCGAGCTGTTGGAGTGGTGCCGGATCGGCCCGTACCGGCACGGCGTGCCGCGGGCGGGCATCCGGGACCGGCTCGCCGAGGGCCGGCCGGTGCTGCTCCCGCTGGACCTGCCCGGCGCGCTCGCCGTCCGGGCCGTGCTACCGGACGCGCAGCTGGTGTTGCTCGCTCCGCCGTCGTACCGTCCCGACCCGGCCGTGTCGGCCGCCGTGGCACACGCCGTGTGGCACGACCGGACCGAGCGCGTGGTCGAGGAGCTGGTAGGCTTGCTCGGTTCTTCCTTCCTGGCTCCGGCCCAACCGCGCCCGAGTGGTTGAGAGCCACCCGCTTGCGGGCGGTGCAGACAAACGTAGAGGTTTATTCGTGGGATCCATCGCCACCAACCCCGAGGGCATCACCAACCCGCCGATCGACGAGCTCCTCGAGAAGACGACCTCGAAGTACGCGCTGGTGATCTTCGCCGCCAAGCGCGCCCGCCAGGTCAACGCCTACTACAGCCAGCTCGGTGAGGGCCTGCTGGAGTACGTCGGCCCGCTCGTGGAGACCACCCCCCAGGAGAAGCCGCTCTCCATCGCCATGCGCGAGATCAACGCGGGTCTGCTCACCGCCGAGCCGACCGACCAGCCGTAACGCCCGCCCGCGCCGATGGCCGCCGAGATCGTCCTCGGGGTCGGCGGCGGCATCGCCGCCTACAAGGCGTGTGAGCTGCTGCGGCTCTTCACCGAGTCGGGCCACCGGGTCCGGGTCGTGCCGACCGCGTCGGCGCTCCGCTTCGTCGGGGCGCCGACCTGGGCCGCGCTCTCCGGCCGGCCGGTCGCCGACGACGTCTGGTCCGACGTGCACGAGGTGCCGCACGTGCGCCTCGGTCAGCACGCCGACCTGGTCGTGGTCGCCCCGGCGACCGCCGACCTGCTCGCCAAGGCCGCCCACGGCCTCGCCGACGACCTGCTCACCAACACCCTGCTGACCGCCCGCTGCCCGGTGCTGCTCGCCCCGGCCATGCACACCGAGATGTGGGAGCACCCGGCCACCGCCGCCAACGTGGCGACCCTGCGGTCCCGGGGCGTGCGGGTGATCGAGCCGGCGGTGGGGCGGCTCACCGGCGTCGACACCGGCAAGGGCCGGCTGCCCGACCCGGCGGAGATCTTCGCGGTGGCCCGCCGGGCCCTCGCCCGGGGCGTCGCCGCCCCGGCCGACCTGGCCGGCCGGCACGTGGTGGTCACCGCGGGCGGCACCCGCGAGCCGCTGGACCCGGTCCGGTTCCTCGGCAACCGCTCCTCCGGCAAGCAGGGGTACGCGTTCGCCCGCGCCGCGGTGGCCAGGGGCGCCCGGGTCACCCTGATCTCGGCCAACGTGACGCTGGCCGACCCGGCCGGCGCGGACCTGGTCCGGGTCGGCAGCACCGCGGAGCTGCGCACCGCGACGCTGGCGGCGGCCGCCGACGCGGACGTCGTGGTGATGGCCGCCGCCCCCGCCGACTTCCGCCCGGCCAGCTACGCCCCCGGCAAAATCAAGAAGTCGGACGACGGCAGCGCGCCCACCCTCGCGCTGGTGACCAACCCGGACATCGCCGCCGAGCTGGGCGCCGGCCGCCGGCCGGAGCAGCTGCTGGTGGTCTTCGCCGCGGAGACCGGGGACGCCGAGGCGAACGGCCGGGCCAAGCTGGCGCGCAAGCGGGCGGACCTGATCGTGATCAACGAGGTCGGCGTGGACAAGGTCTTCGGGGCCGAGACCAACGCGGCCACCGTGATCGGGGCGGACGGGTCGGTGCACCGGCTGCCCGAGCAGCCCAAGGAGGACCTGGCCGACGCCGTCTGGGACCTCGTGGTGGCCCGGCTGCCGGCCCGGTCCTGAGAGTTGGTCACTCTCCCGTTCCTCGAGCCACCCTGGGAGCACGGTGACTAAACTGCCGCCGAGCGACCTTTAAAAGTCTTCACATGCTTAGGAGTGCCGTGACACGTCTTTTCACGTCCGAATCGGTCACGGAGGGCCACCCGGACAAGATCGCCGACCAGATCAGTGACGGCATTCTCGACGCCCTGCTCGCGAAGGACCCGCACAGCCGCGTCGCGGTCGAGACCCTGATCACCACCGGCCAGGTGCACGTCGCCGGCGAGGTGACCACCAAGGCCTACGCCGACATCCCGACCATCGTCCGGGAGACCATCCTGGAGATCGGGTACGACTCGTCGAAGAAGGGCTTCGACGGCGCGTCCTGCGGCGTGAGCGTCTCCATCGGCGCCCAGTCGCCGGACATCGCCCAGGGCGTGGACAACGCGTTCGAGCTGCGTACCGGCTCGTCGGAGAGCGCGCTGGACGCGCAGGGCGCCGGCGACCAGGGCATGATGTTCGGCTTCGCCTGCTCCGAGACGCCCGAGCTGATGCCGGTGCCGATCGCGCTGGCGCACCGGCTGGCCCGGCGGCTGTCCGCGGTCCGCAAGGACGGCAGCGTGCCCTACCTGCGGCCGGACGGCAAGACCCAGGTGACCATCGAGTACGACGGGCTGCGCCCGGTCCGCCTCAACACCGTCGTGGTCTCCAGCCAGCACGCCGCCGACATCTCGCTGGAGTCGCTGCTCACCCCGGACATCCGCGAGCACGTCATCACCCCCGAGCTGGAGGGCCTCGGCCTGGACACCGAGGGCTACCGGCTGCTGGTCAACCCGACCGGGCGGTTCGAGATCGGCGGCCCGATGGGGGACGCCGGCCTCACCGGCCGCAAGATCATCGTCGACACCTACGGCGGGTACGCCCGGCACGGTGGCGGCGCGTTCTCCGGCAAGGACCCGTCGAAGGTGGACCGCTCCGCGGCGTACGCGATGCGCTGGGTGGCCAAGAACGTGGTCGCCGCCGGCCTCGCCGAGCGCTGCGAGGCGCAGGTCGCGTACGCGATCGGCAAGGCACACCCGGTCAGCCTCTTCATCGAGACCTTCGGCACCGAGACCGTGCCGGTCGCCTCGATCGAGAAGGCCGTCGCCGAGGTGTTCGACCTGCGCCCGGCCGCGATCATCCGGGACCTCAACCTGCTCCGCCCGATCTACCGACAGACCGCCGCGTACGGCCACTTCGGCCGGGAGCTGCCGGACCTGACCTGGGAGAGCACCGACCGGGCCGCCGACCTCAAGTCGGCCGCAGGAGCCTGACCGCCACCAGGCGCACCGACCGGCGACCCGCTGACGGGTCGCCGGTCGCTCGTGTCTGCGTGGACCTGCCCCTGGCCCACCTCGACCGCCCCTTCGACTACCTGGTCCCCGCCGAGCTGGACGCGACGGCCCGGCCCGGGGTGCGGGTGAAGGTGCGCTTCGCGGGCCAGCTCGTCGACGGCTGGCTGCTGGAGCGGGTGGCCGAGTCCGACCACCCCCGGCTGGCGTACCTGGAGAAGGTGGTCTCCCCGGTCCCGGTGCTGGCGCCGGAGGTGGCCCGGCTGGCCCGGGCGGTCGCCGACCGGTACGCCGGCAACCTCGCCGACGTGCTCCGGCTCGCCGTCCCGCCCCGGCACGCCCGGGTCGAGAAGGACCTCACCGCCCCGGACCCCGACGCCGCCCCGGACCCGGCTCGCGCAGCCGACGCCCCGGACGGCGCCGCCCCGGACCCGGCCACCGACGGCCCGGACCGCGTCGCCGACGGCCCGGATCCCGACGTCGACGGCCCGGATCCCGACGGCGACGGGCCGGTGGCCGCGCCGGGCGAGGTCGATCCGCGCGGCTGGCGGGACTACCCGGCCGGGCCGGCGTTCCTGCGCGCGCTCAGCACGGGCCGGGCTCCCCGCGCCGTCTGGTCGGCGCTGCCCGGCGAGGACTGGGCGGCCCGCTACGCCGACGCGGTGGCCGCCACGGTGGCCGGCGGCCGGGGCGCGCTGGTGGTGGTGGCCGACGCCCGCGACCTGGACCGCCTCGACGCGGCGCTCACCGGCGTCCTCGGCCCGGGGCGGCACGTCTGCCTCTCCGCCGCGCTCGGCCCGGCCCGCCGGTACCGGGCCTTCCTGGCCGCGCTGCGGGGGGACGTGCCGGTGGTCGTCGGCACCCGGGCGGCCATGTTCGCCCCGGTCGACCGGCTCGGCCTGGTCGCCATCTGGGACGACGGCGACGACCTGCACGCCGAGCCCCGGGCGCCGTACCCGCACGCCCGGGAGGTGCTGCTCACCCGGGCCCAGCTCGCCGACGTGGCCGCCCTGGTCGGCGGGTACGCCCGTACCGCCGAGGCGCAGCTGTTGACCGAGACCGGCTGGGCCCGTGCCGTGGTGGCCGACCGGACCACCCTGCGCGCCCGGGTGCCGGCCATCACGCCGACCGGGGACGACCCGCAGCTGGCCCGCGACCCGGGCGCCGCGTCCGCGCGGCTGCCCAGCCTGGCCTGGACCGCTGCCCGGGACGCGCTCCGCGCCGACCTGCCGGTGCTGGTGCAGGTGCCCCGCCGCGGCTACCTGCCCTCGGTGGCCTGCGCGGACTGCCGTACCCCGGCGCGTTGCCCGCACTGTGCGGGCCCGCTCGCCCTGCCCGCCGCCGACGGCGCGCCGGCCTGCCGCTGGTGCGGGCGGGTCGCCGCGGCGTACACCTGCCCGGAGTGCGGCGGGCGGCGGCTGCGGGCCGCGGTGACCGGCGCCCGGCGTACCGCCGAGGAGCTGGGCCGGGCCTTCCCCGGCGTGCCGGTGCGGACCTCGGGCCGGGAGGAGGTGCTCGCCACGGTGCCCGGCGGCGCCGGCCTGGTGATCGCCACCCCGGGCGCCGAGCCGGTCGCCGACGGCGGCTACGGCGCGGTGCTGCTGCTCGACTCGTGGGCCCTGCTCACCCGGGCCGACCTGCGGGCGGGGGAGGAGGCGCTGCGGCGCTGGCTGGCGGCGGCGGCGCTGGCCCGGCCGGGGCCGGCGGGGGGCCGGGTGGTGGTGGTCGCCGACGGGGCCTTGGCCCCGGTGCAGGCGCTGCTGCGCTGGGACGCGCCCTGGTTCGCGGCCCGCGAGCTGGCCGAGCGGCGGGAGCTGGGCTTCCCGCCGGCGGTGCGGATGGCCAGCCTCACCGGCGCGCCCGCCGCGGTGGCGGACCTGCTGGCCGGGGTCCGGCTGCCGGACGACGCCGAGGTGCTCGGCCCGGTGCCGGCCGAGGAGGGGCGGGAGCGGATGCTGGTCCGGGTGCCCCGGGCCCGGGCGGGCGCGCTCGCCGGCGCGCTGCACACCGCCGCCGGGCAGCGCAGCGCCCGCAAGGCCGCCGACCCGGTCCGGCTCCAGGTCGACCCGCTGACCCTGTTCTGAGCCCCGACCCGGCGCGTGAGCTGCCGCACGCGGCCCGCCACGAACGCTCGTGAGCAGCGGTTTGTCGCACACCTCGGGCGGCAAATGGGTAACAACCGCGTGATAGCATCGCCCGTCATGCCGGGGCGTACGGAGCGACGGGGCGTCGGGGCGGACGCGAAATCGATGATGTCAACCAGCCGGTGATCAGGAATGGACCAGTCGTGACCGTTCGTCAATCGATCGTTTTCAACGGTGACCTCGGCAGCGGCAAGAGCACCGTCTCGGTGGAGATCGCCAAGCGGTTGAACATGCGCCGGGTCAGCGTCGGCGACCTCTACCGGCAGATGGCCCAGGAGCGGCAGATGACCGCCCTGCAGCTCAACCTGCACGCCGAGCTGGACCAGGCCGTCGACGGGTACGTCGACCAGCTCCAGCGGGACATCGCCGCCTCCGGGGAGCGCCTGGTGATGGACTCCCGGCTGGCCTGGCACTTCTTCACCGACGCGCTCAAGGTGCACATGATCACCGAGCCGACCGAGGCGGCCCGCCGGGTGCTGGCCCGCCCGTCCGGCCCGGCCGAGAGCTACACCTCGCTGGAGGAGGCCAGGGCCAAGCTGCGCGAGCGCAGCGAGAGCGAGCGCGGCCGGTTCATCGTCCGGTACGGCGTCGACAAGGCCCGGCTGCGCAACTACGACCTGATCTGCGACACCACCCGGGCCACCCCGGAGCAGGTGATCCAGCACGTCATCGACGTCTACGAGGGGCGGCTCGGCGCCGACGTGCTCCGCGACGGGCACCCGCTGCTGCTGCTCGACCCGGGCCGGATCTACCCCACCGAGGAGATCGCCACCCTGCGCGGCCTGTGGGACTCGGAGTACGTCGGCGACGTGGCCGAGGCCGGCGACGAGGCGCTGGAGCCGCTGACCATCGGCTACACCGGGGAGTACTTCTTCGTGGTCGACGGGCACCGCCGGCTCAGCGCCGCGCTGCGCAGCGGTTTCCCGATGGTCCCGGCCCGGCTGGCCGCCGAGGTGGACGAGCCGGTCGTCGGCGGGCTGGGCGCGGTCGACTACTTCACCGCCCAGGCCCGGCCCAGCCTGATCCACGACTGGGAGGCCGCGCACGGCATCCAGCTGCCGCTGCCCGAGCACGCGCTGCTCGGCGGGGACGCGGTGCTGGCCGGGGAGCCGGGCGCCGGCGCCTGAGCGCCGGCGGGGGATCGCCGGATCCGGCGCACCGGGGCATGATGAAGGTCTCCGATGCCTGGGAGGCCGACCGTGGATCCTGCCGACGCCCTCGCGCTGCTGATGTCCCCGGCCGGGCGGGTCGACCCCTACCCGACCTACGAGCAGCTGCGCGCGCACGGGCCGGTGGTCCAGGCCGGCCCGGTGTTCTACCTGGTGACCGGGTACGCGGAGGCCGATGAGATCCTGCGCGACGCCCGCTTCGGGGTGATGGACGACGACCTGCGCGACCAGTTCATGCCCGGCTGGCGGGAGAGCCCGGCGGTGCTGTCGATCTCCCGGTCGATGCTGCGTACCAACCCGCCCGACCACAGCCGGATGCGCCGGCTGGCGGCCGGCGCCTTCACCCCGCGCCGGATCAACGCGATGCGCGACGTGATCGAGGCCCAGGCCGACGAGCTGGTCGACGGCATGCTGGCCGCCGGCCGCGACGGAGCCCCGGTGGACTTCATGGCGGACTTCGCCTACCCGCTGCCGGTCGGGGTGATCTGCGCGCTGCTCGGGGTACCGGCGGCCGACCGGCCGCTGTTCCGGCGCTGGGCCGCCGACCTCACCGGCGTCCTCGAGCCGGAGATCACCCCGGAGGAGCTGGCCGTCGCCGACCGGGGCGCCGTCGAGCTGCGCGACTACTTCACCGAGCTGGTCCGGGCCCGCCGGCGCGCCCCCGGTGACGACCTGACCTCCGCGCTCGTGCAGGCGCACGACGGCCCGGATCCGGCCGCGGCGGACCGGACGCGGGCCGGCGCCGACGGCGCCCGGCTCAGCGCCGACGAGCTGCTGGCCAACCTGATCGTGCTGCTGGTGGCCGGCTTCGAGACCACCACCAACCTGCTCGGCAACGGCCTGGTCGCGCTCCTGGACCACCCGCGGGAGGCGGCGGCGCTGCGCACGCACCCCGAGTTCGCCCCCGCCTACGTGGAGGAGTTGCTGCGCTACGACTCCCCGGTGCAGCTCACCTCCCGGATGAGCACCGCGCCGAGCCGGCACGGCGGGCTCGACCTGCCGGCCGCGAGCTGGCTCATCGTGATGCTCGGCGCGGCGAACCGGGATCCGCGCCGCTACCCGGAGCCGGCGCGCTTCGACCCGTGGCGCCCGCAGCCGCACCCGCTCTCCTTCGGCGCCGGCCCGCACTACTGCCTGGGCGCGGCGCTGGCCCGCCTGGAGGCCCAGGTGGCCTTCCCGCTGCTGCTGCGCCGGCTGCCCGGGCTGGCCCTGGCCGGGACGCCCGAGCGGCGGGTCCGGCTCACCCTGCGCGGGTACGCCACCCTGCCGGTCACGGTCGGCGGCCCGGCCGGTCGCGGTGCCTCGGCCGGGGCGGGCGCCGATCGCGGTACGCCGGCCGGGGCGGCGGGAGCGACTCCGTAGACTGGGACGGCACCACTCGTCCCAGTTAAGGAGCCACCCCGCGTGACCGTCCAGCCCATCCGTCTGTTCGGCGATCCGGTGCTGCGCACGCCGGCCGACCCGGTGATCGACTTCGACGCCGAGCTGCGCAAGCTGATCGCCGACCTGACCGACACGATGCGCGAGCAGAGCGGCGCCGGGCTGGCCGCGCCGCAGCTCGGGGTGGGCCTGCGGGTGTTCACCTTCGACGTGGACGACGTCCTCGGCCACCTGGTCAACCCGGTGCTGGAGTTTCCCGACGAGGAGGAGCAGGACGGCCCGGAGGGCTGCCTGTCCATCCCCGGGCTCTATTTCGACACCAAGCGCCGGCAGAACGTCATCGCCAAGGGCTTCAACGGCTACGGCGACCCGCTGCAGATCGTCGGCACCGGCCTGATGGCCCGCTGCGTGCAGCACGAGACCGACCACCTCGACGGGGTGCTCTTCGTGGACCGGCTCGACCCGGCCGGCCGCAAGGAGGCCATGAAGGCGATCCGGCAGGCCGAG
Organism: Micromonospora sp. NPDC050495; assembly: GCF_040655175.1. Taxonomy (NCBI): domain Bacteria; kingdom Bacillati; phylum Actinomycetota; class Actinomycetes; order Micromonosporales; family Micromonosporaceae; genus Micromonospora; species Micromonospora sp. NPDC050495. The sequence continues at coordinate 71,206 of NZ_JBFAJK010000031.1, read as the reverse complement.
TGGTACGACCCGGCCGCGCCGCCCACGGTCAAGCTCAGCCCGCACGCCGCCGGCAACCCGTTCGGCCTGGGGCGGTGAACCGGATGCGCCTGGTCTTCGCCGGCACCCCGGCCGTCGCCGTGCCCGCCCTGGACGCCATCGCCGCGGCCGGCCACGAGCTGCTGGCCGTGGTGACCCGTCCCGACGCGCCCGCCGGTCGGGGCCGTGGCCTGGTCCGCTCGCCCGTCGGCGCGTGGGCCGACGCGCACGGCGTGGAGGTGCTCACCCCGGCCCGCCCGCGTGAGCCGGAGTTCCTCGACCGGCTCCGGGCGCTGGCCCCGGACTGCGTGCCGGTCGTCGCGTACGGCGCCCTGGTCCCGCCGGTGGCGCTGGAGATCCCCCGGCACGGCTGGATCAACCTGCACTTCTCGCTGCTGCCCGCGTGGCGGGGCGCGGCCCCCGTCCAGCACGCCGTGCTGCACGGCGACGAGCTGACCGGGGCCAGCGTCTTCCAGCTGGAGGAGGGGCTGGACACCGGCCCGGTGTACGGCACGGTGACCGACGAGGTCCGCCCCACCGACACCTCCGGCGACCTGCTGGAGCGGCTCGCCCACGCCGGTGCCGGGCTGCTCGTGGCGGTGCTCGACGCGCTCGCCGCCGGCACCGCCCGGGCCGAGCCGCAGCCCGCCGACGGGATCTCCCTGGCGCCGAAGCTGACCGTCGAGGACGCCCGGGTGCGCTGGACCGACCCGGCGTTCGCGGTCGACCGGCGGATCCGCGCCTGCACCCCGGCCCCCGGCCCGTGGACCACCTTCCGGGACGACCGGGTGAAGCTCGGCCCGGTCACCCCGGTGCCCGACGGCCCCGAGCTGAAGCCCGGCGAGCTGCTGGTCGAGAAGTCCCGGGTGCTGGCCGGCACGGCCACCACCCCGGTGCGGCTCGGCGAGGTGCGGGCGGCCGGCAAGAAGCCCATGTCGGCCAGCGACTGGGCGCGCGGCGCCCGGGTCGCGGCGGGCGAGGTGTTCGCGTGACCGGCCCGTCCGTGCCGCGCGGCGAGCGTTCCGCCGGGGACGGCCCACGCGGCGAGCGTTCCGCCGGGGACGGCCCGCGCGGCGACCGCGCGGGCGACGCCGGGCGGTTCGCCGGCGGCGACCGGTCCCGCGACCGTGGCGGGGCCGACCGCGGCGGGCGCCGGGGCGACGGGCCGCCGCGCGAGGGGCGCTTCGGCGCGGACCGGCGCGGCGGGCCCCGCCGGCCGGTCCGGCCGGTGGTGGACCTGCCCCGGCAGGTCGCGTACCAGGCGATCGCGGCGGTGCACCGGGACGACGCGTACGCCAACCTCGTGTTGCCGGCGCTGCTGCGCGAGGAGGGGCTGAGCGGCCGGGACGCCGCCTTCGCCACCGAGCTGACCTACGGCACGCTGCGGCACACCGGCACCCTGGACGCGATCATCACCGATGCGGCCGGCCGGGACGTGGCGCGGATCGACCCGCCGGTGCGGGACGCGCTGCGGCTCGGGTCCTACCAGCTCCTGCACACCCGGGTGCCGGCGCACGCGGCCGTCTCGTCCACCGTGGACCTGGTCCGGTCGGTGGGTCCCGGCGCCACCGGCTTCGCCAACGCGGTGCTCCGCGAGGTGGCCGGCCGGGACGCCGACGGCTGGGTGGCGAAGCTCGCCCCGGCCGAGGAGACCGACCCGATCGGGCACCTGGCACTGGCGTACAGCCACCCGCAGTGGATCGTCCGGGCCTTCGCCGAGGCGCTCGGCGGCGACCTGCGCGAGACCGCCCGCCTGCTCATCGAGGACAACGAGCGCCCGCCGGTGCACCTGTGCGCCCGCCCCGGGCTGGCCGACCCGGTGGCGCTGGCCGACGAGGTCGGCGGCGCTCCGGGCGCCTTCTCGCCGTACGCGGTCTATCTCTCCGGCGGCGCGCCGGGTGAGCTGGCGGCGGTGGCCGACGGGCGCGCGCACGTCCAGGACGAGGGCTCCCAGCTGGTGGCGAACGCCCTCGCGGTGGCCCCGCTGGACGGGGCGGACGGCCGCTGGCTCGACCTCTGCGCCGGTCCGGGCGGCAAGGCCGGCCTGCTCGGCGCGCTGGCCGCGGAGCGCGGCGCCCGGCTCACCGCCGTCGAGGTGGCCGAGCACCGGGCCCGGCTGGTCGCCCAGGCCACCCGGGGGCTGCCGGTCACCGTGCTGCATACCGACGGGCGCACGGTCGGCGCCGACCCGAAGCTGCCCGAGGGGCACTTCGACCGGGTGCTGGTCGACGCGCCGTGCACCGGGCTCGGCTCGCTGCGCCGCCGGCCGGAGTCCCGCTGGCGGCGCCAGCCCGCCGACCTGCCGCCGCTGACCCGGTTGCAGCGGGAGTTGCTCACCGCCGCGCTGCGGGCGGTCCGGCCGGGTGGCCTGGTCGCGTACGTGACCTGCTCGCCGCACACGGTGGAGACCCACGTGACGGTCACCGAGGCGGCCCGGCGGTGCGGTTTCCCGGTCGACTTCGTCGACGCCCGGCCGCTGCTGCCGGCCGGCATGCCCGGTCTGGGCGACGGGCCGACCGTGCAGCTGTGGCCGCAGCGGCACGGCACCGACGCGATGTTCCTGGCGGTGCTGCGCCGGGGCTGAGCCCGACCCGGGTCGACGCGTCCCGGCGGCTTCGGGCGGGCTCCGGCACGGCCCGCCCGGGGCTGTCGGGGGCGCGAACGGTGGGCTGAACGGCTGGTCGTCGCGGGGGAGTGGGCCGCCGGGCGGATGTGCCGGAATGCGCCGCGCCTCGGACGCCTCAACCCCCATCGCACGGAACCTCGCTCCGCGCACCATGTGACACCCCGTTGACTCTTAGATCGATACATGTAACTGTTCCGATCGCCGGTCCCCGCCGGCCCCGGGGCTCTCCCACCGGAGACCACCGGTCGCGCCACCCCCCGCCAGCACGTCCCGCCGACCCCCACGAGGAGTCTCCATGAGACGCAGCACGCCCGCCGCCGGCCTCGCGCTCGCCCTCTTCGCCGCCATGACGGCGACGGTGACCGCCACCGCCACCGCCGCCTCCGCCGCGCCCGCGCCGGTGAGCGTCGCCGCCCCGCTCGCCGCCGCCGCGCCGGACATCTCGGTGACCAACGTCCAGGCCCACCTCACCCAGCTCAACACCATCGCCAGCAACAACGGCGGCACCCGGCGGGCCGGCTCGGCCGGTTACACCGCCTCGGTGGCGTACGTGAAGTCGAAGCTCCAGGCCGCCGGCTACACGGTCACCGAGCAGACCTGCACCAGCTGCACCTACCCCGGCAGCAACCTGATCGCCGAATGGCCGCAGGGCCCGGCCGACCAGGTCGTCATGTTCGGCGCGCACCTGGACAGCGTCTCCGCCGGGCCGGGCATCAACGACAACGGCTCCGGCTCGGCCACCCTGCTGGAGAACGCCCTGGTGCTGGCCAGCCAGCGCCCGACCATGTCCAAGCGGGTCCGGTTCGCCTGGTGGAACGGCGAGGAGCAGGGCCTGCAGGGCTCGAAGTACTACGTCGGCCAGCTCAGCTCGACCCAGCGGGGCTACCTCAAGGCGTACTACAACTTCGACATGGTGGGCTCACCCAACGGCGGCTACTTCATCAACCGGATCACCTCGGCCACGGCCGCGCCGCTCAAGGCGTACTGGGACTCGTTGAACCTCCAACCGGAGGAGAACACCGAGGGCGCCGGGCGCAGCGACGACTACTCGTTCGCCAACGCCGGCATCCAGACCTCCGGCTACGCCGCGGGCGCCAGCTACACCAAGACGTCCGCGCAGGCCAGCAAGTGGGGCGGCACCGCCGGGGCGGCGTACGACGGCTGCTACCACCGCTCCTGCGACACCACCGCCAACGTCAACGCGACCATCCTGAACCGCAGCGCCGACGGCGTCGCCTACACGATCTGGAACACGGCCGTCGGCGGCACCCCGACCAACGACTTCTCCGTGGCGGTGAGCCCGACCTCCGGCAGCCTGGCCCGGGGCGGCTCCACCACGGCCACCGTCAGCACCGCCACCACGAGCGGCAGCGCCCAGACCGTGAGCCTGTCGGCCAGCGGCGCCCCGAGCGGGGTCACGGTGAGCTTCAGCCCGTCGTCGGTCACCTCCGGCGGCTCGGCCACCATGACGGTGAGCGCCTCGTCGAGCGCCACCACCGGCACCTTCACCATCACCGTGACCGGCACCGGGTCGGTCATTCGCACCGCCGGCTACACCCTCACCGTGACCGGCACCGGCGGCTGCGCCGGCGGTCAGCTCATCGTCAACGGCGGCTTCGAGTCCGGCAGCTCACCGTGGACGGCGACCTCGGGCGTGATCACGAGCGACTCCGGCCAGGCGGCCCGGACCGGGTCGTACAAGGCCTGGCTGGACGGCTACGGCAGCTCGCACACCGACAGCCTCGCCCAGACGGTGAGCCTCCCGGCCGGCTGCGCCAGCTACAGCCTCGCCTTCTGGCTGCACATCGACACCGCGGAGAGCACCACGTCGACCGCGTACGACAAGCTGACCGTCCAGGTCGGCAGCACCACCGTGGCGACGTACTCGAACCTCAACGCCGCCAGCGGCTACCAGCAGCGCACCGTGAACCTGGCCGGGTACGCCGGGCAGACGGTCACCCTGAAGTGGACCGGGGTCGAGGACGCGTCCCTGCAGACCAGCTTCGTCATCGACGACGTGACGGTGCAGGTCGGCTAGGCGCGCTCCGGCGGGGCGGGCCTGGTGCCCGCCCCGCTCACCGGACCGGCAGGCCCTTGCTGCCGGCGCCCCGCAGCGAGCGGGTCAGCGTCCGGTCGGACAGCCAGAGGAAGCACTGCACGCCCCGCTCGCCGTTGCGCCACTCCGCCTCGAAGGGGTGGTAGATGATCGTGCCGGCCCGGTACTGCAGGTCGCCGTTGTTCGGCACCTTGACGTACTTGGCGATCAGACCCCGGCAGGCCTTGTGCGCGCGCAGCGAGGTGCGCTTGAACTCGGCGTACGAGATGTCGGGGAACTGGTAGACCCCGACGAACTCGGCGTGGTGCTTCGCCGTACAGGCGACCGGGCGCATCTGTTGGATGTCGTCCTTGACCAGCTTCGGGTTGAAGCAGCCGAAGGCCAGCGGGGAGCCCGCGGCGAGCGCGCCCCGCAGGCTGGCGGTACGCGACGTGACGCTGCCGTCGTCGAGGCTGGTCACCTCCGAGGCGTCGCAGCGGAACCAGCGTGCGCCGCCGCCCCAGGCCAAGGCCGACGGGAAGACCACGCCGACGGCCAGGCGCCCGGACCGCCAGTCCGCGCCGACGGCCTTGCTCGCCTGGGTGTCGCACTGGGCGCGGGCGGCGCGCATCCCGGCCGAGCCGGCGCGCGGCGGCGTGGACCGCTCGGCGTCCGGGCCGGTCAGCGTGCCCACGTAGAGCGTCTCCGCCCGGTGCGAGGCGGTGCAGTCGACCGGGTTGTAGCCGCTGAGGTAACCGACGTCCTGGATGGTGACGTGGCAGGTCCCCGCGTCCGGCAGGAACGCGGCGGCCTTCGGCAGCGCGGGCCAGTCGTCGGCCAGGTCACGGTCCACCCCGCCCGGCGCGCCGCACCCGGTCAGCGCCAGCGCCGCCGCGGCACCCGCCGCGATCGCCGTCCACCATCGCCGCATCGCACCGACCTCCCCGTCGTCGTGGTCACCCGGACCCGCACCGCGCGCCGGCCCCGGCCCGTGGCCCTGCCGCGCGCCGGAACGGCCGACCGTCACGGCGGTGCAGCATACGGCACGGACGCTCAGATGACCGGTAGTCCCTCCGGGCCGGCGCCGCGCATCGACCGGTTGAGCCTGCGGTCGTCGCTCCACAGGAAGCAGCGCACCCCCCGGTCGCCCTCCGTCCACTCCCGCTGCGACGGCGGATAGAAGATCGAGCCGGCCCGGTACGGCAGGTCCGCGTTGTCGGGCACCTCGGCGAAGGCGGCGATGAGCGCCATGCAGCGGCGGTGCACCTGCGGGGCGGCGCGCAGGAAGTCGGCCCAGCTCATGTCCCGCTCCACGAAGACGCCGACGAACTCGGCCCGGTGCGGCTCGGTGCAGAGCACCGGGGCCATGTAGTTGAGGTTCTCGCCGATCAGCTTCGGGTCGAAGCAGCGGTGCGCCAGCGGATTGTCGCCGACCAGCGCGCCGCGCAGGCTGCCCACCCGGTTGACCGGGCGGGTGTTGTCGATGCTGTCGGTCTCGGCCAGGTCGCAGCGGTACCAGCGGGCCCCGGCCAGCCAGGCGGCCGTCGTGGGCAGCGCGATGTTCAGGGCGAGCCGGGCCGCGTGCCAGTCCCCGCCGATGACCTCCCGGGCCCGTTGGTCGCACTCGGCGCGGGCGGCCCGCAGCGCGGGCGAGCCCGGCTCGGGGCGGGGGCCGGTGGCGGCGGACCCGGCGAACGTGCCGACGTGCACCACCTCGGCGAGGTGGCTGCGCGCGCAGTCGACCGTCTCGTAGCTGCCGGCCGGCACCACCGGCGTGATCCGGGGCAGGCAGGCGTCGGTGGCGGGGACGAAGACGCGGGCCTCCGGGAGCGCGGGCCAGTCGTCGGTCAGGTCGCCGTCGGCCCGGTGCCCGGGCACGCAACCCGCCAGGAGCAGCGTCGCCGCGCCGGCCAGCGCCAGGAGCCACCGTCGCATCGTCCGCCCTTTCCGGGAGATGACAGGCGGTCGCCGGGGCCCGGATGGCGGGCGTACCGCCGCCGGGGCGTGCAGCATACGGGACCGTCCCTGTTGGAGTGTCGCGGTCTTTCGGTCGTTCGGCCAGTAGAGTCTGGCTCCTCGTTCCGGATTATTCCTCCGGACGGGCCGATCCCGCACCGCGGGTCACGCCCGGGTCACGGCGCGTTCCCGCGGGTGCCGGGTGGTGAACGGCGGGTCACCGCGTTCGTACACTGGCCCGGTGACCGTACCGCCGCTGATCGTCGCGCCCAGCATCCTGGCCGCCGACTTCGCCCGCCTCGCCGACGAGGTTCGTGCCATCGAACACGCCGCCGACTGGCTGCACGTGGACGTGATGGACAACCACTTCGTGCCGAACCTGACCATCGGCCTGCCGGTGGTGCAGAGTCTGCGCGCGGCGACCGAGCTGCCCTTCGACGTGCACCTGATGATCGAGGACCCGCGCCGCTGGGCCCCCGGGTACGCCGACGCCGGCGCCTACAACGTCACCTTCCACGCGGAGGCGTGCGACGACCCGGTGGCGCTGGCCAAGGACCTGCGCTCGGCGGGGGCGAAGGCGGGGCTGGCCATCGACCGGGACACCCCGATCGAGCCGTACCTGGAGCTGCTGCCCAGCTTCGACACGCTGCTGATCATGACGATCAAGGCGGGCTTCGGCGGGCAGCGGTTCCTCCCGCAGCTGCTGGAGAAGGTCCGCACCGCCCGGCGGCACGCCGCCGCGGGGCACCTGGAGCTGCGCATCGAGGTCGACGGCGGGATCGCCGACGACACCATCGCGCAGGCCGCCGAGGCGGGTGCCGACGCCTTCGTCGCCGGCACCGCGGTCTACGGCGCCGACGATCCGGCCGAGGCGGTACGCCGGCTGCGCGGCCTGGCGGAACGCGCGACGACCGGGGCCTGACGTGGAGCCGGCCGGCGAGCGACCCGACGTCATCCTGGTCGTCGACGACGACGAGGACATCGCCCGCTTCGTCGAGTTCAACCTGCGGCTGCACGGGTTCGAGGTGCTGCACGCCGGCGACGGCCAGGAGGCCCTGGAGATCATCGAGCAGCGCCGGCCCGACCTGGCCGTGGTGGACCTGATGATGCCCCGCATCGACGGACTGGAGCTGACCCGCCGGCTGCGCGCCGACCCGATGACCTCGGCGCTGCCGGTGATCATGCTGACCGCCAAGGGGATGACCGTCGACAAGGTCAACGGCCTCAGCGCGGGCGCCGACGACTACCTGGTGAAGCCCTTCGACACCGCCGAGCTGGTCGCCCGGGTCAGCTCCACGCTGCGGCGCAACAAGGAGTTCCGCGAGGTCTCCCCGCTGACCGGGCTGCCCGGCAACAGCCGGATCCGCCGCGAGATCAGCGACCGGGTGCGCAACGGCGTCGACTACGCGGTCGGCTACATCGACATCGACCGGTTCAAGAGCGTCAACGACCGGTACGGCTTCGTCCGCGGCGACGAGTTCATCTCCGCGCTCGCCCGCAGCCTGCACCGGGCGGTCGTCTCGATCGGCCTGCCGCCGGCCTTCCTCGGCCACGTCGGCGGCGACGACTTCGTCATCGTCTGCACCCCGGCCCAGGTCCGGCCGCTGACCAGCCGGGCCGTGGTCGACTTCGAGAAGGCCGCCGACGCCCTCTACGACCCCACCGACCGGGAGCGCGGGTTCGTCGAGCTGAAGGACCGGCGCGGCAACATCCGCCGGGCCGCCCTGGTCACCCTCTCCATCGGGGTCTCCCTCTCCGACTCCGGCAAACGGTTCACCGACCCCCTGGAGGCGATCGCGGTCGCCTCCGAGATGAAGACGGTCGCCAAGAGCCAACCCGGGTCGTACGTCGCGGTCGACCGGCGGCGGGGCGTGACGTGACGAACCACCCGTCGCTGTGAGGTAGCTCGCCTCGGTGGCACGCGCCCCCGTCCGGCGTGTAAGACTTCCCCTGTACCCACCACGCGCTGGCGGGGCTCGGTGAAATTCCGAACCGGCGGTGATCCACGGTCCGACCGTGGTAAGCCCGCGACCCGGACGGCTTCGGCCGGACGGTGGACCTGGTGAGAATCCGGGGCCGACGGTTGGGGTGCGGCTCGTCCGCCCCCAGACAGTCCGGATGGGAGACAGCGCGCGGGACGGGGAGGCCCCTGCCGGCCGCTGGCATGCTCAGCCGCCGCGTGGGCTCTCTCCGGGGTCGGCTGTGCCGTCCCCGGATCTCCGCCGCCGCGTGTCCGCGGCACCCGTGCCGTCCGTCTTCCGCCCGTCCGCGCGTGCCCGGCGAGCGAGAGGACAGGGCTGGCGATGGCGAGCGTCTCCGTCGACGAGGCGATGGGTCGCGCGATCGAACTGGCCGCCCGCGGCCTCGGCACCACCAGCCCCAACCCGGTGGTGGGCTGCGTGCTCCTCGACCCGGCCGGCGAGATCGTCGGGGAGGGCTTCCACGCCTACGCCGGCGGCCCGCACGCCGAGATCGTCGCCCTGGCCCAGGCCGGCAGCCGCGCCCGCGGCGGCACCGCCGTGGTCACCCTGGAACCCTGCGACCACACCGGCCGCACCGGCCCGTGCAGCCACGCGCTCATCGCGGCCGGGATCGCCCGGGTGGTGGTCGCCGTCGGCGACCCCAACCCGGTCGCCTCCGGCGGCGCGGCCACCCTGCGCGCCGCCGGGGTCCAGGTCCAGGTGGGGGTACGCGCCGAGGAGGCCGAGGCCGGCAACGTCGCCTGGCTCACCTCGATGCGCCGCGGCTGGCCGTACCTGATCTGGAAGTACGCCGCCACCCTCGACGGGCGCTCCGCGGCCGCCGACGGCACCAGCATGTGGATCACCTCCGAGGCCGCCCGGATCGACGTGCACGCCCTGCGCGGCACCGTGGACGCGGTGCTCGCCGGGGTCGGCACGGTGCTCGCCGACGACCCCCGGCTGACCGCCCGCAACCTGCGCGACGGCACGCTGGCCATCCGGCAGCCGCTGCGGGTGGTGGTGGACAGCACGGGGCGTACCCCGGCCGACGCCCGGGTCCGCGACGGCGCCGCCCGCACCTGGATCGCCACCGCCGCGGAGGTCGGCGCCGGCCCGGACGGCCGGGTCGACCTGCCCGCGCTCCTGGCCGAGCTGCACCACCGGGGTGTGCGCGCCGCGCTGCTGGAGGGCGGCCCCCGGCTGGCCGGGGCGTTCCTGGCCGCCGGCCTGGTCGACAAGGTCGTCGGGTACGTCGCGCCGAAGCTGCTCGGCGCCGGCCCGACCGCGCTGCTGGACGCCGGCGTGACGACCATCGCCGACGCCATCGACCTGGAGCTCACCGACGTTACGCAGGTCGGTCCCGACCTGCGGATCACCGCGCTGCCCCGGAAAAGGGAGGCCTGAGATGTTCACCGGCATCGTCGAGGAGTTGGGCGAGGTCATCCGGATCACCGAGACCGGGGGCGACTCCGCGCTGGTCGCCCTCCGCGGCCCGCTGGTCACCTCGGACGCCCGGCACGGCGACTCGATCGCGGTCAACGGCGTCTGCCTGACCGTGGTCGACGTCGACGGCGGCGTCTTCACCGCCGACGTGATGGGGGAGACCCTGCGCCGCAGCGCGCTGGGCGCGCTGCGCCCGGGCGACCCGGTCAACCTGGAACGCGCCGCGGCGCTGAACAGCCGCCTCGGTGGGCACCTGGTCCAGGGCCACGTGGACGGGGTCGGCGAGGTGGTCGCCCGGGAACCGGCCGCCCAGTGGGAGACGGTCCGCTTCCGGCTCCCCGCCGGCCTGTCCCGGTACGTGGTGGAGAAGGGCTCGATCACCGTCGACGGCGTGTCGCTGACCGTCGCCGAGGTCGGCGACGACTGGTTCGCCGTCGGGCTGATCCCGACCACCCTCAAGCTGACCACCCTCGGCGCCAGGGGCGTCGGCGACGCGGTCAACCTCGAGGTGGACGTGCTGGCCAAGTACGTCGAGCGGCTGCTCGGCGACCGGCTCGCCGGGGGTGCCCGGTGACCGGCCCGCTCGGCTGGCTGCTCGACGCCCAGGTGCACGTCGCCGGCTCGCCGGTGCTGGTCCGGGAGATCGTCGGCAACGTCTTCGGTCTCGCCTCGGCGCTGCTCGGGCTGCGCCGGCTGGTCTGGGCCTGGCCGGTCGGCATGATCGGCAACGCGCTGCTGTTCACCGTCTTCCTCGGCGGGGTCTTCGCCACCCCGCAGGCGCACGACCTCTACGGCCAGGCCGGCCGGCAGGTCTTCTTCTTCGCGGTCAGCGTCTACGGCTGGTGGCGCTCGTCGCGCAACCGCCGCTCCGGCGACGGCCAGCGGCCCGCCGTGGTGCCGCGCTGGGCGACCGGGCGGGAGCGGCTCGGCCTGCTCGTCGTGGCGGTGGCCGGCACCGCGGCCGGGTACCCGGTGCTGGCCGCGCTCGGCTCCTGGGGGCCGCTGCCGGACGCCTGGATCCTGGTCGGCAGCCTGCTCGCCACCTACGGGATGGCCCGCGGCTGGGTGGAGTTCTGGCTGATCTGGATCGCCGTCGACGCGGTCGGCGTGCCGCTGCTGTTGCGCGGCGGCTTCTACCCGTCGGCCGCCATGTACCTGGTCTACGGCGGGTTCTGCCTGGCCGGCCTGGCCGCCTGGTGGCGTACCTCCCGGGCCACCCCGCCCGCCCGCACCGACATCCCGCCGACGTACTCGGAGGCCGTGGCATGAGCAGCACCTTCGGCAGCATCGAGCAGGCGGTGGCGGACATCGCCGCCGGCCGGCCCGTGGTCGTGGTGGACGACGAGGACCGGGAGAACGAGGGCGACCTGATCTTCGCGGCCGAGCTGGCCACCCCGGAACTGCTCGCGTTCATGGTCCGCTACACCTCGGGTTACATCTGCGCCCCGCTGACCGAGAGCGAGTGCGACCGGCTGGACCTGCCGCCCATGCACCACACCAACCAGGACCGGCGGGGCACCGCGTACACGGTGACCGTGGACGCCCGGGAGGGGGTCAGCACCGGCATCTCGGCGGCCGACCGGGCGCACACCATCCGGCTGCTCGCCGCCGCCTCGACCGACCCCACCGACCTGGCCCGCCCCGGGCACGTGGTGCCGCTGCGCGCCCGGGAGGGCGGGGTGCTGCGCCGCCCCGGGCACACCGAGGCGGCCGTGGACCTGACCCGGCTGGCCGGGCTGCGTCCGGCCGGCGTCCTCTGCGAGCTGGTCAACGACGACGGCACCATGATGCGCCTGCCCGACCTGGAGAAGTTCTGCGCCGAGCACGGGCTGACGCTGATCACCATCGCCGACCTGATCGCCTACCGCCGGCGTACCGAGAAGCAGGTGGAGCAGGTCGCCGAGGCGCGGATGCCCACCCCGTACGGGGTGTTCCGGGCGCTCGGCTACCGCAGCGACTTCGACTCGGCCGAGCACGTCGCGCTGGTCATGGGCGACCTCGGCGACGGGCGGGACGTGCTGGTCCGGGTGCATTCGGAGTGCCTCACCGGGGACGTGTTCGGCTCGCTGCGCTGTGACTGCGGCCCGCAGTTGCAGGCCGCCCTGGCCCGGGTCGCCCAGGAGGGGCGGGGCGTGGTGCTCTACGTGCGCGGGCACGAGGGGCGGGGGATCGGCCTGCTGCACAAGCTGCAGGCCTACCAGCTCCAGGACCAGGGTCGGGACACCGTGGACGCCAACCTCGACCTGGGCCTGCCGGCCGACGCCCGCGACTACGGCACCGGCGCGCAGATCCTCTACGACCTGGGCGTCCGCACGATGCGGCTGCTGACCAACAATCCGGCCAAGCGGGCCGGCCTGGAGGGGTACGGCCTCACGGTGAGCGGCCGGGAGGGGCTGCCCGTGCGGTCGAACCCGGAGAACGTGCGCTACCTGCGCACCAAGCGGGACCGGATGGGCCACCTCCTGGAGGGGCTGGACGAGGTGACCGAGGCGCCGATGGGGCGTCCGGTGGCCGGTGACGAGATCGGAGCGTAGGAATGGCGGGTTTCGGGGAACCGGGCGCGAGCGCGGTGGACGCCGCCGGGCTGACCGTCGGGATCGTGGCGGCGCGCTGGCATGGCGACCTCACCGACCACATGGTCGACCGGGCGGTGGCGGCCGCCGAGGCGTGCGGCGCCCGGCCGGTGGTGGCCCGGGTGGCCGGCTCGGTGGAGCTGCCGGTGGTGGCGCAGGCGATGGCCCGCCGGTACGACGTGGTGGTCGCCCTCGGCGTGGTGGTGCGCGGCGCCACCGCCCACTTCGACTACGTCTGCCAGTCGGTGACCGAGGGGCTGACCCGGGTGGCCCTGGACGAGGGCAAGCCGGTGGCGCACGGGGTGTTGACCGTGGACACCCTCGAGCAGGCCCGGGACCGGGCCGGCCTGCCCGGCTCGGCCGAGGACAAGGGCTGGGCGGCCACCGTGGCGGCCCTGGACGCCGCGCTGGCCGTGCGTGGCCTGGACGCCGCCAACGGCCGCCGGGTCGGCTTCGCCTGACCGCCCTCTCTGCCGAGTGACCGCTCCCCGGCCCGACCGCCGGCCACCGTCGGCGCGGGCCGGGGAGCGCACCCGAACCGCTCACCCGGCCGGCGCGTCGACCCGTGGTGCGATCTGGTGGGGAACACCGGTGTCGGCCGGCCCGCCGGCCGGGGCGGACGGCGCCGAGAGGTGGCGGCCGGTGAGCAGGTAGCCGCCGGCGGCCAGCAGCAGGGCCCCGATCGCCGCGAACAGCAGGCGGTAGTCGACCAGCCCGACCAGCAGCGCGCCCAGCCCGATGGCCAGCGACTGGGGTCCGCTGGCGAGCGCGTCCAGCGCGGCCGAGGCGCGGCCCAGCAGCTCCGGCGGGGTCTGCCGTTGCAGCAGGGTCATGGTGCCCACCAGGGCGACCGGCAGCCCCAGCCCGATCAGCACGGCGGCGGCGACGGCGAGCGCGAGCACCGGCCAGACCGGGGCCAGGAAGCCCACGGCGACGGCGGACACGCCGAGCGCCATGCCGCCCAGCTCGCCGAGCCGGCGCACCAGGGCCGCCGACGCCAACCCGCCGAGCAGGCCGCCGATGCCCTGCAGGGAGACCAGCACCCCGAGGAAGGCAGGCTCCCGCCCGAGCCCCTGGTCGACGTAGGCGAACCAGAGCGTCTCGCCGAACCCGAGGCCGACGGTGGCGGCCACCACGGCCAGCAGGGCCCGCCGCAGCGCCGGCTCGCGTACCAGGTGCCGCACCCCGGCGACCACCTCGGCCCGCCAGCCGCCGGCGGCTCCCACGGTCGCCTCCGGCGGGGCCGTCCCGGCGGGTCCGTCGCCGCCCGCCGCCGGCACCGGAGCCGGGCGTACGGCCAGCCCGACGGCGGCCGCCGCCAGGAATCCGAGCGCGCAGACGGCGGCCATCGCGGGGCCGCCGAGCAGCACGTAGAGCCCGGCGCCGAGCAGCGGGCCGACCAGCCGCAGCCCCTGCTTGACGGTCTGGGTGACGCCGTTGGCGTCGGGCAGCAGGCCGGCGGGGACCAGTTCCTGCACGAGCGCGGTGACGGTCGCGCCGAGCGCGATGTAGGACAGGCCGTAGCCGGCGGCGACCGCGTAGACGACCCAGAGCCGGCCGGCGTCGTGCACGGCCAGCAGCGGCAGCAGCAGACCGGCGGTGGCCGCGTTGAGGGCCACGAACAGGGTGCGGCGGGGCATCCGGTCGACGACCCAGCCGGCCAGCGGGGCGAGCACCATCGGCGCGGTCAGCGCCAGGAAGGTGGCGCCGGCCAGCCCGTCGGAGCCGGTCAGCTCCTTGACCCAGATGGCCAGGGCCAGCAGCAGGATCGACTCGGCGATCATGCTCACGGTCAGCGCGACGAAGAACAGCCGGAAGTCCCGCCGGCGCAGCAGTTCTCTCATCGGTCCCCGTTCCGCTCCGCGTCGGTGTCGCCGGCGACCGGCGCGTCTTCGGTGTCCGCGCCGCCGGCGACCGCCGTCCCGTCGACGTCGGGCACGGCCCAGGCGAGCAGCCGTACCGGCCGGGAGCCGGGTGGGCGCGCGGCCGGGTCGCCCAGCCGGTTCAGGTGGCGGGCGAGCACGGAGCTCAGCTCCGCCTTCAGGTCCCGCAGCTCCGCGGCGGTGTACCAGCCGATGAACTGGTGCAGGAAGTCGACCTCGCGCCAGCCGGGGGACTGCTGGCGCCGGACGGCCAGCCAGTCCCGCAGCTTGCGGTGTTCCAGGTCGAGCAGGGCCAGCAGGGCCGCGTCCCCGGCCTGCGCCAGCGCCGGGCTCTCCGCGCCCTCGCCCCACCGGTGTCCCTCGGTGACCAGCCGCCACGGCCGCTGCCGGCCGGTGCCGCCGTCCGCCTCGGTGACGAAGCCGTAGCGGGCGAGCTGGCGCAGGTGCCAGGAGCAGTTGGCCGGGCTTTCGCCGACCCGCTCGGCGACCTCGGTGGCGGTCAGCGGGCCGTGCAGGGCGACCGCGTCGAGGACGCGCAGCCGCAGCGGGTGCGCGAGGGCGCGCAACGTGTCGACGTCGGTGATCTTCCGGGATCGCGGTTCGGCCACGGTCGAAGCGTACCTTTCGAAAGCTCCCTTTCGAAAGCCCCCTTTCCAAGAGTCCGGCATGTGGTCCGGGTCCGGACCCGGCGCGTACCGCGACCGGCCGGGGCTGGAAGAATCGCCTCCCGTGAAGACGTTCGAGGAGTTGTTCGCCGAGCTGCAGGCCAAGGCCGCCGCCGGCACCCCGGGCTCGGGCACGGTCGACGCGCTCGCCAAGGGGGTGCACTTCATCGGCAAGAAGGTCGTCGAGGAGGCGGCCGAGTCGTGGATGGCCGCCGAGCACGAGGGCCCGGAGCGCGCCGCGGAGGAGATCTCCCAGCTGCTCTACCAGGCCCAGGTGCTGATGCTCGCCACCGGTCTCGAGCTGAAGGACGTCTACCGACATCTCTGAGTGCCCCCGCCCGCTGATCATCCGATCATTCGAAGGAGCACTCTCCCCATGCTGCGTGTCGCCGTACCCAACAAGGGCGCCCTGGCCGAATCGGCCGCCGGAATGCTGCGCGAGGCGGGCTACCGCCAGCGCACCGACCCCAAGGACCTCGTCTGCCGGGACGAGGCCAACGACATCGAGTTCTTCTACCTGCGCCCCAAGGACATCGCCACCTACGTCGGCTCCGGCGACCTGGACGTCGGCATCACCGGCCGCGACCTGCTGGTCGACTCCGGCGCGCCGGCCGAGGAGATCGTCGACCTGAACTTCGGCCGGGCCACCTTCCGCTTTGCCGCCCGCCCCGACGACGTGGACTCGGTCCAGCAGCTCGGCGGGCACCGGATCGCCACCGCGTACCCGGGGCTGGTCGAGCGGCGCCTGGCCGAGCTGGGCGTCAAGGCCGAGGTGATCCGCCTGGACGGCGCGGTGGAGAACGCCATCCGGCTGGGCGTGGCCGACGTGGTCGCCGACGTGGTGGAGACCGGGGCCACCCTGCGTCAGGCCGGTCTGGTGGTCTTCGGCGAGCCGCTGCTGCGCTCCTCGGCGGTGCTGGTCCGGCGGGCCGGCGCCCCCGGCTGCGCCCAGCAGGAGCAGCTGCTGCGCCGCCTGCACGGCGTGCTGGTCGCCCGCCGGTACGTGATGCTCGCCTACGACGTGCCGGCCGGCCTGCTCGACCGGGCCAGCTCGCTGACCCCCGGCATCGAGTCGCCGACGGTCTCCCCGCTGCACCGGGAGGGGTGGGTCGCGGTGCAGGCGATGGTCCTGCGCGACGACGTGCACCGGATCATGGACGAGCTGTACGAGCTGGGCGCCCGGGCCATCCTCGTCACCAACATCCACGCCTGCCGGCTGTGAGGCCGCTGCCGGTCCCGGCCGCCCTGGCCGTGGTGGTGCTGGGCGGGGTGGGCTCGGCCGCGCAGGGCGTGGTCAACGCCGAGCTGGGGGAGCGGACCGGCGACCCGCTCCTCGGCGCGGTGGTCAACAACCTCGGCGGCAGCCTGCTGGTGCTGCTCGGGCTGGTCGCGGTCCCGTCGATGCGGGCCGGCCTGGCCGCGCTGCGCCGCGCCCGCCTGCCCTGGTGGGCCTACCTGGGCGGGCTGGGCGGCGCGGCGATCGTGGTGATCGGCCCGTTCGTCGTACCGGCGCTCGGGGTGGCGGTCTTCACCATCGCCCAGGTGGCCGGGGGCAGCCTCGGCGGGCTGGGCGTCGACCGGGCCGGGCTGGCCGCCACCGGCCGCCTGCCGCTCACCGCGCCCCGGGTCGCCGGCGCGCTGGTGGGAATCGCCGCGGTGGCCCTCGCCCAGCTCGGCCAGCCGGTCGGCGACCTGGCGATCGGGCTGGTGCTGCTCTCGGTCGGCGGTGGCCTGGCGGTGGCGTTCCAGTCCGCCCTCAACGGGCGGCTCGCCGCCCAGGTCGGCCCGGCCGCCGGGCTGGCGGTGAACTTCGCGGTGAGCACCGCGGCGATCGCGGCGGTGGCCGCGCTGGCCGGCGCGCTCGCCGACCACCCCGCCTGGCCGGCCCAGTGGTGGCTGTACGTGGGCGGCCTGTTCGGGGTGGGCATCGTCCTCGCCCTGCTGGTCGGCGTCCGGGCCGCCGGCGTGCTGCGCACCGGCCTGGCCCTGGTGGCCGGCCAGCTCGGCGGCGCCCTGCTGCTGGACGTGGCGCTGCCGGGCGGTGCCGGGGTGCGGCTGCCGGTGCTCGCCGGCGCGGCGCTCACCGGGGTGGCGGTGCTGGTGGCCGGAGGGCGGCGGGGCACGCCGGTCCGAGTGGCGGCCGAACCGGACCCCGCACCGGATGGCAGACTGGTCGGGTGAGCGATGCAGTGGTGACCGTGCGGCCGCGCCGGCTGCGGATGGTCTGCTGGGTGTCGGCCGGCGCCCTGGTGGTGGTGTTCGCCGGGCTGGCCACCTCGCTGACCGGGACCACCGGCGACGGCTACGGCACGTTCCAGCGTGGCGACCAGCTCGCCATGGTCGGGCTGGGCGTCTTCGCCGCCCTCGGTGTGCTGCTCTTCACCCGCCCCCGGGTGGTCGCCGACGCGAAGGGCGTCCGGGTGCGCAACGTCCTCGGCTCGTACGACCTGCCGTGGGAGGTTGTCCGCGGGGTCCGGTTCGACCGGGGCGCCCCCTGGGCCAGCCTCGAGCTGCACGACGACGACCTGCTGCCGATGGTCGCCCTCCAGGCCGCCGACAAGGAGCACGCGGTGGAGGCGGTGCGCGCCCTGCGCCGCCTGCACGGGGCGCACCCGGCGGTCCGGGCCGACGATCCCGCGCCGCGCTGAGCCCCGGGCCCGGTTTGGGGGCCGCTGCGGCGAGGGTGTAGTGTTGCGGAGTCGACCAGACTGCCTCCGTCCCTGACGTGCGGGCAGTCGTTGAAGCGGAGCGCCTGCTCCCACCCGAGTCGCCCCCGTAGGCGGCCGGGTCCGGTCACCGGTTCCGGGCACGTCCCGGTCCCGGATGCGCGATCATTGTGATCGTGCCGACCGGTCGAGTGGGCCCTGGCATGCGCCGGGGCCTTCTGCTTTCCGGGCCGGCTCCCGCCCGGGAGCCCACGGAGTCGGCACCGTAGGACACTCGACTCGAGGAGGCCCCATCAGCGTCGAACCACGCGTGAACGAACAGATCCGGGCACGTGAGGTCCGACTGGTCGGCCCTGAGGGTGAGCAGGTGGGCATCGTCCCGCTGGAGCGCGCCCTGCAGCTGGCCGCGGACGTCGACCTGGACCTGGTCGAGGTTGCGCCGATGGCGCGCCCGCCGGTGTGCAAGCTCATGGACTTCGGCAAGTTCAAGTACGAGAGCGCACTCAAGGCGCGCGAAGCGCGGCGTAACCAGCAACAGACCGTCATCAAGGAGATGAAGCTCCGGCCGAAGATCGACCCGCACGACTACGAGACCAAAAAGGGTCACGTGGTGCGGTTCCTCAAGGCGGGCGACAAGGTCAAGGTGACGATCATGTTCCGCGGTCGCGAGCAGAGCCGCCCGGAGCTGGGTTACCGGCTCCTGCGTCGGCTCGAGTCCGAGATCACGGACCTGGGATACGTCGAGGCCGCTCCCAAGCAGGACGGCCGAAACATGATCATGGTTCTCGCTCCGCACCGGGCCGTCAAGGCCTCCGCGGTCGCCGCCACGGCGTCCCGCGGTGGACCGCGCGACCGGGCGGCGGAGGAGTCGACCGCCCCGGCAGACGGCGAGACCCCGGCGGCCGGCGAGACCGCAGCAGCCGGCGAGACCGGCCCGACCGCTGACACCAGCGGCCAGTAACAGGGGAGAGACGTTCCACATGCCGAAGATGAAGAGCCACACGGGTATGGGCAAGCGGGTCAAGGTCACCGGCAAGGGCAAGATCGTTGCCCAGCAGGCCGGCCTTCGCCACCACATGGAGCTGAAGCCCTCCAGCCGGACCCGGCGGTTGACCGGCACCGTCGAGCTGGCCAAGGCCGACGTCAAGCGCATCAAGAAGCTGCTCGGCCGCTGACGCGCGCCACCTGAACCGAAGAAGGAGTTGAGATGGCACGCGTCAAGCGGGCTGTGAACGCCCAGAAGAAGCGTCGTACCCTGCTGGAGACCGCGAGCGGTTACCGCGGTCAGCGCTCCCGGCTCTACCGCAAGGCCAAGGAGCAGGTGCTGCACTCGATGCAGTACGCCTACCGGGACCGTCGCGACCGCAAGGGCGACTTCCGGCAGCTCTGGATCCAGCGGATCAACGCCGGCGCCCGGGCCAACGGCATGACCTACAACCGGCTGATCCAGGGCCTGCGCCTGGCCGGCATCGAGGTCGACCGCAAGATCCTGGCCGACCTG
The DNA here is from genome assembly GCF_040655175.1 of Micromonospora sp. NPDC050495. Lineage (NCBI taxonomy): Bacteria > Bacillati > Actinomycetota > Actinomycetes > Micromonosporales > Micromonosporaceae > Micromonospora > Micromonospora sp. NPDC050495. The sequence continues at coordinate 51,879 of NZ_JBFAJK010000031.1, read as the reverse complement.
GCCGTCAACGACGCCGCGGCGTTCGCCGCGATCGTCGAGCTGGCCCGCGCCGCCGTGGCGGCCGAGGGCACCGGTGGCGCCGCGGCCCAGGCCGCCTGATCCACCTCTAGCGGCAGACCGCGGACCCACCCGGACCAGCAGATCGAGGCGTCTCCCATGCCGTCAGCACCGCACGGGAGGCGCCTCGACGCTGTTCCCGGCCCGTTCACCCCGCGTACCCCGCGGGTGGTCGCCGCCCGCCGGCTCCAGCGCCGCCGGGACCGCGAGGCCACCGGCCGGTTCCTGGCCGAGGGGCCGCAGGCGGTCCGGGAGGCGCTGGCCCGCGCCGGCACCGTGGTCGAGCTCTTCGGCACCCCGGCCGCGCTCGACCGGTACGCCGAGCTGGCCGCCGCGGCCGCCCGCGCCGACGTGCCGGTCTCCGAGGTCACCGACGAGGCCCTCGCCGCGCTCGCCGAGACCGTCGCCCCGCAGGGCCTGGTCGCCGTCTGCCGGCACCTTGACGTACCGCTGGACGACGCCCTGGCGCGGGGGCCGCGCCTGGTCGCGGTCCTCGCCGAGATCCGCGACCCGGGCAACGCCGGCACCGTGCTGCGCACCGCCGACGCGGCCGGCGCGGGCGCGGTGATCTTCGCGGGCGACGCGGTCGACCCCTACAACGGCAAGTGCGTGCGGGCCTCCGCCGGCAGCCTCTTCCACGTCGACGTGGTCCGGGCCACCGACCCGGTCGCCGTGGTCGCGGCGCTGCGCTCCGCCGGGCTCACCGTCCTGGCCACCACCGGGTACGGCGACAGCGACCTCGACGACCTCACCGACGCCGGCCGGCTGGCCGCCCCGACCGCCTGGCTCTTCGGGTCGGAGGCGCACGGGCTGCCCGCGGAGCTGACCGCCGCCGCCGACGCCCGGGTCCGGGTGCCGCTGCACGGGCGCGCCGAGAGCCTGAACCTGGCTGCGGCCGCGGCCGTCTGCCTGTACGCTTCAGCGAGAGCACTGCGCTGACGCGATCGCGTCGCGCGGCACACAGCAGGGGAGTCGTCCACGTGATGAACGCGCCACGGCGTTCGTTTAGCCAGCCCGCCGGTGTCGGCGGGCGGCGGGCCTGACCCTTCCCCTGCGCGACCTCCCACCGGCGGGCTGCGGCGAAGCCGCGCGTCCGTAGACTCGCCTAGCCGCCCCGAAAGGGCCGGCGCCGCCGTGAGGGAGTGCCCGTACGCCATGAGCTACCGCAACGATCCGTACGACCCGAAGCAGGTCGCCCTGCTCGACCCGGACGCCCTGGCCGGGGCCGTGGCCGACGCCGAGAAGGCGTTCGCCGCCGCCACCGACCCGGACGCGCTGACCGCGCTGCGCCCCGCGCACCTCGGGGACCGCGCCCCGGTCTCCCTCGCCCGCCGGGAGATCGGCGCGCTGCCACCGGCCGCGAAGGCCGACGCCGGCAAGCGGGTCAACGAGGCCCGCCGGGCCATCGAGTCCGCGTACGCCGCCCGGCAGGAGATCCTGGAGCGCGAGCAGGCCGAGCGGGTGCTGGTCGAGGAGCGGGTCGACGTCACCCTGCCCTACGACCGCCGGCCGCGCGGCGCCCGGCACCCGCTGAGCACCCTGATGGAGCAGATCAGCGACCTGTTCATCGGGATGGGCTACGAGGTGGCCGAGGGCCCCGAGGTCGAGCTGGAGTGGACCAACTTCGACGCGCTGAACATCCCCGCCGACCACCCGGCGCGCGGCCTGATGGACACCTTCCACATCGCACCCCCGGCCGGTGCGGAGAGTTCCGGCCTCGTTCTGCGGACCCACACCTCGCCGGTGCAGGCGCGCACCATGCTCACCCGCCAGCCGCCGATCTACGTGGTGGTGCCCGGCCGGGTCTACCGCACCGACGAGCTGGACGCCACCCACGCGCCGGTCTTCCACCAGGTCGAGGGCCTGGTGGTGGACAAGGGCATCACCATGGCGCACCTGCGCGGCACGCTGGACCACTTCGCCCGGGCCATGTTCGGTGAGGGCGCGAAGACCCGGTTCCGGCCGCACTACTTCCCGTTCACCGAGCCGTCCGCCGAGTTCGACGTCTGGTTCCCGGAGCACCGGGACGGTCCGCAGTGGGTCGAGTGGGGCGGCTGCGGCATGGTCAACCCGCGGGTGCTGCGCGCCTGCGGCATCGATCCGGAGGTCTACTCCGGATTCGCGTTCGGCATGGGCATCGACCGGACCGTGATGTTCCGGCACGGGGTCAGCGACATGCGGGACATGGCCGAGGGCGACGTGCGGTTCACCCGCGCGTTCGGGGTCTGACGGTACGGGCACGAGTTACGGAGACGGTGGTTTAACAATCATGCGAGTTTCTGTCAGTTGGCTGCGGGAGTACGTGGACCTCCCGGCCGACCTGCCCGCCGGCGACCTGGAGCGGGCGCTGGTCGACCTCGGCATCGAGGTCGAGTCCGTGGTGGACCTGCGGCAGTCCGTCACCGGCCCGCTGGTGGTCGGCGAGGTCCTGGAGATCGAGGAGCTGACCGGCTTCAAGAAGCCGATCCGGTTCTGCCGGGTGGACGTCGGGGCCGCCAACGGCACCGGCGAGCCGCAGGAGATCGTCTGCGGGGCGCGCAACTTCGCCCCGGGCGACCGGGTGGTGGTGATCCTTCCCGGCGGGGTGCTCCCCGGCGACTTCCACATCGGCGCGCGCAAGACCTACGGGCGCAACTCCAACGGCATGATCTGCTCGGCCAAGGAGCTGGGCCTGGGCGACGACCACTCGGGCATCCTGGTGCTGCCCGAGCACATCCCGGCCAAGCCGGGCGACGACGCGCGCCCGCTGGTCGGCCTCGACGACGTCGTGGTCGAGCTGGAGATCACCCCCGACCGGGGGTACGCCCTCAGCCTGCGCGGCCTGGCCCGGGAGCTGGCGCATGCGCTCGACGTCGGCTTCCAGGACCCCGGCCTGCGGTCCGCCCCGGGCGCGACCGCCGAGCCGGCGTACCCGGTCGAGGTGCGGGACACGGTCGGCTGCGACCGGTACGCGGCCCGGATGGTGCGCGGCGTCGACCCGGCCGCGGCCACGCCGGACTGGATGGCGCGGCGGCTCGCCGTCGCGGGCGTGCGCAGCATCTCCCTGCCGGTCGACATCACCAACTACGTGATGCTCTGCCTCGGCCAGCCGATGCACGCCTTCGACGCCGACCGGATCAGCGGCCCGCTGGTGGTGCGCCGCGCCGAGCCGGGGGAGAAGCTGACCACCCTGGACGGGGTGAACCGCACCCTGACCGCCGAGGACATGGTGATCTGCGACGACACCGGGCCGATCTCGCTGGCCGCGGTGATGGGCGGCGAGACCAGCGAGGTCGTGCCCACCACCACGAACGTGCTCTTCGAGGCGGCGCACTGGGACCCGGCGATGGTCGGCCGCACCGCCCGGCGGCACAAGCTGTTCAGCGAGGCCGCGAAGCGCTGGGAGCGGGGTGTCGACCCGGCGCTGCCGCTGGTCGCCCTCGAGTTCGCCGTGCAGCTGCTCACCACCCACGGCGGCGGGACGGCCGGTGCCGAGATCCTCGACATCGACCACGTCCGGCCGCGTACCCCGGTGATCCTGCCGGTGGACCTGCCGTCGCGCCGGGTCGGCGTGGCGTACCGGCCGGAGCGGGTGGTCGAGCTGCTGGAGCACGTCGGCTGCACCGTCACCCGGGGCAGCGACCGGCTCGGCGAGGACCCCGGCGAGGCCGGGGTCACGGCCGGCGGTGCCGAGGTGCTCAGCGTGACGCCGCCGACCTGGCGGCCCGACCTGACCGACCCGGCCGACCTGGTCGAGGAGGTGGTCCGCCTCGACGGGTACGACCGGGTGCCGTCGGTGCTGCCCACCGCGCCACCCGGCCGGGGCCTGACCTGGCAGCAGCAGCGCCGCCGGTCGGTGGCCCGGTCGCTGGCCGAGCGCGGGTACGTCGAGGTGCTGGCGCACCCGTTCGTCGCCACCGAGCTGGCCGACCAGCTCGGCCTGCCCGCCGACGACCCGCGTCGCCCGGCGGTGCGGGTGGCCAACCCGCTGTCCGAGGAGGAGCCGCTGCTGCGCACCACGCTGCTCGGCCCGCTGCTCGGCATCCTCAAGCGCAACGTCGGCCGGGGCCAGCGGGACGTGGCGATCTACGAGATCGGCGTGGTCTTCCACCCGCGTCCGGGCGCCGGCGCCCCGCCGACGATGGGCGTCGACCGGCGCCCCACGGACGAGGAGTTCGCCCGCGCCGACGCGGTGGTGCCCGACCAGCCGCGGCACGTCGCCGTGGCGCTGACCGGGGAGCTGGACCCGGCCGGCTGGTGGGGCGCGGGCCGCCCGGCCGGCTGGGCGGACGCCGTCGAGGCCGGCCGGGCGGTGCTGGCCGCCGCCGGCATCCCTGCCGGGCGGGTCACCGTCCGGGCCGCCGAGCGGGCCCCCTGGCACCCGGGCCGCTGCGCCGAGCTGCTGGTGGACGGCAGTACCGTCGGGTACGCCGGTGAGCTGCACCCGAACGTCCTGGCCACGCTGGAGCTGCCCCGGCGGACCAGCGCCATGGAGCTGAACCTGGACGCGCTGCCGGCCGCGCCGATGGTGACCGGACCGGGCATCTCCACGTTCCCGCCCGCCCTCATCGACGTGGCCCTGGTGGTGGACGAGTCGGTCCCGGCGGCCGAGGTGGAGCGGGCCCTCGTCGAGGGGGCCGGCGCGCTGCTGGAGGACGTCCGGCTCTTCGACGTGTACGCCTCCGCGCAGCTCGGCGCGGGCCGCCGGTCGCTGGCGTACAAGCTGACCTTCCGGGCCCCGGACCGCACGCTCACCGTCGAGGAGGCGGTGGCGGCCCGGGACGCGGCGGTGGCCCGGGCGGCGGAGCGGTTCGGCGCCACCCTGCGCGGCGCCTGACGGTCGTTCCTCGCTCCGGTGCCGGGCCGTCGCGCTCGCGGCGGCCCGGCACCGGCCGGCGAGGCGGCGGCCCGGCACCGGCCGCAGCGCGGTGCGGCGGCCTCTGCGGCGGCCTCGGCGGTGGTGCGGCGACCTGGGCGGGCAGCCGCTGCCGGGTCAGCGGTCCGGGTGCCGGCGGCGGAAGTCCTGGTAGGTCTCGTTGGCCAGTTCGATCTCGCGGACCTGGGCGGCCAGCTCGGCCCGTCGGATCTCGGTGGCCGCCCGCTCCCGGGCCAGTCGCAGCTCGTGCCGCCGGTCGCGGGCCCGCGCCCAGCCCCGCACGGCGGCCCAGGCGATCCAGCCGCCCGACGCGGCGAGCCCGGTCACCACGAAGGCGAGCAGGAAGTCCATCTCGACGCCTCCTTCCGCCCCTGTCAGCCGACGTCCCGGCGGGCGGCCAGCCAGCTACCCGCGCCGAACATGACCAGAACGTAGCCCAGCAGCACCACCACCGGCAGCACGGCGCTGGCTGACTCCAGCACCCCGGGGGTGCCGCCGTCGAACTGGGAGCGGGCCCCCAACGCGCCGGCGAGGGCGCCGGAACTCGGGGCCAGCAGCACCTTCTGCAGCACGGTCAATGGGCTCAGCGCGAGGGCGAGCGCGCTGACCGCGTTCTCCAGCACCAGCGTCCAGACCAGACCGACGGCGATCGCCGTGGTGGCGCCGCGGAACGCGATGGCGAGGAACCAGCCCACCGCGGCGTGCGCGGTGCAGATCAACCAGGCCGCCGCGACCGCCGCCAGGAGCCGGCCGACCGACGGCCAGTCGGCGGCACGCCCCTCGGCCGCGGCCAGCGAGCCGGTGGTGACCGCCAGCGCCGCGAAGGTGAGCACGGCGACCAGCAGGGTCAGCCCGCAGAGCACGACCGCCTGCCCGAGCATCACCTGCGCCCGCCGGGGGCGCTGGGTGAAGACCAGGTTCCAGGTCCCCCAGCGGTACTCGTTGCCCACCACCAGCGCGCCGAGGATCACCAGGATGGCGCCCCCGAAGAGCGGGAACAGCCCGATCCCGGTCGGCACCAGCTGCCCCGGGAGGACGGCGGCGAGCAGGGACTCGGCGGACTCCGCCTCCTTCGGGTCCCCGGCCAGCGCCAGATGCACCAGGTAGGGCACCCCGACGCCGAAGGCGAGGGCGAGCAGGAGCCAGGTCGTGGTGACCGTCCACACGGCCGGGCGTTTGCGGTCGGCGAACCAGGCCGCGCGGACGGCTGCGATCATCGGGTGCCTCCCGTGGTGGTGGCCGGCTCCGGTGGCTGCGGCCGGCTGGGCGCGGTCAGTTCCAGGAACGCCTCCTCCAGGGAGTGCCGCAGTGGGCGCAGCTCCCGGACGTCGATCCCGGCCTGGACCAGCCGCCGGTTGAGTTCGGCGGCCAGCGCCGGGTCGGTGACCACCCGCAGCCGTCCGTTCACCGGCTCCACGGCCCGTACGCCCGGGTGCCCGCGCAGGCACGTCGCGGCCTCGTCGAGCGGGTCGGCGTCGAACAGCAGCACCGCCTGCCCCAGCGTGCCACGCAGGTCGTCGGGGGTGCCGTCGGCGATCAGCCGGCCCTCGTCGATGACCACGATCCGGTCGCAGATCTGCTCCACCTCGCCCAGCACGTGGCTGGAGAGCAGCACGGTGCGGCCGGCGCGGCCCAGCGCGCGCAGCAGCTCGCGGATGTCGCTGACCCCGGCCGGGTCGAGTCCGTTGGTCGGCTCGTCCAGGATCAGCAGGCTGGGCTCCTTGAGTAGCGCGGCGGCCACGCCGAGGCGCTGTTTCATGCCCAGCGAGTAGGTACGGAACGGCGAGGAGGCCCGCTCGGTCAGGCCCACCTCGGCGAGCACCCGGTCGGCGGCGGTGTCCGGCACGGCCGCGTACCGGGCGGCCAGCCGCAGGTTGTCCCGGCCGGACAGGTGCGGGTAGAACGCCGGCGACTCGATCAGGGCGCCCACCCGGGCGAGCGCCCGCGGCGTGCCGGGCGGGTGGCCGAGCACCCGGATCCGGCCGCTCGTCGGCCGGACCAGCCCGACCAGCATCCGCATCGTGGTGGTCTTGCCGGCTCCGTTGGGACCGAGGAAGCCGAGCACCTCACCCTCGCTCACGCGCAGGTCAAGGCCGTCCACCGCGGTGACGCCGCCGGGATAGCGTTTGGTCACCTCATGAACTTCAATGGCAAATCGGTCATTCCTCAACGTGCCACCGCAATCGTCCGATGCCACGCCGAGAGCCCACCGATCGGATTTTCCTTCGCGTTCATCTCGGCGCCCTTCGCATTCCCGACCACATCACAGGGTTATTTTTCCTTGGCCCGCATTTAGCTCCGCTTTAGGACACGTTAAGTGGTGGCCCCGGCCCCGGCCCGGTGGTCGCGCCGGCATCGCCAGCCCTCGGCGACCTGCCACCGCCGAGCCGGGCACAGCCCCGCTGACCTGCGGTGGTGTGGTCGACGCCCACAGGGTATCGGAGGTCGATCGACTGCGGAAGATCCGAAGTCCGGGCTTCACCACGTTTTCTGTCTTAACCGCAGCTCAATGCACGTCAATTTGCATACGCGGCCGATCGACTCGAAACAATCTGTTGACGAATGACATGACCTTGGGCAGCATGAAGACGCTTTCGAGACGGTCGAAGTCGTTGTCATGGGGGGTCGGATGAGCCAGCCGCCGGACGGTGCGACAAACCTGGAAATGCGCCCCAAGCTGCGCCACGACGTGGTCTTTCTGGACGCGCCGGCCGGGGCGTACCTGCGCGGGCCGGACAACGCGTTCCTGATCAAGGGAAGATCCGCGTTCCGCTGGTTGACGTCGCTGAGTCCCTACCTGACCGGGGAGCACACCCTCGCGCAGCTCACCGCCGCCCTCGACCCCGGTCAGCGGCAGACCGTGCTCACCCTGGTCCAGGCCCTGCTGGCCCGCGGCTTCGCCAAGGACGCCGGCGAGCGCAGCCCGCTGCCCGAGCCGCTGGCCCGCCGCTTCGCCGCCCAGATCGAGTTCATCGACCACGTCGCGGACGACCCCACCGGGCGGTTCGCCCGCTTCCACGCCGCCCGGGTGGCGCTCTGCGGCGGGGGAGCGGCGCTGCTCGCCGCCGCGAGCGGGCTGCTGCGCAACGGCTGTGTCCGCCTCGACCTGTACCCCGACGACGACCCGGCCGGCTACGCCGAGGCCCTGCGCCCCGAGCTGGCGGAACTGGACGCCGACGGGCTGCCCGCGCAGGTCCGCTTCCCCGGCGGCACGCCGGAACTGTCCACCGTGGACGCGGTGCTCTGCTGCGCCGGCCCGGACGGCCTGGCCCGGCTGGCCGAGCTGGCCCGCGCCGCCCACCGGGACGGGCCGCTGCTCGTGCCGGTGACCTGGGACGGTGACCGGGCGGTGGTCGGGCCGACCGTCGCGGCCGGGCGTACCCCCTGCTGGCACTGCGCGCAGCTGCGGCTGGCGGCCGCCGCGGACCCGGCCGTGGCCGCGGAGTTCTGGCGCCACCTCGCCCTCGGCGGACCGCCGGCGGCGCTGCCCGAGGTGACTGCCCGGATGCTCGGCAACGCCGCCGCCTTCGAGCTGTTCCGGGCGCTCACCGGCGCCGTCGCGCCGGACACCGCCGGCGGGGTGCTGCTGCTGGACCCGGCCACCCTGGAGTCCACCCGGGAGCGGGTGCTGCCGCACCCGGCGTGCCCGGTCTGCCGGGAGGTGGCGGTGACCGAGCCGGCGCCGCCACCGGGCTCGGACGACGAGACCTACCAGCGGGCCGAGGCCCTGGTGACCCCGACCGCCGGGGTGTTCACCCGGTTCGTCGACGACCCGCTGGAGCAGGCGCCGCTGAAGACCGCCCGGCTCCGGCTGCCCGGCCGGCGCGGCCCCCGCGAGGTGACCGCCTTCGACGTGCACACCGTGATGGGTGCCCGGCTCGCCGCCTACCGCGCGGCGGTCCGCGACCACGCCGCCCGCCACGCCGACCCGGCGGCGGCGGTGACCGCCTCGGCGGCCGAGCTGCGCGAGCGGGGTGAGCACCCGGTGCCCTGGCGGGACCTGGTGCCGACCGCCGCCCCGCCCGACGCCGACACCCGGCGCGTCCGCTGGCTGCCGGCGACCGTGCTGGGCGAGGCGGATCGGGTCCTGGTGCCGGCGGCCGTGGCCCTGCCGACCTCCGCGTACAACGCCGACGGGTGGGCCGAGCCGACCGTGGCGGGCGCCGCCGCCGCGGGCTCCGCGGACGAGATGATCGACCGGGCACTGGCCGACGCGCTGGCCTACCACGCGCTGCTCGCCGCCCTGCGCGGCCGGGCCGAGGCGCGGCCGGTCGGCGAGGAGGACCTGGTCACCGACGAGGACACCGCCTTCGTGGTCAAGGCCGCCCACCGGTTCGGCCGCCGGCTGTCGGTGTACGCCCTGACCGGCGCCGAGCCCGCCCACGCGGTGCTCGCGGTGGCCGCCTCGCCCGGTGGCGACGACCCGGACTGGGCGCTGGCCGGCGGGTACGACCCGGTCGCCACCCGGCTCGCGGCGGTCCGCGACGTGGTCGGCCGGGCCCAGGTGCGGCACTTCGAGGGCACCGTCGCCGACCTCGGCGACCCGGTGCTGCGCGACCTCGACCCGGTGGCGCTCGCCGCGAGCGCCGGCCCCGCCGTCCCGGCCGGCGCGGCCACCGACCGTGCGGCCGTGCTGGCCGCGCTGGCGCGGCGGGGGATGAGCGCGCTGCTGGTCGAGACGACCACCCGGGACGTCCGGGCCACCGGGGCCTTCCGCAGCGGGGTCGTCCTGCTGCGCCGGCCCGCCCCGGCGGCCGACTGAGCCACCACGTCAGTGGTTTCGGCGAGGCACGCACCACGAGAGGAGGTGGAAACATGCCGATCACCCTGAACGACGAGCTCCGCGAGCTGGAGACCGAGACTTTCGAAATCGAGGAGGTCGAGGACGGCGGCGAGGCGCTCGCCGCCACCAGCTCCAGCTGCTCCTGCTCCAGCTGCTGCAGCTGCAGCACCTCGAGCTGCTGCAGCACCAGCACCAGCACCTCCAGCTGCGGCTGACCGGGTGGACGGGGTTGCCCCCGACGCTGACGATTTCCGGTCCCCGGTGGGACGCGCACGAACACCGCACCATCCGCCGCCGGCCGACACCGGCGAGTAGCCCCTGCGTGCCTCCGCAACCACCGTGGTGGTGCGCGCGGACCACCGACGACCGGCTCGAAACGCGGCTCAAGGAGAGGCCTGTGCCCACACAACCCCCGACATCCGGCGTGCTGTCCGACTCGGTCCGCAGCGAGCTGCGCGACCTGCAGACCGAGACGTTCGAGGTCGAGGACATCGCTGATCTGTCCGCCGACCTCATGGACATCTGCAGCAGCAGCACGAGCACCTCGAGCTGTTCCAGCTGCAGCACGTCCAGTTGTTGCAGCTGCACCTCGTCGAGTTGCAGCAGCACCAGCTGAGCCCGGCGCCGTCGGTCGCTCCGGACGGCCGGCCGGCGCCGCGGCCCCTGACCGACCAGAGGGGAGGTGGAAGGAAATGCCGGAACTGACTGAGGAACTGCGCGCGCTGGAGACGGAGACGTTCGAGATCGAGGACGTCGACGCGATCGACGCGATGGTCATGGACTGGTCCAGCTCCAGCTGCTCCTGCTCCAGCTGCTGCAGCTGCAGCACTTCGAGCTGCTGCAGCAGCAGCACCAGCACCGGATGCGGCGGCGGGTGAGCCAACCCACCGCCTTACCGTCCCCGCCGGCGAGCCACGCCGGCGGGGCACCGGTAGCCCAGCAATCCGCCCAGTCCGCGAGCGCAGACAGGTGAACCGCATGATCGTCGATGTCCGGACCACCTCCACGGGGTGGGACAGCAGCCTCAAACAGCTCGGCGAGGCGTTCCACGAGCGATTCCAGGACCGGACCCGGCAGCCGGCCGACCCGGACGGGCCGCTGCACGGGATCACGGTCCGGATCGCCGCCCTCGGCCTCACCGACGCGTACGCCGACGGCGGGGAGGGCCTGACCGGCACCGTGGTGCCGATCTGGTTGCACGGTGCGACCGCGCTGGTCGGGCCGCGGTGGACGGACACCGCCACCAGCTCCGAGGCCGCCAACGGCTCCGATGCCGACACCGCCGGCGCGCGGCCCGGGCCGTGCCCGCTCTGCACCCAGCGCCGCTGGCAGGCCATCCGGGTCCGCGAGGAGCGGCACGCCCTGGAACACCAGGCCCGGGTCGGCACGGTGGCCGCCCTGCCCCACCTGACGCCGTTCGCGATCGACGCGCTGTGGCAGCTCCTGCTGGACGCCAGCCGGCCCCAGCCGGCCCGGCCCGGCGTCGGCCGGCTACGGCAGCTGCGCATGGACACCCTGGAGACCATCGTCGTCGAGGTGCTGGCCGACTCCGAGTGCCCGGCCTGCGCGCGTCCCCGCCCGGACAGTGCGGCGGCGGCCGTCATCCCGCTCACCAGCCGGCCCAAGCCCGACCCCGACGCGTACCGGCTGCGCTCGGCCGGGGAACTGGACCTGCCGGTCGCCGCGCTGGCCAACCCGGTCGCCGGGGCGCTGGGCGGCGGCGCGCTGCGCGCCTACAACGCCACGGCGACCGCGCCGGTGACCGGCTACTTCCGCATCCGCAGCCGCTACGACCTGCACGAGATGTGGTGGAGCGGGCACGCCAACAGCTACGGCGGCAGCGAGACGTACGCGCTGCTGGAGGGGTTGGAGCGGTATGCCGGGCAGTTCCCCCGGGCGCGCCGGACCACCGTCTTCGACAGCTACGCCAACCTCGCCCCGGACGCGCTGGACCCGGCCGGCCTCGGCTACCACCCGGCCTTCTACCAGGGCCACGGGCTCTACTACCAGCCGTACGCGCCGGACGCGCCGATGCCCTGGGTCTGGGGCTGGTCGCTGCGCGACCGGGCTCCCCGGCTGGTGCCCGAGCAGCTCGTCTACTACCTGGACCGGCGCACCGACCACCGCAAGTTCGTCCAGGAGTGCTCCAACGGCTGCGCCAGCGGCAGCTGCCCGGAGGAGGCGTTGCTGCACGGCATGCTCGAACTGGTCGAGCGGGACGCCTTCCTGCTCGCCTGGTACGGCTCGGCCCGGCTCGCCGAGATCGACCCGGCCACCTGCCGCGACGAGCGGGTGCACTTCATGCTCGACCGGGTCGACCTGCTCGGGTACGACATCCGGCTCTTCGACACCCGGGCCGACCTGCCGGTGCCGGTGGTCACCGCGGTGGCGGTCAAGCGCGGCGACGGCCTCGGCCAGCTCTGTTTCGCCGCCGGCGCCAGCCTCGACCCCGACGACGCGGTCCGCGCGGCGGTCTGCGAGACCGCGTCCTACGTGCCCGGCTTCGACGAGCGGGTCGCCGCCAGCGAGCCGGAGCTGCGCGAGATGATCCGGGACTACACCAAGGTCACCGAGCTGAGCCACCACGCCCTGCTCTACGGCCTGCCGGAGATGACCCGCCACGCCGCGTTCCTCTTCGACGACCCGCCGCTGCGGTCGATGACCGACCTGTACGGCGACTGGCTGGCGAGCCGGCCGACCCACCACGACCTGCGCGCCGACATGGAATACCTGTGCGGGCTGATCGCCGGCCTGGGCGGGGACGTGGTCGCGGTCGACCAGACCTGCCCGGAGCAGGAGGTGGCCGGCGTGCACACCATGGCCGTGGTGGCGCCCGCCCTGGTCCCCATCGACTTCGGCTGGCAGCGCCAGCGGGTGCTGTGGAGCGACCGGCTGGCGCGGCACCTGGCCCGGGGCGCCCGTGGCCCCGACCGGCTCGGGGCCACCGGCCGCAACTCCCACCCGCACCCCTTCCCGTAGGAGCGACGCATGCAGCAGGAGGCCCGTACGGTCGTCCGGGAGTACGCGGAGGCGGTGTTCCGCCGGGCGCGGACCCCGATGGAACCGCTCAACTACGAGGTCGACTGGGCCGACCAGCCCTCCCGGCACCTCAGCTACCCGGACGCCCCGCGGCTGCCGTTGCCGGCGGACGGGCCGACGCTGCCCACGCTGCGCGACCTGTTCACCGGCGCGGACCGGCCGCCGGCCGGCGGCTGGACGCTGCCCGCCCTGGCGACGCTGCTGCGGCTCTCCTACGGGGTGCTCGACCGGCGGCTGATCGTGAACTGGAACCAGGACCTGGCGAAACGGACCCACTTCGAGCACGCCGTCTGGGGTCGCGGCACCGCCTCCGGCGGCGGCATGTACCCGGTCGAGATCTTCCTGGTCGCCGGCGCCTCCGCGCCGCTGCTGCCCGGCGTGTACCACTACCACACCGGCCAGCACGTGCTGGAGCGCCTGCTGCTGGGCGACGTCGCCGGGACCGTCCGGGCCGCGGTCGGCGACGCGGCGGGCGCGGCGGACAGCTTCCTGGTGGCGAGCATCCGGTTCTGGAAGAACTCGTTCAAGTACAACAGCTTCTGCTACCACGTGGTCACCCAGGACCTGGGCGCCCTGCTCGGCTCCTGGGACCTGCTCGCCCAGGGCCTCGGCGTGCCGCTGCCCCGGCTGCTCGGCTTCGACCCGGCGCCGGTGGACCGGCTGCTCGGTTTCGACGGCGAGCGGGAGAGCGCCTTTGCCGTCGTGCCGCTGAGCTGGGCCGGCGCCGAGCCGGCCGGGGCGACCGCGCCGGTGGGGGTGACCGCGCCGGTGGGGGCGACCGCGCCGGCCGGGGCGACCGCGCCGCCGGAGACCCGGGTCCGCTACCGGGCCTTCGAACGGTCCCGCCGGCTGCGCGAGTTCCCCGCGGTGGCCGCGGTGCACCGGGCGGCGGCGGCCCCCGCCGTGCCCGACCCGGACGCGCTGGCCGCCGCCGCGCCCGGCGACCTGCCCGGCGAGCCGGTGGCGCTGCCCGCGCCGCTGCTGGACCGGCTGGCGCGCCCCCTGTCGATGGTGCTGGCCACCCGGTCCAGCAGCTTCGGCCGGTTCCGCCGGCCACCCGAGCTGACCGCCGCCGAACTGGGCACCACGCTGGCCTTCGCCACCGCCGGCCGGCACCACCCGGCCGACGCCGGGCTGCCCGCCGACGCGCCGTCGCTGACCCGGCTCTGGGTCTTCGCCAACCACGTCGACGGCCTGGCCACCGGCACGTACGCCTACTGCCCGCGCCGGCACGCGCTGCTGCCCGCCGCCGGCGAGCCGGCTGGCGGCATGTCCGCCTTCCTGCAACAGCAGTACTTCCTCACCAACTACACGATGGGCCAGGTCGGCGCCGTGCTGGCCATCTCCGGCCGGCTGGACGCGGTGCTCGACGCGGTCGGCCCGCGCGGCTACCGCCTGCTCAACGCCGAGATCGGCGCCGTCGCCCAGCGGACGTACTGCGCGGCCACCGCCCAGCGGATCGGTTGCGGCGCGGTGCTCGGCTTCGACAACGTCGCCATGGACGACGCCCTCGGCCTGACCGGCGGGGACGAGCGGACCGTGCTGTTCCTCCTGCTCGGCCACCACCCCGAGGACGTCGCCGACGTCGTCTACCGGCTGTGACCCCCGGCAGGCATCGACGATCCCCCGGCACGCATCGACGACCCCCCTGCACGCATCGACGAAGGAGCAACCCGTGACGGTGTCCCTGCCCGCGCCAGCGGTCACCGAGGTGTCCTGGCGGATGCCGGAGGTGTTCATGCTGCGTACCGCCGGCCTGCCGCTGGAGGTCGCCGACCGGCTCGCCTTCGACCGCAGCGCCGGGTGGGCGCGCCGGACCCTCGACCTGGAGGACCGGCTGCGGGCGGCCGGGCCGCCGCTGGCCGACGCGTTGCAGGAGGCGGTGGCCCGCAACCTCGACGACGACCGGCTGCGGCGGCGGCTGATCCGGCTGCGCCGGGACGTGTGGAACCTGCGCCGGCCCGACCCCGCCGACCCGGCGGCCTGGCCCGCTGGACCGCTCGGCGCGGACACCCACCGGCTGCTGGTGGACTGGCTGGACACCTTCGCGGCGTACCGCCGGGAGCTGGCCGGCGGGGCGCCGGTGCTGGCCGCGGAGCTGGCCGAGCGCCGCGAGGTGCTGCGCGAGCTGGCCGACGACCCGGACCTGCGCGGCGGCATCCTGCTCGCCTCGCCGTCGCTGGACCAGTACCTGCCCACCTACCTGGCCACGCCCGGCCGGCTCGGCAAGCGGGCCCGGCGGGTGGAGCGGTCGCTGCTGGAGTACGCGCTGCGCACCGCCTGCAAGACCAGCCCGTTCAGCCGGCTCACCACGGTCAACGTGGGCACCTTCGCCCCGCACGCCGGCCCGCTGCTGCACGTGGAGCCGGCCACCGGTCGCACCGGCGACGCGAAGCGTGGGGCGGCCCGGCTCAACCTGGCCGCGCTGGGCCGGCTGTCGGCGGTGGTGCTCGCCGACGAGACGCTCCGCGCGGACCTGCCGGTCACCGTCACCACCGGCTGGCGGATCGAGCGCGGCCGGCTGCGCTACCTGCGCCGGCGCCGGACCAGCTCGGAGGACGGCGAGGCCGCGATCACCATGGAGTCGATCCACGAGTCGCTGTTCGTGCTGCCCACCGGCCGGGTCCTGCACGACATCCTGGCCGCGCTCGCCGGCGGCCGGGTGCGCCGGATGGCGGACCTGGTCGCCGAGCTGGCCACCGACGGCCGGCCGGCCGCCGAGATCGAGCAGTACCTGCACCACCTGCTGCGGGTGGGCCTGCTCGTGGTGCCCAACCTGCACCTGGACATCCACGCCGACGACCCGGTCGACGGTTACCGGCGGGCGCTGCGGGAGATCGGCCGCGACTGGGCCGACCGGCTCGCCGAGCGGGTGGACACCGCCAACCGGCTCGCCACCGGCTACCCGGAGCGCGACCTGCCCGGGCGGCGCGGTGCGCTCGCCGACATCCGCCGGGAACTGGTCGCGGCCCACACCGAGCTGGGCCGCCCCGACGTGCCGGCGCCGCGCACCCTGCTCTACGAGGACGCCACCCTGGTGACCCGCGCGCCGGTCACCGCCGACCGGGACCGCTGGGAGCGGGAGGTGCTGCCCGGCCTGCGGGCGCTGGCCCGGATCATGCCGGTGTTCGACATCAACCTGCCGCGCCGGCTGGCCACCAAGGGCTTCTTCGTGGCCCGCCACGGCGCCGGTGGCCGCTGCGACGACCTGCTCACCTTCGCCCACGAGTTCCAGCAGGACTTCTTCGAGCACTACAGCGGGCGGATGATGCGCCGCCGGGCGTTCGACGCCGACAACCGCTACGTGCGGCAGGAGAACTGGTTCCGGCAGGCGGAGATCACCGCGCTGGACGACGCCCGGATCGAGGTCGCCCGGCGGATGAACGAGGCGTACGACCGGCTGCCGGCCGGCGCCGAGGAGCTGCGCCTGGACGGCGACTTCATGACCGCGGTGGCCGCCATGGTGCCGGACACCCTGGGCACCCTCGACCCGCGGTCGTTCTTCCTCCAGATCGCCGACCAGGGCGACCGGCACCGGGTGGTGGTCAACCGGATCTACTCCGGGATGACCCTGCTCTTCTCCCGGTTCGCGCACCTCTTCGCCGATCAGGACCTGGCCGGGGCGCTCCGCGCCGAGCTGGCCCGGCTCGCGCCGCCGGGCGCGGTGCTCGCCGAGCTGAAGGGCGGGTACGACGCCACCAACCTGAACCTGCACCCGGCGGTCACCCCGTACGAGCTGGTCTGCCCGGGCGAGATCAGTTTCCGGCCGGCGGCCGAGCAGATCCACATGGACGACCTCAGCGTCGAGCACGACCCGGTGGCCGACCGGCTGCTGCTGCGCTCGCGCCGGCTCGACGCCGAGGTGATCCCGGTCTACCTGGGTTTCCTGCTGCCGATGGCGCTGCCCGAGGTGCAGCAGGTGCTGCTCACCTTCGCCTACCTCGGCATGGCGCAGCCGGACCTGTGGGCGGGGACCACGGTGCCGCTGCCCGGGCACGGGATCGCCGGCTATCCGCGCATCGTGCACGGCGACCTGGTGCTGCAGCGGCGGATGTGGAAGCTGCACCCGGACCACCTGCCGCCGCCGCGTACCCCGGACTGCGGTGACGCCGAGTGGTTTCTGGGCTGGCAGCGGTGGCGCCGCGACAACGGCCTGCCCCGGCGGGTCTTCGCCACCCCGGAGGGGAGCCGGCTCACCCCGGCGGCCGACGACGGCGCCGCGCAGCCGGCCGGCCGGCCGGAGCACAAGCCGCTCTACGTCGACTTCGACAGCCACTTCTGCCTGCAACTGCTGGAGGCCACCGGGCGCGGCGCGGGCAGCCGCCTGGTGCTCACCGAGATGCTGCCGGACCGCGACGAGCAGGTGCTGCGCGGGCCGGGCGGCACCCACGTCACCGAACTGACCGTCGAGCTCAACGGCGTGCGCGCCGGAAAGGTGGTCCGATGACCGACTTCCCCTCCCCGGTCGCGCACGACTGGCTCAGCGTCCACGTCTTCTACGCCAGCAACGCCAACCCGATGCTCGTCGAGGGGGTCCGGCCGCTGGTGGACGAGCTGCGGGCCGAGGGACTGATCAGCCGTTACTTCTTCATCAAGTACTGGATGGAGGGGCCGCACGTGCGGTTGCGGGTGCTGCCCGCGCCCGGGGTGGACCCGGCCGTGGTGCGGGTCCGGGTGGACGCGGCGATCGAGGCGTTCCTGCGCCGCCGTCCCGCGCTCTACGAGGTGGACAGCGACGGACTGGGCGAGCTGTACAAGCAGATGTTCCTCGCCGAGTACGGCCAGCAGCGGTGGGACGAGGAGTACGGCGCCGACGGGGTGATGCCGATGCGGGCCAACAACAGCTACCACCACATCCCGTACGAGCGGGAGTACGGCCGCTACGGCGGTCCGGCCGGGATCGAGCTGGCGGAGTGGCACTTCGAGCACTCCAGCGACGTGGTGCTGGACCTGCTGGCCACCACCAACGTGCACGTCCGGCCGGTGCTGCTCGGCCTCTCCGCGCAGCTGACCATGATGATGTGCGCGGTCTTCCTGACCGACGACGGGCGGATCGCCGATTTCCTCGACGAGTACCGCCGGTTCTGGGAGGTCTCCTACGCCGAGCCGAGCGACGACTACCACGCCAGCTTCGACGGCAGCTACCGGCGGATGGACGCGGCGCTGCGCGACCGGCTGGCGCAGATCCGGGGGACCGCCCGGGGCGCCGCGGCGGTGCGACCCACGGGCGTGGAGGGGCGCTGGGCGGCGCACTGCCGCGAACTGCGGGACCGGGTGGTCGCCTCGGTCGAGCGGGGTGAGCTGGTGTTCCAGCGCGGCGGGGCCGAACCCACCCCGGTCCGGGATCTGGACGCCGCGCTGCCCATCCTGCTCAGCTCGTACGTGCACATGACCAACAACCGGCTCGGGGTGAGCATCCTCGACGAGATCTACCTGTCGTACGTGATGCGGACCGCGCTGCGCGACGACCTGGCCCCGGCGGGCCCGCGATGACGACGGTGGACGCCACCTGGACCCGGCCGCGGCTGCGGGCCGGGATCGTGCTCGGCCCCGGCCAGTGGCGCGGCGAGAAGCTGGTGCACCACGTGAAGGACCCGGAGACCGGCTGGTTCTACCGGATCGGCCCGCGGGAGCACTTCCTGCTGTCCCGGATGGACGGCAGCCGGACCCTGGACGACCTGGCCGCCGAGTACGCCGCGGCGTTCCGCCGCCGGCTCGGCCCGGAGAACTGGCAGCAGCTGTTCGGGATGCTGCACCAGCGGCAACTGCTCGACGGCGCGACCGACCCGGCGGCCCTGGCCCGGCTCACCTCGGCCGCCGCCGAGGGGGCGGCGCGCAGCCGGCGCGGCCCGCTGTCGGCCCGGCTGCCGCTGGCCGACCCGGACCGGCTCTTCGACCGGTTGCTGCCCCGGCTGGCGCCGCTGTTCAGCTGGTGGTTCGTCGTGCCGGCGCTGCTGGCCGTGCTGGCCGTCGCCGGGTACGTGGCGACCCACCTGCCGGAGCTGGCCGGCGTGGTCGGCCGGGGTGACCGGCCGCTGGCCGCGATCCTCGCCTCGGTGGTGATCACCTGGCTGATCGTCCTGCTGCACGAGTGCGCGCATGGCCTGACCTGCCGGCACTTCGGGGGGCGCGGCACCGAGATCGGGGTGATGTGGCGCTTCCCGCTGCTCGCCCCGTACTGCAAGGTCGACGACATCGTGCTGTTCACCCCGCGCCGGCGCGTCGCCACCGCGTTCGCCGGGGTGTTCGTGAGCATGCTGGCGCTGGTGCCGTTCGCCGCCGTCCGGATCTGGGGTACGCCGGGCGGCGCCCTGTACGACCTGGCCGGCACGATGCTGCTCTTCGGCACCGCGACCGCCGCGTTGAACCTGGTGCCCTTCCTCCGGCTCGACGGCTACTACATGCTCAGCCACGCGTTGAACCTGGCCGACCTGCGGGCCGACACCTACCGGTTCTACGGCCGGCTGCTGCGCCGCGGCCCGGGCGCGGTGCGCGCTTACCGGCCCCGGGACCGGGTCGTGTACGCCCTCTACGGCCTGACCTCGCTGGTCTTCGCGGTCACCGTGCTGACCCTGCTGGTGCGCTACTGGTACGGCACGCTGGCCGACTGGCTCGGCCCCGGCTGGGCGGTCGCCGTCCTGGTCGCGGAGGCGCTGGTGCTGGCGGCCCTGGCCGGTCACCTGGCGCGCCGGCGCGCCGGCGCTGTCCGCACCGACGCGGGCCGTGCCGGTGGTGCCGATGCCGGTGGTGACCGCGCCGACGGTGACCGCGCCGGTGGTGACCGCGCCGAACGGCAGCCCCGGGATCGGTGACCGCCGAACGGCCGTCCCGGGATCGGTGACCGCACCCGGCCGGATCGGTCGACCCGGCCTCCGGCGCACCGCCCCGTGCGATGATCGGCTAAACGGGGACAAGGGTCGACATACATGGTCATGCCGGGTCGGGCGGCTGAGCTGCCGGGGAGCCGTCAGCCCCCGCAGCGGGCGGGTTTCGTCGAACTGCTCTTCGACGTGGTGCTGGTCTTCGCCCTCACCCGGCTCTCCGACCGCCTCTACACGGAGCTGAACTGGCGCGGCTTCTACTCGGCGCTCGTGCTGACCCTGGCCGTCTGGTGGGTCTGGTACCGGATGGCCTGGACGGCCAACCGGTACGATCCGACCCGCCCGATGATCCAGGTCATGGTCCTGGTGACCATGTTCGCCGCCCTGCTGCTGGCCGCCGCGCTGCCGGGGGCTTTCCAGGACCGGGCCGCCGTCTTCGCCACGGTGTACGTCGCCGTCGAGGTGCTCCGACATCTCTGGCTGGTGCTCTTCGCCGGGGACGGCTACGCCCGCCTGGTCAGTGTCCGGATCCTCTTCTGGGCCTGCGTCTCGGCGGTGCCCTGGATCGTCGGCATCTTCACCGACCAGGACACCCGGGTGGTGCTGTGGAGCGTGGCGATCCTGATCGACTACGCCGGCGGACTGCTCGACTTCCCGACGCCGGGGCTCGGCCGCGCCGGCCTGCGGGGCCAGCCGATCGCCGAGGAGCACCTGACCGACCGGTACCGGCAGGTACTGATCATCGCCTTCGGTGAGACGATCCTGACCTCGGGCATCCAGTTCAGCCCGTACGGGTTCGAGCGGGAGCGGACGGCGGCGCTGCTGGTGGCGTTCGTGACCACCGTGCTTCTCTGGCAGATCTACTACTACCGGGCCGGCGAGATGCTCCCCGCCGCCATCGCCTCGTCCCGGTCCCCGGCGTACGTGGGTGACCTCGGCGCGTACGCGCACCTGGTCATGGTGATCGGCGTGGCGGTCACCGGGGTGGGGGACAAGCTGATCATCGCGCATCCCTTCGACGGGAACCGGGTGGCCTGGACGGTGACCATCCTGGGCGGGCCGGCGCTGTTCCTGGTCGGGCGGGCGACGCTCGACTACGCCGCGTTCAGCCGGGTCTCCTGGTCCCGGCCGATCGGGATCGCGGTGCTCGCGATCCTGGCCCCGGCGACGGTCGCCCTGCCGCCGCTGCTGGTGGCGGTGGCCGCCGCCCTGGTGGTGGCCGGCATCGCCGTCTCGAACGTGATCAGCTGGCGGCTGTTCCCAAGGCGGATGACCCCGCCACCCGGCCTGCCGCCGGCCGGGTGAGCGTGGCCCACGGGGTGAACGCCAAGTTCATGCAGTCGACTGCATGAACTTGCAGGGGCCGATCACCGCTGCTAACCTACTCTGCATAGTCATGCGGAGGTGAGTATGGGTATCCGGGTCGCGGTCGCCGGCGCCAGTGGGTACGCCGGCGGTGAGTTGCTCCGGCTGCTCGCCGGGCACCCCGAGTTCGACCTCGTGGCCGCCACCGCGCACTCCTCGGCCGGTCAGCCCGTCGCCGCCGTACACCCGCAGCTCACCGGGCTGGACCTGGTGTTCGGGGCGACCGACCCGGCCACCCTGGCCGACGCGGACCTGGTCTTCCTGGCCCTGCCGCACGGCCAGTCGGCGGCCCTCGCCGCGGCCCTGCCCGGCACCGTCAAGGTGGTCGACCTCGGCGCCGACCACCGGCTCGCCGACGCCGCCGCCTGGGCCCGCTACTACGGCGGCGACCACGCCGGCACGTGGACCTACGGGCTGCCCGAGCTGCCGGGCCAGCGGGCCGCGGTCGCCGCCGCCACCCGGGTGGCCAACACCGGGTGCTACGCGGTCGCCACCACGCTGGCCCTCGCCCCGCTGATCGCCGCCGGCGCGGTCCACCCCGCCGACGTGGTGGTGGTCGCCGCCTCCGGCACCTCCGGCGCCGGCCGGGCCGCCAAGCCGCACCTGCTCGGCAGCGAGGTGATGGGCGACCTGTCCCCCTACAAGGTCGGCGCGCACCAGCACGTGCCGGAGATCAAGCAGGCCACCGGGGCGACCGGCCTCTCCTTCACCCCGGTCCTCGCGCCCATGCCGCGCGGCATCCTGGCCACCGTCACCGCCCGGCCCACCGGCGACGCCGACCCGCGCGCGGTGCTCGCGAACGCATACGCCGACGAGCCCTTCGTGCACGTGCTGCCCGTCGGCGTCTGGCCGCACACGGCCGCCACCGCCGGCGCCAACTCCTGCCACCTCCAGGCCACCGTGGACGCCGACTCCGGCCGGGTGATCGTGGTCAGCGCCATCGACAACCTGGGCAAGGGCGCGGCCGGCCAGGCCGTACAGAACGCCAACCTGATGTCCGGCCTGCCCGAGACCACCGGCCTCTCCGGCTGGGGGACCGCACCGTGACCGCGCGGCGTGGCCCCGCCGACGCGACCGAAAGGACCGCACCGTGACCGTCACCACCCCCCGCGGCTTCCGGGCCGCCGGCGTAGCCGCCGGGCTCAAGACCGGCGGCGCCGGCGACGTGGCCCTGGTCGTCAACGACGGCCCCGACGCCGGGGTAGCCGGCGTCTTCACCGCCAACCGGGTCAAGGCCGCGCCGGTGCTCTGGACCCAGCAGGTGGTCCGCGGCGGCGTGGTCCGCGCCGTGGTGCTCAACTCCGGCGGCGCCAACGCCTGCACCGGGCCGGCCGGCTTCCAGGACACCCACGCCACCGCCGAGCACACCGCCGCCGTGCTCACCGCCAGCAGCCCCCGGCTCATGGTCGGCGCGGGCGAGGTGGCGGTCTGCTCCACCGGCCTGATCGGCGAGCGCCTCCCGATGGACAAACTCCTGCCGGGCGTACGCGGCGCGGTGCGCGGCCTGTCCCGCGACGGCGGCCACCCGGCGGCCGAGGCGATCATGACCACCGACACCCGGCCGAAGACCACCGTGGCCCAGGGCAGCGGGTGGACCGTCGGCGGCATGGCCAAGGGCGCCGGCATGCTGGCCCCGGCCCTGGCCACCATGCTCTGCGTGCTCACCACCGACGCGGTGGCCGGGCCGGATCTCCTCGACGCCGCGCTGCGGGCCGCCACCCGGGTCACCTTCGACCGGATCGACTCCGACGGCTGCATGTCCACCAACGACACCGTGCTGCTGCTGGCCAGCGGGGCGTCCGGCATCGAGCCGACCGCGGCGGAGCTGACCGCCCTGGTCACCGCCGCCTGCCACGACCTGGCCCAGCAGCTGATCGCCGACGCCGAGGGCGCCACCAAGCAGATCGCCATCGACGTGGTCGGCGCGGCCGACGAGGACGACGCCGTCGAGGTGGGCCGCTCGGTGGCCCGCAACAACCTGGTCAAGACCGCGCTGTTCGGCAACGACCCGAACTGGGGGCGGATCCTCGCCGCGGTCGGCACCACCGCCGCCGCCTTCGAACCGGACGGCGTGGACGTCGCGGTCAACGGGATCTGGGTCTGCCGGGGCGGCGCCGCCGCCGAGGACCGCGCCAAGGTCGACCTCGCCGGCCGGGACGTGACCATCCGGATCGACCTGCACGCCGGCACCGCGGCGGCGACCGTCTGGACCAACGACCTGTCGCACGCGTACGTGCACGAGAACTCGGCGTACTCAACATGAGCGCGAGGAACGCAGCGCAGCGGAGTCCCGCAGTCGCGAACGAAAGGTCGGCCCGGTGAGCGCGAGGAACGCAGCGCAGCGGAGTCCCGCAGTCGCGAACGAAAGGCCAGCCCGGTGAGCGCGAGCCTGAGCGCCGACCTCAGCCGGGCCCAGGTCAAGGCCGAGACGCTGATCGAGGCGCTGCCCTGGCTGGCCCGCTTCTCCGGGGCCACCGTCGTGGTCAAGTACGGCGGCAACGCCATGGTCGACCCGGCGTTGCAGCGGGCCTTCGCCGCCGACATGGTCTTCCTCCGGTACGCCGGCCTCAAGCCGGTCGTCGTGCACGGCGGCGGACCGCAGATCTCCGCGATGCTCGGCCGGCTCGGCATCGCCAGCGAGTTCAAGGGCGGCCTGCGGGTCACCACTCCCGAGGCGATGGACGTGGTCCGGATGGTCCTGGTCGGCCAGGTCGGCCGGGAACTGGTCGGGCTGATCAACGCGTACGGACCGTTCGCGGTCGGCCTCTCCGGCGAGGACGCCGGCCTGTTCACCGCCGTGCGCCGCCCGGCGTACGTGGACGGGGAGCCGGTGGACGTCGGGCAGGTCGGCGACGTGGAGTCGGTGGACGTCTCGGCGGTGACCGACCTGATCGCGGCCGGCCGGATCCCGGTGATCTCCACCGTGGCGCCGGACGCGGACGGGGTACTGCACAACCTCAACGCGGACACCGCCGCCGCCGCGCTCGCCGTCGCCCTCGACGCCCGCAAGCTGGTGGTGCTCACCGACGTGGCCGGCCTCTACGCCGACTGGCCCGACACGGCCAGCCTGGTCAGCGAGATCACCACCGACGACCTGGCGAAGCTGCTGCCGTCCCTGGAAGCCGGGATGGTCCCCAAGATGGAGGCCTGCCTGCGGGCCGTGTGCGGGGGAGTGCCCGCCGCGCACGTCGTCGACGGCCGGGTCGCCCACTCCACACTGCTCGAGGTCTTCACCTCGGAAGGGTTCGGCACGATGGTCGTGAGCGGCGAGCCCGCGCGCGACCCGGCCGAGACGACGGAAGGCACGGTCGGGTCATGAGCACACTGGTCGAGCGCTGGGGCGCGGCCATGATGGACAACTACGGCACCCCGCCGCTGGCGCTGGTCGCCGGCTCCGGCGCCGTCGTGGTCGACGAGGCCGGCCGGGAGTACGTCGACCTGCTCGGCGGCATCGCGGTCAACGCCCTGGGCCACGCCCACCCGGCCGTGGTGGCCGCCGTCTCCCGGCAGGTGGCCACCCTCGGCCACGTGTCCAACCTGTTCGTCGCCGAGCCGCCGGTCGCCCTGGCCGAGCTGCTGCTGGCCCTCGCCGGCCGCCCCGGCCGGGTGTTCTTCGCCAACTCCGGCGCCGAGGCGAACGAGGCCGCCTTCAAGCTCTCCCGGCTGACCGGGCGCCGCCACGTGGTGGCCACCCAGGGCGGCTTCCACGGCCGCACCATGGGCGCGCTGGCGCTGACCGGCCAGCCCGCCAAGGCCGACCCGTTCCGCCCGCTGCCCGGCGACGTCAGCCACGTGCCGTACGGCGACGCGGCCGCCCTCGCCGAGGCGGTCACCGACGCCACCGCCATGGTGATCCTGGAGCCGGTCCAGGGGGAGAACGGCGTGGTCGTCCCGCCGCCCGGCTACCTCGCCGAGGCCCGGCGGATCACCGCCGCGCACGGCGCGCTGCTGGTGCTCGACGAGGTGCAGACCGGCGTCGGCCGCACCGGCCACTGGTTCGCCCACCAGGCCGAGGGTGTCGAGCCGGACCTGGTCACCCTGGCCAAGGGGCTCGGCGGTGGCCTGCCGATCGGGGCCTGCCTGGCCTTCGGCCGGGCCGCCGAGCTGCTCGCCCCCGGCTCGCACGGCACCACCTTCGGTGGCAACCCGGTCAGCTGCGCCGCCGCCCTCGCGGTGATCTCGACCATCGCCAGCGAAGGGCTGCTCGACCACGTCAAGCGGATCGGGGAGCGGCTGCGCCGCGGCGTCGAGGCGCTGGGCCACCCGCTCGTCACCGGGGTACGCGGCGCCGGCCTGCTGCTCGGCATCGTGCTCGACCAGCCGGTCTCCGCCGCGGCGGCGACCGCGCTGCGCGCGGCGGGCTTCCTGGTCAACCCGGTGCAGCCCGGGGTGCTGCGGCTCGCCCCGCCGCTGATCCTCACCGCCGAGCAGGCCGACGCCTTCCTGGCCGCTCTGCCCGCCGCGCTCGACGCGGCGGTGGCCGCTCCCGCGGCGACCCTGCCCGCCCCCGCGCCGGGCTCCGCCGGCCCGACCACCACGGAGGTCCCCGCATGATCCGGCACTTCCTGCGCGACGACGACCTGTCACCCGCCGAGCAGTCCACCGTGCTGGACCTGGCCGCCCGGATGAAGGCCGACCGGTTCGCGTACCAGCCGCTCACCGGGCCGCGGTCGGTGGCCGTGCTCTTCGACAAGCAGAGCCTGCGCACCCGGATCTCCTTCGACGCCGGCATCGCCGAACTCGGCGGTCACCCGCTGGTGGTGGACACCCAGGTCACCCACTTCGGGCGGGGCGAGACGCTGGCCGACGCCGGCCGGGTGCTCTCCCGGTACGTCGCGGCCATCGTGCTGCGCACCCACGGCGACGACCGGATCGCCGAGGTCGCCTCGCACGCCACCGTGCCGGTGATCAACGCGCTCACCGACACCTACCACCCGTGCCAGGTCCTGGCCGACCTGCTCACCGTCCGCGAGCGGTTCGGCGCCACCGCCGGGCGCACCCTGGCGTACGTGGGGGACGCGGCGAACAACATGGCCCACTCGTACCTGCTGGGCGGGGCGAGCGCCGGCATGCACGTGCGGGTGGCCGGGCCGGCCGGCTTCCAGCCCGACCCGCAGATCGTGGCCCGCGCCGAGAAGATCGCCACCGGCACCGGCGGTTCGGTCCGGGCGCTCACCGACCCGGCGGAGGCGGCCCGGGGCGCGCACGTGCTGGCCACCGACACCTGGACCTCGATGGGGCAGGAGTCCGACGGCCTCGACCGGATCACCCCGTTCCTGCCGTACCAGGTGAACGAGGCGCTGCTCGGCCACGCCGCGCCGGACGCCGTCGTGCTGCACTGCCTGCCCGCCCACCGGGGCGAGGAGATCACCGACGGGGTGCTCGACGGGCCGCGGAGCGCGGTCTTCGACCAGGCGGAGAATCGGCTGCACGCCCAGAAGGCGCTGCTGACGTTTCTCCTGGAGGCATCCACACCATGACCGCCCCGCTGACCCGTGCCGCCCGGCACGCCCGCATCGTCGAGCTGATCCGTGACCAGGCCATCCACTCGCAGACCGAGCTGGCCGACCTGCTCGCCGGTGACGGCATCCAGGTCACCCAGGCCACCCTCTCCCGGGACCTCAAGGAGTTGGGCGCGGTCACCGCGCGCGGCGGCGACGGGCGGGGCGTCTACCTGATCCCGGAGGACGGCCACCGGCCGCTGCGCGAGGCCGAGGCCGCCCCGGCCCGGCTGGTCCGGCTGCTGCACGAGCTGCTCAACGGGGTCGACTCCAGCGGCAACATCGCTGTGTTGCGCACCCCGCCGGGCGCGGCCCAGTACCTGGCCAGCGCGTTGGACCGGGCGGGCCTGTCCGAGATCGTCGGCACCATCGCCGGCGACGACACCATCCTCGTGGTGGCCCGCGAGGCCGACGGCGGGGCGGCGCTCGGCGACAAGCTCGCCGGGTGGGCCCGCCGGGGAGAAAACGTCGAAGGGAACACCACACCATGACCGAGCGGGTCGTGCTGGCCTATTCCGGGGGCCTGGATACCTCCGTCGCCATCCCGTACCTGGCCGAGCAGACCGGCGCCGAGGTCGTCGCGGTCGCCGTCGACCTCGGTCAGGGCGGCGAGGACATGAACGTCATCCGGCAGCGCGCGCTGGACTGCGGCGCCGTCGAGTCCGAGGTGGTGGACGCGCGCGACGAGTTCGCCGCCGAGTACTGCCTGCCGGCGGTCCGGGCCAACGCCCTCTACATGGACCGCTACCCGCTGGTCTCCGCGCTGTCCCGGCCGCTGATCGTGAAACACCTGGTGGCGGCGGCGACGAAGCACGGCGGCACGATCGTGTCGCACGGCTGCACCGGCAAGGGCAACGACCAGGTCCGCTTCGAGGTCGGCCTGGGCGCGCTCGCCCCCGACCTGAAGATCATCGCCCCGGCCCGGGACTTCGCCTGGACCCGGGACAAGGCCATCGCCTTCGCCGAGGAGCGAGGCCTGCCGATCGACGTGACGGCCCGGTCGCCGTACTCGATCGACCAGAACCTGTGGGGGCGGGCCGTGGAGACCGGCTTCCTCGAGGACATCTGGAACGGGCCGGTCGAGGAGCTCTACGCGTACACCGCCGACCCGGCGCAGGAGCGCGACGCCGACGAGGTGGTCATCACCTTCGACGCCGGCGTGCCGGTCGCCATCGACGGCGAGACGGTGACCCCGTACCAGGCGATCCTGGAGCTGAACCGGCGGGCCGGCGCGCAGGGCGTGGGCCGGCTCGACATGGTCGAGGACCGGCTGGTCGGGATCAAGAGCCGCGAGGTGTACGAGGCGCCCGGCGCGATCGCCCTGATCACCGCCCACCGGGAGCTGGAGGCGGTCACCGTCGAGCGGGACCTGGCCCGGTTCAAGCGCGGCGTCGAGCAGCGCTGGGGCGAGCTGGTCTACGACGGCCTCTGGTTCTCGCCGCTGAAGAGGTCCCTGGACGCCTTCATCGACGACGCCCAGCGGCACGTCTGCGGCGAGGTCCGGCTCACCCTGCACGGCGGCCGGGCCACCGTCACCGGGCGGCGTTCCGAGGCCAGCCTCTACGACTTCGGCATGGCCACCTACGACACCGGCGACACCTTCGACCAGTCCCTGGCCAAGGGTTTCGTGCAGCTGTGGGGGCTGCCCAGCAGGATGGCCGCCGCCCGGGACGCCCGGCTGGGCGGATGCTGACCGTGACGAATGAGCGAGCTCAACGAGTGAGCCCCGCAGTCGGGAGTGAAAGGTGAACGCTGCCACAATGGGTGGGGTGGACGACAAGAGTCTGACCGAGAACAGCGCCGCCACCAACCGGACGAGCCTCTGGGGTGGCCGGTTCGCCGGCGGTCCCGCCGAGGCGCTCGCCCGGCTGTCGGTGAGCGTCCAGTTCGACTGGCGCCTCGCCCCGTACGACATCGCCGGCTCCCGGGCGCACGCCCGGGTCCTGGCCGGCGCGGGCCTGCTCGACCCCGATGAGCTGGGGCGGATGCTGGCCGCGCTGGACGACCTGGAGGCCGCCTGCGCCTCCGGGGAGTTCCGACCCACGGTCGACGACGAGGACGTGCACACCGCCCTGGAGCGGGGCCTGCTGGAGCGGCTGGGCACCCTGGGCGGCAAGCTGCGCGCCGGCCGCTCCCGCAACGACCAGGTCGCCACCGACCTGCGGCTCTACCTGCGCGACCACGCCCGGGGCGTGGCGGCCCGGCTGGTCGAGCTGGCCGAGGCGCTGGTGGAGCAGGCGGAACGGCACGTGGACACCGCGGCGCCCGGCATGACCCACCTGCAGCACGCCCAGCCGGTCACCTTCGGGCACTGGCTGCTCGCCCACGTGCAGCCGCTGCTGCGGGACCTGGAGCGGCTGCGCGACTGGGACCACCGCACCGCGATCAGCCCGCTCGGCGCGGGCGCGCTGGCCGGCTCGGGGCTGCCGCTGGACCCGGTGGTGGTGGCCAAGGAGCTGGGCTTCCGCACCTCCTTCGCCAACTCGATGGACGCGGTCGCCGACCGCGACTTCGTGGCCGAGTTCCTCTTCGTCACCGCGATGATCGGGGTGCACCTGTCCCGGCTCGGCGAGGAGGTGGTGCTCTGGACCTCGCAGCAGTTCGGCTGGGTGGAGCTGGACGACTCCTTCGCCACCGGGTCGTCGATCATGCCGCAGAAGAAGAACGCGGACATCGCCGAGCTGGCCCGGGGCAAGTCGGGTCGGCTGGTGGGCGGGCTGATGAGCGTGCTCACCATGCTCAAGGGCCTGCCGATGGCGTACGACCGGGACATGCAGGAGGACAAGGAGCCGGCCTTCGACGCGGTCGACACCCTGGAGCTGCTGTTGCCGGCGCTGGCCGGGATGATCGCCACGATGACGGTCCGGGTCGACCGGCTGGTCGCCGACGCGCCGACCGGCTACTCGCTCGCCACCGAGGTGGCGGACTGGCTGGTGCTGCGCGGCGTGCCGTTCCGCGAGGCCCACGAGATCACCGGGAAGCTGGTGGCGCTCTGCGCGGCCCGGGACTGCGCCCTCGACGAGGTCACCGACGCGGACCTGGCGGCGGTGAGCCCGCGCCTCGACCCGTCGGTGCGTGACGTGCTCTCGGTGCGGTCGGCGCTGGCCGCCCGGATCACGCCCGGCTCCACCGGCCCCGGCCCGGTGGCCGACCAGCTCGCGGCCGCCGCGGACCGGCTGGCCGGCTGGCGGGAGTGGGCCGCCGAGCGGGTGGTGCCCCGCTGACTCCGGTACCGCACGGCGGCCCCCGGGACTCCTCGTCCCGGGGGCGCCGTCCGTGACGGCGGCGTCGCGGTAACGGCGGCTCCCCCGGGAATTCCGGGCCGGCGCCGGGCGCCCGACTGGCGGCGCCGGCGCCGGCGCCGACGGTGGCGCGTCGACGGTGCGGCGTCGACGGTGGCGCGTCCGCGGTGGCGCGCGTCGGCGGTGGCGCGTCGGCCGTGGCGCGCGTCGGGCGGGAGGATGATCCACTCCGGTTGCGGCAATCCGGCCCTTCCTCGACGCCGGATGCCCCCGTTTGCCGCATCCCGTCGCTGGGATCAGCGGCGGCGACGCGGGTGCGGGCTGGGTGGGGGTGTGGGCTAGGCGGTCGGCCGCTCGCGCTTGGGCAGCTTCGCCACCACCGCGTCGTACGACCCGTCGACCGCTTCGCGCAGTTCGTCGTCCGGGATGGCGCCGCCCAGGCGCAGCGTGTTCCAGCCGGAGCGGCCGATGTAGGGGGAGGAGCGGGCATCCTCCGGGAAGCGGTGCAGCCACTCGTCGGCCACCTCCCGGGACGGGCCGCACTTGACCCCCACCCGCGCCTCACCGTCGGGTCCGCCGAGGAAGGCGAAGATCCGGCTGCCCACCTTGACCACCTCGTCGCCCTCCCAGGGCTGGTCCAGCCAGGCGCCCGGCTTGGCCAGGCAGTAGGCCCGCATCTCGTCGCGCCGCATCGCGTCCTCCCTGTCGGTCCCCGGCCAGTGTGCCGTGCCGGCTGTGCCGGGCGGTGGCTCGCCGCTGTCGCCGGGTCGGATCAGTCGCCGGTGCCGGTGCGTACGGCCAGTCGCTCGTAGCGCTGCCGGGCGGCCTGGGCGCTGCCCAGCCCGAGCCCGAAGGCGATCGCCTGCCAGGTGAGGCCCCGGCCGCGGGCCACCTGCAACAGCCCGGCCTCCAGCGCGTCGACCTCGGCCCGTACGTGCGGGATCAGGGTCAGCGCGGCCATCAGGTCGGCCTGGTCGACCGGCTCCTCGCCCGGCTCCAGCTCGGCGCCGCCGGCCAGGGCCATCACCAGGGTGGCCGCCTCGTAGGCGTCGGGGACGTCGGGGTGCGCGTACCGCCGGCGACCGGCCTCGGTGCCGGCGTGCCGCTCGGCGATCCGCATCAGCGCGGCGTAGTTGCGGTGCGCCCGGGCCTGGGCAGCATCCGGAGCGGTGAACGGGTCGTTGTCCAGCGTGACCATGCCCACCATCAGAACCTGTTGAACAACCGCTTGTCAACACCCTATTGAAAGCAGATTGCGCGGGCACCCGGGGCGCCGGATAGGGTCGGTCCGTGACCGCAAGCGACCTCGCCAGCCTCGCCGATCTGCTCGCCGGGCCGGTCGAGCCCGCCGCCCGGGGTCTGCTCGGCTGCCGCCTCACCGGTCACGGGGTGACCGTGCGGATCACCGAGGTGGAGGCGTACGCCGGCACCGCGGGCGACCCGGCCTCGCACGCCCACCGCGGGCGCACCCCGCGCAACGCGGTGATGTTCGGCCCGGCCGGGCACGCCTACGTCTACTTCACCTATGGCATGCACTGGTGCGTGAACGTGGTCACCGGGCCGGACGGCGAGGCCTCGGCGGTGCTGCTGCGGGCCGGTGAGGTGGTCGACGGGCTCGACCTCGCCCGGTCCCGCCGGCCGGCCGTACGCCGGGATGTGGATCTCGCGCGCGGGCCCGCCCGGCTCTGCGCGGCGCTCGGCATCGACCGGTCCGTCTACGGCGCGGACCTGCTCGGCGACGGCCCGGTCCGGCTGCGGCCGCCGGTCGCGTCGGTGCCGCCGGCGGCCGTCGCCACCGGGCCTCGGGTCGGCGTCACCGGCGCGCACGACGTGCCGTGGCGTTTCTGGCTCGCCGGCGACCCGACGGTGAGCGCCTACCGCCGGCACGTGCCCCGCGCCCGGCGCTCACCCCGTGGCACGGTGTAGGGCGCCCCGGCGACTCCCCGGGCCCGGCGGCCCCCGCTCCGGGCGACCGGTCCGCGGATGGGTGTGCCGCACCACCCGGGGTAGGGTCCGTGGCGGAATAGTTGACTCGTCAAATATGTTGTGCGGTACGACTCCGGGTCGACCGACCCGGACGGCACGCGAGGAGCGGTCATGCAGTTCGGAGTCTTCACCGTCGGCGACGTCACGGTCGACCCGACCAACGGGCGGATGCCGTCCGAGCGTGAGCGCATCAAGGCCATGGTGGCCATCGCGCTCAAGGCCGAGGAGGTCGGGCTCGACGTCTTCGCCACCGGTGAGCACCACAACCCGCCGTTCGTGCCCTCGTCGCCGACCACCATGCTCGGCTACATCGCGGCCCGCACCGAGCGGCTGCTGCTCTCCACCGCGACCACGCTGATCACCACCAACGACCCGGTGAAGATCGCCGAGGACTACGCGATGCTCCAGCACCTGGCCGACGGCCGGGTTGACCTGATGATGGGGCGCGGCAACACCGGGCCGGTCTACCCGTGGTTCGGCCAGGACATCCGCAACGGCATCCCGCTGGCGATCGAGAACTACGACCTGCTGCGCCGGCTCTGGCGCGAGGACGTGGTCGACTGGAAGGGGCGGTTCCGCACCCCGCTGCAGGCGTTCACCTCGACGCCGCGCCCGCTCGACGGCGTGCCGCCGTTCGTCTGGCACGGCTCGATCCGCAGCCCCGAGATCGCCGAGCAGGCCGCGTACTACGGGGACGGCTTCTTCGCCAACCACATCTTCTGGCCCAAGGAGCACACCCAGCGGATGGTGGGCCTCTACCGGCAGCGCTTCGAGCACTACGGCCACGGCTCCGCCGACCAGGCGATCGTCGGCCTCGGCGGGCAGGTCTTCCTGCGGCGCAACTCGCAGGACGCGGTACGCGAGTTCCGGCCGTACTTCGACAACGCCCCGGTCTACGGGCACGGCCCGTCGCTGGAGGAGTTCACCCGGGAGACGCCGCTGACCGTGGGCAGCCCGCAGCAGGTCATCGACCGGACGCTGAGCTTCCGCGAGTACGTCGGCGACTACCAGCGCCAGCTCTTCCTGGTCGACCACGCCGGGCTGCCGCTGAAGACCGTGCTGGAGCAGCTCGACCTGCTCGGCGAGGAGGTCATCCCGGTGCTCCGCAAGGAGTTCGACACGCTGCGCCCGGCACACGTGCCGGAGGCGCCCACGCACGCCTCGCTGCTGGCCGCGGCCGGCGGCGGCACCGACGCCACCGTCCACGCCGTCGACGACGTGACCGGCAAGGCCCCCGAGGAGGCCCGATGACCCGGCGCACCCTCGTGGTGATCTCGGCCGGCCTCGGCCAGCCCTCGTCCACCCGGCTGCTCGCCGACCAGCTCGCCGCGGCCGCCCGCGACGAGCTGGTCCGGCGCGGCGCCGAGGTGGAGGTCCGCACGGTGGAGCTGCGCGAGCACGCCCACGACGTGGTGAACCACCTGCTCACCGGCTTCCCGTCGGCCGCGCTGCGCGAGGTGCTGGCGACCGTGGCCGGCGCGGACGGGCTGATCGCGGTCACCCCGATCTTCAACGCCTCGTACAACGGGCTGTTCAAGTCGTTCTTCGACGTGCTCGACCGGGAGGCCCTGGCGGACCGGCCGGTGCTGATCGGCGCCACCGGCGGCACCGCCCGGCACTCGCTCGCCCTGGAGCACGCGGTCCGGCCGATGTTCGGCTACCTGCGGGCCGCGGTCGTGCCCACGGCGGTCTTCGCCGCCCCGGAGGACTGGTCCGGTGAGGGCGACGAGAGCGCGCTGCGGGCCCGGATCCGCCGGGCCGGTGCCGAGCTGGCCGAGCAGGTGGACCGGCGGCCCGCCGCGACCGGACCGGCCGACCCGTTCGCGCTCACCACCAGCTTCGAGGAACTGCTCGCCGGCCGCGACCCGTCCTGAGCCGCGGCCGGCCGGCACCGGTCACGGCGCCGGCTCGTGCGGGTGGGCGACCAGCACCGGGCAGCGCGCGTGCTGCACCACGGCCTGGCTGACCGAGCCGAGCAGCAGCCCGGCGAAGCCGCCCCGCCCGCGCGACCCGACCACCACCAGGGCGGCCTCGCCGCTGGCGTTGATCAACGCCTGCTCGGGGGAGTCCGCCTCGAGCGCCCGCTCGACCACCCGCAGCGCCGGATGGTCCGACCGCACCCGGGCCGCCGCCTCGGCCAGCAGCTCACCGGCCTCGCCCGACCCGGCGTCCGCCCCGCCCGGCTCGGCCCGGCCGGCGCGGCCCCGGTCCGCCGGCCGGACGTGCACCAGCACCAGGTCGGTGTCCCGGCGGCCCGCCTCCTCGGCGGCGAGCTGGACGGCGAACGCGGCCGACGCCGAGCCGTCCACCCCGACCAGCACCGGTCCCCGCCAGGGAAGCGGTTGCTCGGCGGGGCGAACCACCAGCACCGGGCAGTGCCCGTGCTGGGTCACCTGCCCGCTGACCGCGCCGAGCAGCAGCCCGGTGAAGCCGCCGATGCCCCGGCTGCCCACCACGACCAGATCGGCCCGGCGGGACTCCTCGACCAGGGTGGCGCCCGGCCCGCCGGCCACCTGGCGGACCGCCACCCGCAGGCCGGGACGGGCCTCGGCCAGCTCGGCGGCCACCCGGTCGAGCATCTGCCGCGACTCCTCGGTGGGCGCCGGCACCCCGAGGTCGTACGGGTTCAGCGGCACGCCGTAGCCCAACGGGTGCAGGTAGCCGTGCACCACCAGCAGCGGGCGGGACCGGGCCACGGCGACGTCCGCCGCGTACTCGGCGGCGGTCAGGCTGGTCGGCGAACCGTCGACACCCACCACGACAGGCCGGTCCATCGGTACATCCCCTCCCGTCGGCTCAGGTCATTCTCGTCCTGCCGTCCGCGTCGCACCCGGGTTTACCCGGAACGCCGGGCCGGCGTGGCGCCCGTCCGGAACGCCGGGTCGGCGTAGAACCCGTCCGGTGCGCCGGGTCGGCGTGGCGCCCGTCCGGCGGGGGACCGGCGCGCGGCACGCCGGGTCCGCCGGCCGGCAGCAGCCGGCCGGCGGGGCGGTGGCGGGGGAATCAGTCGGCGTCGGATCCCGGCCGGTGCCGCACGATGGCCAGCGGGCTGCGTGCGTGGTGCAGCACCGCGTGGCTGATCGAGCCGAGCAGCAGCCCGCCCAGGCTGCCCCGGCCGTGCGCGCCGACCACGGTCAGCTGCGCCTCGGTGGACTCCTCCACCAGGGCCCGGGCCGCGTTGGCGGCCACCAGCTTCTGCCGGACCCGGACCTGCGGGTAGCGCTCGGCCCAGCCGGCCATCGCCTCGGCGAGCACCCGCTCCTCCTCGGCGCGCAACTCCTGCGGGTCGTACACCAGCGGCATGATGTCGCCGTACGCCTCCCGGAACGCCGGGGACGCCGGGTACAGCCAGGCGTGCACGGCGACCAGGTCGGTGCCGCGCTGCGCCGCCTCGGCGAAGGCGAAACCGATCGCCTCGCGCGACAGCGCCGAGCCGTCCACGCCGACCACGACCGGTCCGTCGGCACGCGGTTCGTCCCGCACCACCAGCACCGGGCAGTCGGCCCGCGCGGCGAGTTGCACCGCCGCCGAGCCGACCAGCAGCTCGGCGAAGCCGCCCAGGCCGCGGTGGCCCAGCACGAGCAGCGCCGCGTCCCGGCCCGCCCGCAGCAGCACCGGGATCGGGCCGCCGTCCACCACGGCACCGGAGACCACCAGCTCGGCGTCGACCTTGCGGGCCTCGTCGACGGCCTCCTGGACCAGCTTGCCGGCCTCCTCGCGCAGTTCGGGGTCGGGCAGCGCGGCCGCGACCGGGCCGAGCGGGGTGCCGAGCATCGGCCACAGGAACGCGTGCACCACCCGCAGCGGCCGGTGTCGGGCCGCCGCCTCCCGCGCGGCCACCCGTACCGCGTGCAGCGCCGAGGGGGAACCGTCCACGCCCACCACGACGGGGGCGCCGGATCTGTTGGTCATCACGTCCTCCTTCGTCCACCTTCAGCCTGCGCCCGCCGGCCGTGCGCCGGCAGGGCCGGTCCGCCCCGGGGACCGGGACCATCGGCCCTGCCCGCCCGGGTTCTTCCGAGGTGGGATGGAGGCAGGACGATCGACAAGGAGGTCGACAATGTCCACTGTCACCAAGTTCCGGGGCGGCGCGTTGGCGCCGTTCGACTGGACGAACCTGTCCTGGCTGCCGATGCTGGCGCCGACCATTCGGGTCGAGGACTACCTCGACGGCGACCGCTACGTCGTCCGCGCCGAACTCCCGGGCATCGATCCGGCGAAGGATGTGCGGATCACCCGTACCGGCGAGAACCTGCGGCTGGACGTGGTCCGTCGGGAGGGCCACACCGACAAGGTCCACTCCGAGTTCCACTACGGCTCGTTCTCCCGCCTGATCCCGCTGCCGTCCGAGGTGAAGGAGGAGACGATCACGGCCCGCTACGCGGACGGCATCCTCGAGATCACCGCGACGGTCGGCACGATCGAGCCGATCACCCGGGAGATCCCGATCACCGTGGAGCACGACACGAAGAAGTGAACCGACCCGAGGGGCCCGGCCGCGACGCCGGGTCCCTCTTCCCATCCTGGAGGCGTGATGACCCCGTTGGAGATGCTTCGGGCGCACCCGTTCCTCGCCGGGCTGCCGCAGGAGTGGCTGCCCCGGCTGACCGGCTACGCCCGGCCGGTGGCCTGGCACCCCGGGCAGCGGCTCTTCCGCACCGGCCAGCCCGCGGAACGGTTCTGGCTGGTCCGCGGCGGCGAGGTGGCGCTGGACTTCCCGGTGCCCGGCCGCGGTGACGTGGGGATCGAGACGATCGGCCCGGGCGGGGTGCTCGGCTGGTCCTGGCTCTTCCCGCCCTACCGCTGGCAGTTCGGCGCGGTCGCCGTGCAGCGCTGCACCGCGGTCGAGTTCACCGCGGCGGGGGTACGCCGGCTGATGGAGTCGGACGACGCGCTCGGCCGGCAGCTCACCACCCGCTTCATGAGCGTGGTGGTGGACCGGCTGCACGCCTCCCGGGTCCGGCTGCTGGACCTGTACGGCTACCCGACCTCCGCGGCGAGCTGAGCCGCGACCGGGTCACTCGTCGCCCGGGTCGGGGCCGCGCCGGACGACCAGTTCGGCCACCTCCAGCCGGCCGATGCGCAGCTCGCGGATCACCGCGCGGCGCACGGCCAGCCGGCCGATGGCGAGCGCACCCACCGCCACGGCGCCGAGCGCGGCGGCGCCCAGGGCGGCGGCCCCGAGGGCCAGCGCGCCGGTGGCCGCGGCCCCGACGGCTCCCGCGCCCGTCGCCTGCGCGCCGATGGCCTGCGCACCGGTGGCCTTCGCACCGATGGCCTGCGCCCCGGTCGCCTTCGCCCCGGTGGCCTTCGTGCCGGTCGCGCTCGCGACCAGGCTCCGGAACCGCGAGGTCGGGCGGCGGCGCGGCCGGGCGGCGGTGAACATGCCCCCGATCCTAGTACCGCACCGGGCCGGGCGAGCGGGTCGCTCAGGTGACGGTCAGGCCGCGGGCGGCGAACTGGCCCCGCACCCGGGCCAGCAGCTCCGGGGTCGGCGGCGCGGTGTCCGCCAGCGGGAAGGCGAGGCCCAGCTCGGCGTACTTGTGCGCGCCCAGCCGGTGGAACGGCAGCACCTCGACGCGTGCCACGGTGGCCAGCCCGGCCGCCACGTCGGCCACCCGGTCCACGTCGTCGGCGTCGTCGGTCAGCCCCGGCACCAGCACGTACCGGATCCACATCGGGGTGCCCCGGTCGGCCAGCCGGCGGGCGAAGCGCAGCGTCGGCGCCAGCCGGCCGGTGCCGGTCACCCGCCGGTACGTCACCGGGTTCCCGGCCTTGACGTCCAGCAGCACCAGGTCGGTGGCGTCCAGCAGGGCGTCGTCGGCGCGGACGCCGAGGAAGCCGGAGGTGTCCAGCGCGGTGTGCAGTCCCAGGGCGTGGCAGCGGCGCAGCACCTCCCCGGTGAACCGGGGTTGCAGCAGCGGCTCCCCGCCGCTGACCGTGACGCCGCCGCCGGCCACCTCGATGAACCGCCGGTAGCGGGCCACCTCGGCCAGCACCTCGTCCACCGTCCGGGTCCGCCCGCTGCGCCGGTACCAGGTGTCCGGGCTGTGGCAGTACCGGCAGCGCAGCGGGCAGCCGGCCAGGAAGACGACGAAGCGGGTGCCCGGCCCGTCCACCCCGATGGAGGTGTCCCAGGAGTGCACCGCCCCGACCGGCGCGCCGCCGCGCGGCCCCGCCGCCGGGGTGGCGGCGGGGTGCGCGGGCGGGGGCCGGCCGGTCACAGCGACCCGTGGAAGGTCCGCGAGATCACGTCCCGCTGCTGCTCCGGGCTGAGCCGGACGAAGTTCACCGCGTACCCGGAGACCCGGACGGTGAGCTGCGGGTAGCGCTCCGGGTGGGCCATCGCGTCGACCAGCGTGTCGCGGTCGAGCACGTTGACGTTCAGGTGGAAGCCGCCGGCGTCGGTGTAGCCGTCCAGCACCCCGGCCAGGTTGGTGATCCGCTCCTGCCGGGTGTGGCCCAGGCCGTCCGGGGTGACCGTGCCGGTCAGCGAGATGCCGTCCCGGGCCGCGTCGTACGGCAGCTTCGCCACCGACAGCGCCGCGGCGACCAGGCCGTGGGTGTCCCGGCCGTTCATCGGGTTCGCCCCCGGGGCGAACGGCTCACCGGCGCGCCGCCCGTCCGGCGTGTTGCCGGTGTGCCGGCCGTAGACCACGTTGGAGGTGATGGTGAGCACCGACATGGTCAGCTCGGCGTCCCGGTAGGTGCGCTGCCGGCGCAGCTTCGCCGCGAACGTCTCCACCAGCCGCACCGCCAGCTCGTCGGCCCGGTCGTCGTTGTTGCCGTAGGTCGGGAACTCGCCCTCGACCGCGTAGTCGACGGCCAACCCGGCCTCGTCGCGCAGCACCTTGACCCGCCCGTACCGGATCGCCGAGAGGCTGTCCACGGCGACCGAGAGGCCGGCGATGCCGGTGGCCATGAACCGGCGCACCGGGTGGTCGTGCAACGCCATCTCCAGCCGCTCGTAGGCGTACCGGTCGTGCTGGTGGTGGATCACGTTCAACGCGTCCACGTACGTCTCGGCCAGCCAGTCCAGCGTCCGGTCGTACGCGGCGACGACCTCGTCGTAGTCCAGGGTCTCCCCGCCGACCGGCGGGGCGGGCGGGGCGACCTGCTCGCCGGTCAGCTCGTCCCGGCCCCCGTTGATCGCGTACAGCAGCGCCTTGGCCAGGTTCGCCCGGGCGCCGAAGAACTGCATGTCCCGGCCCACCCGCATGGCCGACACGCAGCAGGCGATCGCGGTGTCGTCGTCGTACGCGGGGCGGATCAGCTCGTCGTTCTCGTACTGGATGGCACTGGTGTCCAGCGACACCTGGGCGCAGAACCGCTTGAACCCGTCGGGCAGCCGCGGCGACCAGAGCACGGTCAGGTTCGGCTCGGGCGCCGGCCCCAGGTTGTACAGGGTCTGCAGGTAGCGGAAGGCGGTCCGGGTGACCAGGGGCCGGCCGTCGGCGTCCATCCCGCCGAGCGTCTCGGTGACCCAGGTCGGGTCGCCGGAGAAGAGCTGGTCGTACTCGGGGGTGCGGAGGAAGCGGATGATCCGCAGCTTGATCACGAAGTCGTCCACCAGCTCCTGC
The DNA here is from genome assembly GCF_040655175.1 of Micromonospora sp. NPDC050495. Classification (NCBI taxonomy): domain Bacteria; kingdom Bacillati; phylum Actinomycetota; class Actinomycetes; order Micromonosporales; family Micromonosporaceae; genus Micromonospora; species Micromonospora sp. NPDC050495. The sequence goes on along the minus strand of NZ_JBFAJK010000031.1, from coordinate 12,650 downwards.
GCGGCGGTCTCGTCCAGCCGCCCCTCGGCCAGGTCCCGGCGCAGGTAGACGTCGACGAAGCCGGCGGTGCGGCCCAGCGACATGGCCGCGCCGTTCTGCTCCTTCGTCGCCGCCAGGTAGGCGAAGTAGAGCCACTGGATCGCCTGCTGGCCGGTGCCGGCCGGGCGGGAGAGGTCGAACCCGTACGAGGCGGCCATCTCCTTCAGCTCGCCCAGCGCGCGGATCTGCTCGGCCAGCTCCTCCCGGTCCCGGATCACCTCGTCGGTGGAGGGCCGGTCGTCCAGGGCGGCCTTGTGCGCGCGGCGCTCGGCGATCAGCCGGTCCACCCCGTACAGCGCCACCCGGCGGTAGTCGCCGATGATCCGGCCCCGCCCGTACGCGTCGGGCAGCCCGGTGATCACGTGCGACCGGCGGGCCCGCAGCACGTCCTCGGGGTAGGCGTCGAACACCGCGTCGTTGTGGGTCCGGCGGTACCGGGTGAAGATCCGGTGCACGTCCGGGTCGGGCTCGCGGCCGTACGCCCGCAGCGCGGTCTCCACCATGCGCAGCCCGCCCTGCGGCATGACCGCCCGGCGCAGCGGCGCGTCGGTCTGCAGGCCGACGATCAGTTCCCGCTCCCGGTCGATGTAGCCGGGGCCGTGCGAGGTGATGGTCGACGGGGTGGCGGCGTCGACGTCGTACACCCCGCGACGCCGCTCCTCCGGGAACATCGCCTGCAACCGGCCCCAGACCTGCCGGGTGCGGTCGGTGGGGCCGGTGAGGAAGTCGGCGTCACCGAGGTACGGCTCGTGGTTGCGGCGCACGAAGTCCGCCACGTCGATGGTCTCGCGCCAGGGCCCGTCCCGGAATCCACGCCACGGGTGCAGCGCTTCGGTGGCTGTCATGGTCTTGTCCTTCCAGCGTCGGGCAGGTGGGTACGGGACCGGGCCGGGCCGTCCGGTGGTGGCGGCCCGGCCCGGTGGTCAGGGCTGCAGCACGAGCCGCGCGGCGACCCGACCGGCCAGGATGTCCTCGACCGCCTCGTTGATCTCGTCGAGCTTGCGGACCTCGTAGACCACCCGGGTCCGGCCCGCGGCGTGCAGGGCGAACACCTCGGCCAGGTCGGCCCGGGTGCCGACGATCGAGCCGACCACCGTGATGCCCTTGAGCACCGTCTCGAAGACCGGCAGGGTGATGGCGTTCTCCCGGGGCAGCGAGACCAGCACCAGCCGGCCGCCCCGGCGCAACGACCGGTGGGCCTGCTCGATCACCCGCGGGCTGGCGGCCAGCACGATCGCCACGTCGACCCCGCCGAGGGCGGTGATCGCGGCGACCGGGTCCTGCCCGGCGGCGTCGACGGTGTGCCGGGCGCCCAGTTCGGTGGCCAGCGCCAGCTTGTCGGCGGTGACGTCGACGGCGACGGTCTCGCCGCCGAAGAGCTGGGCGTACTGCAGGGCCAGGTGGCCGAGGCCGCCGATGCCGAAGATCGCCACCCGGTCGCCCGGCCGCACGCCGGCGACCTTGACCGCCTTGTACGTGGTGACGCCCGCGCAGGTCAGCGGGGCGGCCTCGAACGGGTTGATCCCGTCGGGCACCCGGACCGCGTAGCGGGCCGCGGCGACGGCGTACTCGGCGTGCGCGCCGTCGACGCTGTAGCCGGTGTTGAGCTGGGCCTCGCAGAGCGTCTCCCACCCGCCGACGCAGTACCGGCAGGTGCCGCAGGCCGAGCCGAGCCACGGCAGGGCGACCCGGTCGCCGACCACGTGTTCGGTGACGCCGGGGCCGCGCCGTTCGACCACGCCGACGCCCTCGTGTCCGGGCACGAACGGCGGGGCGGGCTTGACCGGCCAGTCGCCCCGGGCGGCGTGGATGTCGGTGTGGCAGAGCCCGCTGGCTTCGATCCGGACCAGGATCTGCCCGGGACCGGGCTCGGGCACGGCCCGGTCGAGGATCTGCATCGGACGGTCGAACGCGGTGACGACACTGGCACGCATCGGGGGCCTCCCGGAACTGGTTCTCTCGCCTACACCACCAGCCTGGTCCGGGCGGCCCCGGCCGGGCAGAGGCGCAGGACCGCCCCGGCCCGGGACGAAGGTCCCGCCCCGGTCGGTCCGGCCCGTCAACAGTGGACAGTCGCCCCACGAACCGGGGAGCGACTGCCCACGGCGCCGCCGGTCAACGGTCGACGACCAACCGGCGGGCCCGCAGCAGCCGGGCCCACCAGGGCCGCCGGTCCGGCCGCAGCGCCGGCACCCGGGCGCCGCGCAGGCTGACCCAGCCGCCCGGCCCCATGGTCACCGCGCCGATGGCCGGCGGCCGGCGGCGGGCCAGCACCGCCACGGCGGTGGTGAGGGCGGCGACCGCGAACGCCCCGGCGGCGGCCGCGACGAGCTGGTCCGGGTCGACCACCGGCCGGTACCGGACCCGCCCCCGGGACAGCACGAACGCGCCGACCGGCCGGCCGGCCTGGGTCACCGGCACCAGCGCGGTGCCGGACGGGCCGGGCAGCTCCAGCACCGGGCCGACCGGCCCGGCGGCCGGCGCCGCGGGCGCCGGGGCGGGCACCGGCGCGGGCCGGGGGAGCGGGGGCGCCTGGGCCAGCCCGGTGGGGTTGAAGATGGCGGTCATCGTGCTGCCTCCTATCGGGAGTCGGACGTGCCGGTGTCGGCGTCGACGGCCGCCCGGCCGGCGGCCAGCCGTGCGATCGGCACCCGGTACGGCGAGCAGGACACGTAGTCCAGCCCCGCCTGGGCGAAGAACGCCACCGAGTCGGGGTCGCCGCCGTGCTCCCCGCACACCCCGACGGTCAGGTCGGGTCGGGCCGCCCGGCCCTCGGCGACGGCCAGCCGGATCAGCCGCCCGACGCCGGCGGTGTCGATGCGCTCGAACGGCGACGCCGGGAAGATCCCCTGCTCCAGGTACGCCCCGAAGAACGAGCCCTCCACGTCGTCGCGGGAGAACGCCCAGGTGGTCTGGGTCAGGTCGTTGGTGCCGAAGGAGAAGAACCGCGCCTCGGCGGCGATCTCCCCGGCGGTCAGCGCGGCCCGGGGCACCTCGATCATGGTGCCGATCGGGATCTCCGGCACCCCGTCGATACCGGCCAGCACCGACTGCGCCTCGGCCCGGACCGCGGCGAGTTCCCGCACGTCCCCGACGAGCGGCACCATGATCTCCGGGCGGGGGTCGCCGCCGGCCCGGACCCGCTCGGCGGCCGCCTCGGCCACCGCCCGCACCTGCATGGCGAACAGCCCCGGCACGACCAGGCCGAGCCGGACCCCGCGCAGCCCCAGCATCGGGTTGGTCTCGTGCATCCGGCGCACCGCGGCCAGCAGCGTCGCGTCCCGGCCCGGGTCGGCGCCGCGCGCCTCGGCGCGGGCCACCCGGTCGGTCAGCTCGACCAGCGGGGGCAGGAACTCGTGCAGCGGTGGGTCGAGCAGCCGGATGGTCACCGGCAGCCCGTCCATGGCGGCGAGGAGGCCCACGAAGTCGGTCCGCTGCAACGGCAGCAGCGCCGCGAGGGCCGCCTCGCGTTCGGCCGGCCCGTCGGCCAGGATCAGCCGCTCCACCAGCTCGCGGCGCGCGCCGAGGAACATGTGCTCGGTGCGGCACAGGCCGATGCCGGCGGCGCCGAGGTCGCGGGCCCGGCGGGCGTCGGCCGGGGTGTCCGCGTTGGCCCGTACCCCCAGCTTGCGGACCGCGTCCGCGTGCCCGAGCAGCCGGTGCACGGCGGCGACCAGCGGGTCGGCCTGCGGGTTCAGCTCGCCGGCCAGGTAGCGGGCGACGGGGGAGGCCTGCACCGGCACCTCGCCGAGCCAGATCCGGCCGCTGGTGCCGTCGATGGAGATCACGTCGCCGGCGTGCACCACCCGGTCCCCGACGGCCAGCTCGCCGCGCTGCGGGTCGATCCGTAGCGCCTCGGCCCCGCACACGCAGGTCCGGCCCATGCCGCGGGCCACCACGGCGGCGTGCGAGGTCTTCCCGCCGCGCGAGGTGAGCACCCCGGCCGCGGCGATCATGCCGGGCAGGTCGTCCGGGTTGGTCTCCCGACGGACCAGGATCACCGGCTCGCCGGCGGCCACGGCGGCGGCCGAGTCGAACACCACCCGGCCGACCGCGGCGCCGGGCGAGGCGCCCACCCCGACGGCGAGCGGCTCGGGCGCGCCGGTGAGGTCGAACGCGGGGAACATCAGCTGGGCGAGCTGCGCCCCGGTGACCCGGGTCAGCGCCTCGTCCGCCGTGATCACACCCTCGTCGACCAACTGCGCGGCGATCACGAACGCGGCCGCGGCGGTCCGCTTGCCGACCCGGGTCTGCAACATCCACAGCCGGCCGCGCTCGATGGTGAACTCGATGTCGCACAGGTCCCGGTAGTGCCGCTCCAGCGTCGCCATGATCTCCCGCAGCCGGCGGAAGCTGACCGGGTCGATCCGGGCCAGCTCCGGCAGCGGGATGGTGTTCCGGATGCCGGCCACCACGTCCTCGCCCTGCGCGTCGGTCAGGTAGTCGCCGTACACCCCGGGGGCGCCGGTGGCCGGGTCGCGGGTGAACGCCACCCCGGTGCCCGAGTCCGGGCCGAGGTTGCCGAAGACCATCGCCATCACGTTGACCGCCGTGCCCAGGTCGTCCGGGATGTGCTCCTGACGCCGGTAGATCCGGGCGCGCTCGGCGTGCCACGACTCGAACACCGCGCGGATGGCCAGGAAGAGCTGCTCGTGCGGGGCCTGCGGGAAGTCGTGCCCGGTGTGCCGGGCGAAGATCTTCTTGTACGTGTCGACCAGGTCGCGCAGCTGCCCGGCGTCCGGACCGCCGGGTCGGGCCGTGGCCCGCACCGCCTCCAGCTCGTGCTCGAACTCCTCGGCCGGGATGCCGTGCACGGTGCGACCGAACATCTGGATCAACCGCCGGTACGAGTCCCAGGCGAACCGTTCGTCGCCGCTGTGGGCGGCGAGCCCGCCGACGGTGCTGTCGTTGAGCCCGATGTCGAGGATCGTCTCCATCATCCCCGGCATCGAGTACCGGCCGCCGGAGCGGACCGCCAGTAGCAGCGGCTCGTGCGGGTCGCCGAGCCGCCGGTCCAGCCGGGCCTCGACCTCGCGCAGGTGGGTGTGCACCTCGCGGAAGAGCCCGTCCGGCGGGGAGCCGGTGGTCAGGAACGCCCGGCAGGCGTCGGTGCTGATGGTGAAGCCGGGTGGGACGGGCAGCCCCAGCCGGGTCATCTCGGCCAGGTTCGCGCCCTTGCCGCCCAGCAGGTCGGCCCGGCTCCGGTCACCTTCGATGAAGTCGTAGACATACTTCGGCATGGTCCGGCCTCCAGTCGGCGCCTCGCGGGATTCGGTGTCCCATTCCTTCGTACCGATGCGCCGGGCCGCCGCGGCAGGGCCGGACGGGACGGCGGCCGGGCCAGAGGTCCCGAAAGCGTCGGTGGGCCGACGTACCCTCCGGCGATGAGCAACGAGGTGCGACTCCGCCCGGTCCACGACGACGACCTGTCCGCGTTCTTCGCCCACGAGCAGGACCCGCAGGCCAACTGGATGGCCGCGTTCGTCGCGAAGGACCCGGGCGACCGGGCCGCCTTCGACAACCACTGGGCCCGCATCCGCGCCGACGAGCGCATCGTCAACCGGACGGTGACGGTCGACGGCGAGGTGGTCGGGCGCGTCGCCGCCTTCCCGGTGGGTGAGCGCACCGAGGTCAGCTACTGGATCGACTCGGCTCGGTGGGGCCGCGGCCACGCCACCGCGGCGCTCGCCGCGCTGCTGCGCGAGCTGCCGCAGCGGCCGGTGTACGCCCGGGCCGCGAAGGACAACGCCGCCTCCCTCGCCGTGCTGCGCAAGTGCGGCTTCGTCGTGGTCGGCGAGGACTCCGGGTACGCCGAGGCCCGCCACGCCGAGATCGAGGAGTACCTGCTGGAGCTGCCCGCCGGGGCGGCTGACCAGCGCGGCGACTAGTCTCCCCCGGGTGAACTGGCTGGAACTCGTCGGCTGGGCCGGCTCCGCGCTGCTGGTCTGGTCGCTGCTGCAGACGCGCATCCTGCGGCTGCGCGCGCTGAACCTGCTCGGCTGCCTCATCCTGATCGGCTACAACGCGGCCGTGCACGTGTGGCCCATGGTCGGGCTGAACGTGGTGCTCACCGTGATCAACGTCTGGTACCTGCGGACGATGCTCGCCACCCGGCACGACGAGCAGACCTACCAGGTGGTCGAGGTGGGCACCGACGACGCGTTCCTGGCCCACACCCTGCGGGTGCACGCCGCCGACATCGCCCGGTTCAACCCCGACTTCCGCTGGGAGCCGGCCGCCGGCCGGTCGGCCTTCCTGGTGGTCCGCGCCGACGAGGTGGTCGGCGTGGTGGTGTCGCACGCCGAGGGCAGTGGGGTCGCCCAGATCGACCTGGACTACGTCACCCCGCCGTTCCGTGACCTCACCCCGGGCGAGTTCGTCTACCGGCGCAGCCGGCTGTTCACCGACCGCGGCTTCCGCCGGGTGGTCAGCCCGCCCGGGATGGTCGCCCCCTACTACCACCGGCTCGGCTTCCGCCCCGAGGGCGACGCCTACGTCCTCGACCTGCCCGCCCGGTAGGCACCCCCAGCGCGCCGCCCGGTAGGGAGACGCCCTCGCGCGCCGCCCGGTCCGGGGCGGCGACCCGCGCGCCGCACCGGCCCGGGCAGCGGCCGCTCCTCGACCGGCGCCGGGCAGGGTTCGGCCCGCCGCCGACGGGGCACAGAGGGGCCGACGCCGCCCGGTCCCCGGGTGGCGGCGGGGCGGCCACGACGGCCGGCCCGGGTCCGTCGAGGGAGAGAACCGGGCGTGCAGAGCTACTGGAGCCAACTGGCCCTGGTCGGATTTCTGGTGATCGTGAACGCGGCCTTCGCCGGTAGCGAGATGGCCCTGGTCTCGCTCCGCGACAGCCAGCTCCAGCGGCTGGAACGCAGCGGCCGGGCCGGCCGTACCCTGGCCCGGCTCGCCAAGGACCCGAACCGCTTCCTCGCCACCATCCAGATCGGCATCACCCTGGCCGGCTTCCTGGCCTCCGCCGCCGCAGCGGTCTCCCTGGCCAAGCCCCTGGTCCCGCTGCTCGGCAGGTTCGGCGACGCCGCCGAGACCGTCGCCGTCGTCGCGGTCACCCTCGTGCTGACCTTCGTCACCCTGGTCTTCGGCGAGCTGGCTCCGAAACGCATCGCCATGCAGTCCGCCGAGCGGTGGGCCCTGCTCGTGGCCCGCCCGCTCGACCTGCTGGCCAGCCTCACCCGGCCGGCCGTCTGGGCCCTCGGCGCCACCAGCGACCTGGTGGTCCGCCTGGTCGGGCTCAACCCGACGCACCAGCCGGACGAGATCGGCCCGGACGAACTGCGCGAGATCGTGGCCGGCAACCACGGTTTCACCAAGGAACAGCGCACCATCATCGCCGGCGCCGTGGAGATCGCCGACCGGCAGTTGCGCGCGGTGCTCGTACCCCGCCTGCAGGTCTTCACCCTCGACAGCGGGACGACCGCGGAGGCCGCCCGCCTGGTCCTCGGCGCCACCGGCCACTCCCGGGCGCCGGTGGTCCGGCACGGCGGCCTGGACGACGCGGTCGGCGTGATCCACCTGCGCGACCTGGTCGGCGTCCCGGACGACCGTCCGGTCGACGAGATCGCCCGCCCACCGATGGTGCTGCCCGACTCGCTGTCGGTGGTCGACGCGCTGCGCCAGTTCAAGGCGGAACGCCAGCACATCGCCCTGGTGGTGGACGAGCGCGGCGCGGTCGACGGCATCGTCACGCTGGAGGACATCCTCGAGGAGATCGTCGGGGAGATCTACGACGAGACCGACCGGGATCTCGGCTCGGTCCGCACCGCGGACGACGGCAGCCTCGTGCTGCCCGGCACCTTCCCCGTGCACGACCTCACCGAACTCGGCGTCGAGCTGCCCAACCGGCCGGCCGGCGACTACACCACCATCGCCGGGCTGGTGCTCAGCTGCCTCGGGCACATCCCGACAGTGGCGGGGGAGCGCGTCACCGTCGACGGCTGGGAACTGGCCGTCGGCGGGGTGGAACACCACGCGATCACCGAGGTGCGGGTGCGCCGCGGCGCCGACGAGCCATACCCCGACGAGGCCGGGGAGAGCGCGCCGCCGGTCCTCGACGAGGCCCGCGGCTGACCCACCCGGCCGGGTGTGCGTCCCGCCCGGCCGGGAACGGCTCAGCCGTCGGGCCCGGCCGGGATTGGGTCAGCCGTCGGGTCCGGCCGGGAACGGCTCAGCTGTCCCGCCCGGCCGGCGGGCCGAACGGGAAGCCGGGCACCGGCGGCCGGAGCTGCACCGTGTCCGCCGGCACCTGCCGGGTGCTGCGGCCCAGCACCCGGGCCACCGTGCGCAGCAGCCACGGCCCGGACGGGTGCAGCTCCGGCCCGATGAGCCGCCCGCTGATCCGGGTCCACCAGTGCCCGGCCACGATCACGTCGGTGATCCGCAGCCGCTGTGGCGGCCACCCGCCCCGGACCACCACGTCGACCACCCGACCGAGCCGCCGGCCCCGCAGGTCGTACGCGGTCCGGCCGAGCAGCTCACCCGCTCGCACGGGCCGACCCCGGGATCCGGTCGACGAGATGCTGCCGCAGCCACGACTCGACTGGCGAGGGTGGCAGGTCGGCGACCCGGCAGCGCAACCGGACCGAGCTGCCCACCCGGTCGATCAGCGCGAGCGGGATCCGCCGGGGCGGCGCCGGCGGCTGGTCGGTGAACCGGTCGGCCACCGCGACCAGGATCCGCCCGATCCGGCCGCCGACCCGCCGCCCGAGCGCCGCGTGGCCGCTGAGCAGGCAGTCCACGTACGGGACGCCCTCGGCGTCGACCGCGAAGCCGAGGTCGTCGACCCGGCCGACCAGCCGGCCGTCGACGTCCACGATCTGCCGGTCGAGCAGTTGCTTGGCCAGCTGAACCCTCACTGTCCCATCCTCGTGATGATCGCCAACGGGATCGCCGCCACCGACGCGGCGACGATGAGCAGCAGGAAGAGCGCCCCGAGCAGGTTGGTCCACCACCCGTTGACCCGGTCGCCCAGGTAGCCACGGTCGTTGGCCACCACCAGGATCGGCAGGTAGGTCAGCGGCAGCACCACCGCGCTGAGCACCAGCATGTACTCGGTGAGCCGGACCGGGTCGACCGTGGTCATCAGCAGGATCACCCCGAGCAGCACGCTGACCAGGAGCACGCTGTGGAAGCGGGCCGCCTCCCGCGGGCTGACCCGCTTGCCCCACTGCCAGCCGAAGTACTGCGCCGCCGCGTACGCCGCGGACAGCCCGGTCTCCAGCGCGGCGCCGAAGGTCACCGCGAAGAACGCCAGCACCGCCACCGCCAGCCCGGCGCCGCCGAACGCGGTCACCACCGGCCGGGCCACCTGGTCCAGGCTGTCCAGCGACGACCCCGACGGGTGGTACGCCACCGCGGCGACCGCGATCAGGGACAGCGCCAGGAACCCGCCGACCGGGAAGCCGATGAGCACGTTGGAGCGGGCGTGCGCCAGGTCCGCCGCGCTCCACCGCTCCTCCACCCCGCCCGAGGAGAAGAAGAACACCTCGTACGGGCTGACCGTGGAGGCGAAGAGCGCCACCGCCACGAACCAGTACACCGACCAGCCCTGCCCGGCGGAGCTGATCTGGACCGCCTGGTGCCCGAGCCGCGCCCAGTCGGTCGGCAGCGCGAACAGCGCGACCGCGAAGACCAGCAGCGCCAGCCCGGCCAGCCCGAACACCCGCTCCATCAGCTCGAAGCGCATCCGCCAGAGCACCAGCCAGACCGCCACCCCGGCCAGCGGCACCCAGAGCAGGTAGCTCCACCCGCTGGCCAGTTGCAGCGCGAGCGCCACCCCACCCAGTTCGGCCGCCAGAGTGATCACCGTGACCAGCCAGGACGCCACCAGGTTGAGCAGCGCCACCCGCGGCCCGAGCCGTTCCCGGACCAGGTCGAAGACCGCCCGGCCGCTCACCGCCGCGATCCGGCCGGCCATTTCCGCGTACGCGCAGATGCCCAGCACCCCGACCAGCAGCACCCAGGCGTGGGCCAGGCCGAAGCGCGCGCCGGCCTGGCTCGCCGCCACCAGGTCACCGATGTCCACGAAGCCGCCGATGGCGGAGAGGACACCGAGCGTGGCGGCGAAGAGCTTCCTCACGTCGGGCCGGCGGCGGGCGGTCTCATCGCCGCGACGATAACCGCGTCAGAGCGGTCTTTTGGGGCGAATCGAGCAGGCCGGCGTACCCGGTCAGGCGCCGGTGAGGTTCTGCAGCCGTACCTGTCCGCGTGACACGAGCCGGCCGCCCTCGTCGGTGATCTCCACGAGCCAGAGCTGCTGGCTGCGACCCCGGTGGATCGGCGTGCCCACCGCGGTCAGCTCCCCGTCGCGGACCGCGCGCAGGAAGTCGGTCTGGTTGGAGACCCCCACCACCTTGCCCTGGGCGCCCAGCCACAGGGCGCCACCGATGCTGGCCGCCGTCTCCACCACCGCGCAGTAGACCCCGCCGTGCTGGATCCCGTACGGCTGGTGCAGCTCCGGCCGTACCTGCCAGCGGATCACCACCCGGTCCCCGCTGACCTCGTCGAACTTCAGCCCGAGCAGGGCCACGAAGCCCCCGGTCACGTCCGGCATCTCCACCACGGCTGCTCCTCCACTCCGGTGGACCGCCAGCCTAGTCCCGCCCCGGTCGGGCAAACCCGCTACGGTCCGGCGCCGGGCATGGGGGAGAATCGGTGACCGTGACCGAGAGCAACCTCCCGCACGGGCGGGACTCCCTGACCGAAGACCTGCGGTGGCGGGGCCTGATCCAGGACTCGACCGGCCTCGACGAGCTGCGTGAGCTGCTCGACGGCGGGAGCGCCACCTTCTATGTGGGCTTCGATCCGACCGCCCCGAGCCTGCACGTCGGCCACCTCATGCAGGTCACCACGGCCCGCCGGCTGCAGCTCGCCGGGCACCGCCCGCTGCTGCTGGTGGGCGGGGCGACCGGCCAGATCGGAGACCCGAAGGAGAGCGCCGAGCGCACCCTCAACCCGCCCGAGGTGGTCGCCGGCTGGGTGCAGCGGATCCGGGAGCAGCTCTCCCCGTTCGTCTCCTACACCGGCGCGAACGCCGCCCAGCTGGTCAACAACCTGGACTGGACCGGCGCGATGTCGGTGGTGGAGTTCCTCCGGGACGTCGGCAAGCACTTCCCGGTGAACAAGATGCTGGCCCGCGAGGTGGTCAAGGCCCGGCTGGACACCGGCATCAGCTTCACCGAGTTCAGCTACCAGCTGTTGCAGGCCAACGACTTCTTCGAGCTGCACCGCCGGCACGGCTGCCAGCTCCAGTACGGTGGCTCCGACCAATGGGGCAACATCACCGCCGGCGTGGACTACGTGCGCCGCCGGGGGGCCGGGCCGGTGCAGGCGTTCGTGACGCCGCTGGTGACCAAGGCCGACGGCACCAAGTTCGGCAAGACCGAGGGCGGCGCCGTCTGGCTCGACCCGGAGATGACCAGCCCGTACGCCTTCTACCAGTTCTGGGTCAACGCCGACGACCGGGACGTCACCCGCTACCTGCGCTACTTCAGCTTCCGCTCGCGCGAGGAGCTGGAGGAGTTGGAGAAGGCGACGGCGGAGCGCCCGCAGGCCCGGCTGGCCCAGCGGGCCCTCGCCGAGGAGCTGACCGCCCTGGTGCACGGCGAGCGGGAGATGGCCCAGGCGGTGGCCGCGAGCCAGGCGCTGTTCGGCCGGGGCTCGCTCGACGAGCTGACCCCGGAGACGCTGCGCGCGGCGCTGACCGAGGCCGGCCTGGTGCACGTCACCGAGCTGCCGGACGTGGCCGGCCTGCTCAAGGAGTCCGGGCTGGTGCCGAGCATGAAGGAGGCCCGTCGGGTGATCGCCGAGGGTGGTGCGTACGTCAACAACACGCGTATCGCGGCGGTGGACGCCACCGTGTCGGAAGCGGACCTGCTGCACGGGCGTTACCTGGTGCTGCGCCGCGGCAAGCGCAGTTTCGCGGGCGTCGAGCTGCGCGGATAGTCATCGGTCGACGGTGTGACGCGGGACGCGCCCAGCGGATTTGACGATCAATCCGCTGGGCGCGTAACTTTCTCTCTGCCAGCGCGGAACGGACGAAACAGGCGAAAGCCGAAAAGGCCGGAGCGCGGGAAATGCCATCGGCTTCCACCGGGTCGTCTACCGGCGTGAGCCTGGACCGGGCGGTGTGACCACGGGTCACGTAGCCGACCGGGTGGCAGCGAATGACCGCCGGGTGCGGATGGCTGACCGCCATCGGGGCCCGGCCGGGCGGGGCCCCGGATTCGCCGCAGGGCGGATTTGGCGAGGCGGAACCGACCGGGTAAGGTGGTCGACCGGCAGGGACACGGACGAGTGAGCGGGAAAACCGCGGCGGCCGTCCTGCTGAAATCTCCGGAACACCCGACGGAAGTCGGATGAATCGGGGTGCCCGGAAAAGGGGCGGAAGCACGGCAAACCGCGAAACACCGGTTTGACACGGCGGAAACCACCGGGTAACGTAGTAAAAGTGCCCGGCGCGAGAGCGGATGGGTGCGGTTGAATGGCTTGCCCCGGATGGGGGCTCCACGGTGTGGGGTTTCCCGATGGTGTGTGGTTGTTCTTTGAGAACTCAACAGGGTGCTTGTAAAGCCAGTGCCAATTGTTTTATACCCCGGACT
>NZ_JBFAJK010000030.1:33275-87534 GCF_040655175.1 Micromonospora sp. NPDC050495 | reverse complement strand
CATCCTGGCCCTGACCGCCGCCATCTGGCACAACCGAGCTACCGGCCAACCCGTCACCCGATCTTTGACCGCCTACGACCACTGATCAGGATTAGAACTTACTCGTCTAGACCTTATGAGAGCCGGTCGATCGCACTCCTGATCCTCGCGGCAGTGCGGCTCCGGCCGAGCACCTCCAACGACTCGAACAGGGGCAGTCCGACGGTACGGCCGGTCACGGCAACCCGGACCGGTGCCTGGGCCTTACCCAGCTTCAGCCCGCGAGCTGCCCCTAACCTCTCGACCGTGCGCTTGAGCGACTCGGCATCCCATTCCACCTCTTCGAAAGCGGTAGCCACCTCGCTGAGTAGCGCCAGGGCCTCGCCGGTCATGGCCTTCGTCCAGGCAGCCTCGTCGATCGACGGGATCGGCAGGAACAGGAAGTCCACCATGGCGACGATCTCGCTGAGCACCGCGACTCGGGTCTGCGCCAGCGGCGCGACAGCGGCGAAGGCGACGTCGTCGTAGTCCTCAGCCCGCCAGGGGGCGTACTCACCGCGCAGCCACGGCTGACACGCCGAGATGAACTGCTCCGTGCTCAGCGCGCGAAGGTAGTCGCCGTTGAAGGCCCGCAGCTTCTTGACGTCGAAGAACGCCGGCGACGGATTGACGTCGGCCATCCGGAACTCCCTCACGATGTCGTCCCAGGGGACGATCTCCCGGTCACCGGAGGGGGCCCAGCCGAGCAGCATCAGGTAGTTGCGCATCGCATCGGGCAGGTACCCCTCGGCACGGAAGTCCTCCAGCGCGACCCGATCCCGGCGCTTGGACAGTTTCTGCCGCTTCTCGTTGACCAGGATCGGCGCGTGGGCCCACACCGGCGGTTCGTGCCCGAGCGCCACCCAAAGCAGCTGCTGCTTAGGCGTGTTCGGCAGGTGCTCCTCGGCGCGAATGACATGGGTAATGCCCATGACCATGTCGTCGACGACATTCGCGAGAAGGAACACCGGGGAGCCGTCACCACGTGCGATGACGAAATCCTCGATCGTGGCGTTGTCGAACGTGGGCTCGCCGCGCACCAGATCCCGCACGACTGTCTGACCTTCGTCCGGCGTCCGGAACCGCACTGCGCTGCCAGGGGCCGCGGCCAGCCCGCGGTCGCGGCAGTAACCGTCGTACCCCTTGTGTTCGCTGCCGGTTCGCTCCACGACCTGCGTACGCACACAGTCGCAGTAGTAGGCCTGACCTGCCGCGAGCAGCTTCGCGATGGCGTCGCGGTGGTGCTGGACATAGGCGGACTGGAACAGAGGTCCCTCGTACTCATCGGAGCCGGCGCCGAGCCACGCCATGGCGTCGATGATGCCCTGCACCCACTCCGGCTTACTGCGTTCGGCGTCCGTGTCCTCGATCCGCAGCACCATCGTGCCGCCGGACTGCTTGGCCAGCACCCAGTTGTAGAGCAGAGAGCGGGCGTTACCCACGTGGAACATGCCTGTCGGCGATGGGGCAAATCGAACGCGCACGGGGGAGTTTGGCGATGCCATGCACGCAGCGTACCGATATGGGGCGGTCGCCTTACCGCATATCCCGGGCCGAACTTCCGCGTCCGAGCGGACCGGGTTGGAGCGCCGCCTACCGTTGGTCAGAGAATCTGCCAGCGACGCAGCTCGGCACCATTCTCGTTGCGAAGACCGTCAAGCCGGCGATGCACCTCCGCAGCTGCCGACGTGCCAGGCCGGGACTTGCGCGCGTTGGTGGCGATCATCTGGAGTTCACGCAATCGGCAGAGCTCTTCGAAGCCCGACCAGGTGGTGGCGTCCCAACCGTAGCTGGCGGTGAAGTCCGCGAACGCCTGCCGGCCGCCACCGAATCGCCGACAGTGAACCGCAACGGTGGCGATGTCCCACTCCCGCGGCCCGACCGCGATACCGTCCCAGTCAGCCAGGACCGGGGTACCGTCGAACCGCCGTAAAGCGTTGCGGGTCTGGGGGTCGGATTGAATCAGGCTGTCTCCCAGCGGGAACGCCATCGATGACCAGGCCGCCTTGAGAACCTCGAGCCGGCTCAGCAACAGGTCGCGGTCCAGATCGTCGATGAGGTGGGCGTTGTCCACGGACCTGCGGACGCTCTCGGCTGGTTGGAGCCTCGGCAGCTCCACTGGCGGCATCGGAAAGCCATGCAGTTCACGCAGGAGTTGCCCGAGCTCTGCGGTGGTGACAGGGTTGTCGTCCGCCGGGTCCAAACGCTGCCACACCGTGACGGCGTGCCCGCCGACCACGAGCGGTTGATCCGGCACCTGGGAGCACAGACTCACGGTCGGGAAGCCCTTGGCCGATAACCAGTCAACGACCGCCACCACCGTTCGCGAGCGGTCGAGTCCGAACTCCATCGGCGCGATCTTGACTACCACGTCGCCCACGGCGTACACCGCGTTGGTGTGATGCCGGAGCAGCTGCGCCTCGGCAGCAGAGCAGCCCAGCTTCCGACACACCTCGGCAAGCATCGGACGCGTTCGTGCCTCGACGAACATGTGGCCCCTAGGGTTCGAGCACGGCAGTTCCGGCTGCAAGGGTACGGCTCCGCTCGCGGCACGCCCGCACGTACTCCGCCAACTCGATCACCTCCCTGCCCTGTGCGGGTTGCGGAATCGCCGATACGACCTGAGCCGCCTTGGACAGGACGATCTCCGTGCGCTGCAACTCGGGCAGCCCGGCGACGGCGGCGCAAGCAACTACTGCAGCCTCCGCGAACCGAAGGTCGCGTACGAGGCAGAGGGCACGGTCCAGGGCGATAAGAGCAGGATCAATCGGCACCCTCGGCCTGGGACCGTACAAGCTCAGCGCTTCGTCCTGGATCCGGTACGCCTCTTTCGTGTCGCCAAGCCATGTCCTTGCCCCAGACAGGTAGAACAGCAGCCGCTTCGCGGGAAAGCGGAACGCCGCGTCGCTGTCGTCGTCGCCTGCCTCGTCGAACATGCGGTGCGCCTGCTCGATCCCTGCTCTCGCCTGGTCAGCAGCCCCGAGACGGGCCAATGCCCTTGCACGTCCGGCGGCTGCCAGTGCACCGGACGGCGACGCCGCAGCCGTAATGGCGAGCGCTTGATCAGCCATCGTCACCGTCTGGTGTGGGTCACCGAAGTAGTAGGGCAGCATCGCCGCCTGGGCGCGCGCCAACACCTGGAGCCGCGGGTCCGCGCTGTCGTCCGCGGCGTGGATCGCCGTCCGGTACCACAACCGCGCCTCACTGGCGTTGCCCAGTCGCATGAGCGCGTCGGCACACATCGTCGCCAGCAGAGCTGCGGCGCCCGACAGGCGGGCTTGAACCGTCGCGGGTTGCCGCCGGCGCGACAGGACCTGCACCTCGGCACAATCGGCCGCAAGTCTCGACAGCATGACCGTCGGTGGCGCCGAGGGATAAACCCTTATGTGCTCACTCGTCGACTCTTCGACCAGCTCCAGATGCCGAGGCGACACGCTGGACGACGACAGTGCCTCGTCCAGCTCCGCGCGCAGGCGATCCAGACCGCCCGCATCGGTGGCTGGACTCTCGTTCATCCGGCGGGGTGAATGTTCGACGCTCGTCCGCACATCTCCCGCGGTTGGCACATCCCGCTCACGGCCGAGACCCATGGCAGCCCGCGGGATGTTCAGACCGAGGGCGATCCGCTCCAGCACCTCGTAGGCCGTGACCTGTCGCGTCCCCTTGGCGATTTCGGCGGCGCGGTTGGCGGAGACACCGACAAGAGCGGCGATTGCCCCGTACGACACGCCCCGCGCGCGCAGGAACCTAAAGACCACCGCGACATCGCGCTTCTCCAGGAACTCCCTGACTGGCCGCCCCTCCCAGGTCCCCGACGTCCACCAAGCCGGGTCGATCAGGGCGACCATCATCACCTCCAGCATCCGACACGCGGCCGTGCAGCAGCTCGCCCCGCGCCGGGGACGTACGCGGCTTGCGGCTTAACCAAACTACCCCTTGTTCTGCGAGGACTCCAGAGCGTTATAACTAACCCGGCCTTTGACGTTCACCATCGAATGGCGCCGCTGACCCGGTTCCAGCAAACTCCCTGTTCCCGAGGCGCAGGCCGCCGTCGGCACGATCCTCAACGCGCACCCGCCATCACCGCCGCCGGCTACGTCGCCGTCAACTTGTACGACGGCTGCATTCCTCTACGACTTTACCGCCTACCAGATGCGGCTGATCGATTTAGACGAGCGCCGACCGGAACCGTTCGTCCTCGACGTCGACCGCCTACCCGGCTCCGCTGATCGCATGGCCCCGGAAGAACTTCGGCCGCGGCACCGTCCATAGACCACTACACCACCGTGTACATCCTTAGCCGCAACATTCAACACATGCTCGACTTCCGCGAATGGCCGACGCGGCTCCCCTGCCCAGGACCAACTCACGACTCGCGCAGCCCGTACGGCAGCCGCAGACCCGCCCAGGGCATGGCGGGGCTTCTCACAGCCTGGCGTCCCGCGCTGATGTCCTGGGAAGTGTGGATCTAACGGTTTTTCCGGCCTGACCCGCTCGGCGTTGCGTCAAGCGAAAAGCGTGCCGTAATGACAATTATTGGTACACCACGAGCATCCCGGTAGCGGACACCCAGGTCGAACGCACAGCGCATCCGGTCGCCTAGCGCAGCGACGACCAGACGACCATGCGCGGATGCTCGGCGTGCAGGATCTCGGCGATTGCCCGTCTTCGAATAGTCGCAGCCAGGGACGCGCCGGTCGCGAGCGGGCTCGGTGAGCGCCTCGAAGACGATGGCCGGTGGGGGTGGTTGGTCGCGCGTGCGGACGCCGCCTGCGCCGGCGAACCGGAGGTGACACCACCCGAAGGATGTTCCCGCAGCTCAGGAACTTGTCGTAGTGGCCCCGGCTGTTCGTGGGCGGTCGGCATGACAACCACGCCGTCCACACCTCTGCCCGGACCTACGTAGAGGGTCTTTGGCCAACGGGAACCAGGGCCTCCCTCCCAATAAAGGCCGGATTCGGCAGGAAGCGGTGGCGCTGCGCCTGCGGTGTTCCGCCCCAGGAGCTACGAGCGTGCGTTTCGCCCGGCGCGGGACCGTTGGACCTGTAGGAGCACGCCGCTGGCATTCAGGCGGTATCTGGCCATGGGCACGCTGACGTGGTGTTTTTCCGCGATCAGGTCGGGGGTTGAGGCAGCGTACGCCTCCCTGAGCAACAGCGGCCTGGGCAGAAGCAGGCAGCCGGCGAGCCAGTTCGCCTCTTCTTCCTGTTCGGGGTTGCAGGTGAAGAAGGTGTGGCCGGCGAGTTGCTGGATCTCTCGGATTTCATGGTTAAGAAGGACGTGGGCGATCTCGTGCGCGATGTCGCTGTTGGTCCGCCCGATCTCGCTAAGCGGGTTGCAGACGATGGCGGTCCGGCCGCCTGGCAGGTGGAAGGTCGCCGCTGAGAACGCGCCCGGTTGCAGCTCGTCGAGTTCTTCAAGTTCTGCGCGGTCGACGAGTTGGTCGGCGGGATGGATCTCGATGTCGAGGTGCGCGGCGAGGTTTCGGATCGGCATGTGGGCATGCGGTTGGAGCCCGAGTTCGGCTCGGGTGCGGTCGGCAAGTCGTTCGGCCTCGGTCTTGAAGCCTCGTCGCATCGGGGTCTCTGCCTCGTCCGCTTAGTGTTCTGCTCGCGGCATGGACTCCAGCTTCTGCTGCATCTGTTCAAGCAGGCTGGAGAGCTTGCGCGAGGCTTCTGGCTTGAACGTTGCTGAGGCGCGAAGGTGCACGCGTATCGGCCGTTGGATGCTGGCGAGGCTGGTGTACAGCTCGCGGACAAGCCCGGCGATCTTCTCGGCGGCCGCGTCGGTCAGGTTCGGGTCGCGGGCGAGATGGTGGGCGATGACCTCGGGGGTGTTCTCGGTCCTGATCCGGGGCGGCTGGAAGAACCGCTCGGGCGGCAGGCCGAGCCAGTGCACGATGCGCCGGAAGTTCGCGAGATCGGGAAGGTCCCCCTTCTCGACTCGCGCCAGCGTGTTGAACGGCACTTCGGCCTGTTCGGCCGCTGCGCGGAGGCTGAGCCGCCCGCGCTTGAGGCGCTCGGCGCGCACAAGCCGCCCCAACAGCTCGATGTCGATCGGGTCGCTCACCTACACCTCCATCACCGATACCGGACTGACCGTTGAGATTAAAAATATCCCTACCGCCAGTTGGAACATCGCCGAGGGCGACACGACACGGCGTGGGCACCCTCCGCCAGCTTGTACCTTGATCGGTACATGTCGTAGAGTCCTCAACGTCAAGAGTAGCTCGGCGTCTACTTGTCGGGCTGGGTTCGTGCGCGAGCCGACGCGGGAGGGGCGTCAGCTGGCGCTCGTGATGGTTTGGGGGGAACTATGACGCGCGGTCTTCGCGGGTCTGAAGTCCGGCGGCTGCCGGATGATGCGGCACCGGGGGTGGCCGATGCGCGGTTGTTGCCGAACGATGAGTTCGCTGCCGCGTGGTCGGCGATCGTGTTGCCGGACGGGATGAAGCAGCGGTTGCTGCGGACGGCGGTCGCCGAAGCGCATCTGCGCGCGGCGGTGCCGTTCGACGCGCTGCCGTTGCACGGGGTCGTTCTGCTCACGGGCAAGCCCGGCGTCGGCAAGACCACCGTCGCGCGGGGTCTGGCGGACCGGGTGGCCCGTACCGTACCGAGCGCTGCCGGATGGTTGTTCGTGGAGGTCGATCCGCACAGCCTGGCCAGTTCGTCGTTGGGGCGCAGCCAGCGCGCGGTGGAGCAGTTGTTCGGGACCCTGCTGAATGAGCATGCCGCCGCGGGTCCGATGGTCGTGTTGCTCGATGAGGTGGAGACGCTGTTCACCGACCGGGCGGCGCTGTCGATGGAGGCCAACCCGGTTGACGTGCATCGGGCGGTGGATGCGGCCCTTGTCGGGCTCGACCGGCTCGCGCGTCGCCACCCGCAGATGCTGATCGTGGCGACGACCAACTTCAGTGACGCGCTCGATCCGGCGTTAGCCTCGCGCGCGGATTGGATCGTCGAGGTGCCGCTGCCGGACCGCGCCGCGCGTCGTCAGATCCTCGAGCACGCTGCTGCGGCGGTCGCCGCCGCCTTCCCCGGAGCGCGTCAGCTGCTGGAACCCCCGCTGCTGGACGCGGCGGCCGAGGAGTCCGACGGTCTGGATGGGCGCCGGCTGCGCAAAGCCGTCGCTGCCGCCTGCGCGTACCGACAGGAGGCGCAGGGCAATCCCGACCGGGTCACCGGTCAAGATCTCCTGGCGGTGCTGCGCGAGGAAGGCGGCCACTGATGAGCGTCGCATCACGGCAGGTGCCGTCCGTGCCCGTCCGCACCTCGGTCGCGACCTGGAACTCGATCATCGACCTGCTCACTCCACCGGGTGCCAGCGCTCGCGCTGACTTGACGGCGGTCACGAGCACGGTCGCCATGCTGATCGCCGAGGAGTACACCGGCGAGGCTCCCATCGTGGTCATGCCGGTGGCGGGAGACCGGGTGCGGATCTACACGCTGCACGGCGCGGCCGCAGTCGAGGGCGAGGAGCCGGCGGCTCTGGCGACCTGGCCGTTGGCCGAGTCCGGCTGGCGGATCTCGCTGCCGTGCGGCGTGACCGACCTGGACGAGGTGCGTAGCGCGTTGCGGCCCTATCCGCATTTCGAGGTCCGGGACGTCACCGAGGGCATCTCCACGGCCAGTGCGATGCCGCAGCAGGGCGCCAGCGATCGTGTCGTGATCGACTACGCGGAACTGGAGCGATCGTGACCACTGCCGTCCGCGTCAACACCCACGCTCACGCGACCACCCACGTCGCGACGAACATGCTGCGCGGGATGAAGCAGATCATCCGGGAGAGCGGCCTGAGCACCAGCAAGATCACGGGCGAGTGGGCGGTGCTGGAGGCGGGCATCGCCGCGTGGCTCAACTCCGGGCATCTCAAGGGCCTGGTGCTGGAGATCTACGACCCGGGCAAGCGCGCTGGCGACGATCTGGTGGGACGTTTCGACTTCACCATCGACTACAGCTATTACGGCGACGGTGACGGCGAGTTGTGGCTGGACCCGGATACGGTCTCCTACACGGTGCTCAAGAACGGCTCGTACCCGTCGCGCTGCAACTACCGGCTGATCGCCGACACCGCCCCCGGCTACCCGTCGGTGGACGGCTGGTCCACCACCACGTTCCGCTCGACCGCCGGGTTTACTCGGCACTCCGTCGGCACCGCCATCGGCGGCGGCAGCCTCGGCGCTGGCCTGCACTACTACACCAGGAGCAACGGATGATTAGCGTCAACGAGGCGTTCTACAAGTTCCGCACCAACCTGGAGACCACCGCCACCGAGGACGCGTCCGCGAGTGCCCGGCAGAAGCGAATCCGGGAGCAGCTCGACGCCGACCACACCCTCGACATCGTCAGGGACTTCCTCACCGGCGCCTACCGGCGGCACACGAAGACCAAACCGCTGCGCGACGTCGACATCATGATCGTGCTGGGTAACATCGAGTACCTCGACCGGCACCCGCACGACATCCTCGAAGTCGTACGGGCTGCCCTGGTCCCCTACTACGGCGAAGACCGCGTCTGCTGCGACCGACGCGCCGTCCGGGTGGACTTCGGGATCCGCATCGTCGACGACGTCAGTGACGCCGAGGAGGTCGCGTCCTTCGACGTCGTACCCGCCTTCGTCAACGACGACCACTACCTGATCCCCGACGACGTCACCGGCGAGTGGGTACACACCAACCCCGAACTGCACTACGACGCGGCACGGGAGGCCAACAAGGGCTTCGCGGAGCAGTGGAAACCACTGGTCAAGATGATCAAAAAGTGGAACCAGGTCGCCGGGCACCCGGTCGAGCCGTCCTTCCTCATCGAGGTGATGGCTCTGGAACTGATCACCGGCCGGTGGACCGGCAGCCACCCCCGAGAGCTACGACAGTTCTTCGCCAGCGCCGCCAACCGCATCGATGAGGGCTGGACGGACCCCGCCCACATCGGACCCGACGTCTCCGATGTGGTGGACAACGACCCGGCGAAGATGGACGCCGCCCGCAAGGCGCTCCGCGCGGCCGAGGCCGCCTGCACCAACGCGATCAACCTCGACCGAACCGGACGCACCGGCGAAGCCCTGACCGCGTGGCGCGCCCTGTTCGGCCCGCTGTTCCCGCTCTCGTGACGAGCACACCCACGGACCGGCCCGTGCCCGAAGGAGACTCGGCCCGCATCACCCAGCGCCAGGACGAACCACAGCACCTCAACCGGCTACTCGCCTACAGCCACGACTACCAGATCGCCCACCGCTGGCGGCGCGCCCGCGCCCTCGGCACGTTCGCTCTCGCCGCGGTCGGACCGTTCATCTCCTTGTTCATCCCGGCCACCACGGACCTGGTCGCCGCCATCAGCGCCGGATGGCTCGTCCTCGGCCGCACCCTGCTAACCGGGATGGAACAACGAGCCACCCAGCACGCCGCCCGAGTCCAGGAACTCTACGACACCAACCTCTTCCATCTACCGTGGAACACCGCCCTCGCCGGCCGCAAACCTGCCCCCGAAGACGTGGCCGCCTCCGCCCGCCACGTCTCCGACGACAGCAAATACCGCAACTGGTACAGCGTCGACCTCGGCACCACACCCTGGCCGGCCGACGTACTGCTCTGCCAACGCCAAAGCATGGTGTGGAGCCGCCAGGAACACCGCGCCTACAGCGCCACTATCCTGACCACCGGCGTTATCTGGTTCATCATCGGACTCGTCATCGCGCTAGTGCGAGACCTGAGCCTCGCCGACTATCTGATCAAGATCTTTCTCCCCAGCGCTCCGGCGTTCCTCGACACCATCGAACTCGCCCGACAGCACTGGCAACACGCCAACGCACGGCAACAAGCCGAGCACAAGATTGACGACCTCTGGCACGCATACACCACCCAGCCCGGTACGCTCGCGATCAGCAACTGCCGAGAGGTCCAGGACGCTGCCTTCCTCCTTCGCCGCGACGGACCCCGCGTACCGAACCTGTTCTACAAACTCCGCAGAGCGAGTTCAGAAGCCAATACGAAAGCTGGGACCGCAGCCCTGTTGGCCGGGAACAATCGTATGGATGCGCCTAACTGATTGAGGAGCGGTGCCAGCTAAATCAGGTGCCCGCCAAGCACCGTTGAGCCTTCCGCCGACATCAGTGCAGTACCAGGCGCCGCGACCAGAGACTGCATGAACGGAAGAGTTGAACCCAACCCCAACCGTAGCCTCGGCCGTCACCGCGCGTGCGCGTCCGCGCTCGCCGGGTATGTGTGTTTCCCCAGGTCGCGGAGAGTGGTCGAACCTAGTTCGCGGACTATGGGGTTTCCTTCGACCTCAAGCCCTGGTCGTTCCCTCACCCGCTGTCGCGCTAGGACGTCACTGCTTGACCGGCGCTCGAATTTCACCGGATTGCCACAGCAACGTCAGGTGGTACTCCCAGGGGCGACATGACGGGGAGTCAAGCGCCGCGGCGATCAATACGAGGATGGACTTGCCCGCGAAGGACGCAAGCGCCCGATCGATCACGGCCCATCGCGGCTGAGTCCCCTTGTCGTTACGGGCGCCGGTGGACTGGTAGCGAGTGGCGTGCACGGCGCCAATCCTGCGTGATCACGCCCCTCGCGGGCCAGCTAGTTCCACCGTGCCCCGGGCATCGCACACTTCGCCGGGTCGGCCCACCGCTCCTTTTGCCCGGTCTTCCTGGCCATGGCGACCGTAGGGGGCAACGATCCCGTCGGAAGCTGGCAAGGCACAATCAGACTGTGATCGCGAGCGTGTTCTTCGACGTGGGCGAGACGATCGTCGACGAGTCCCGGGAGTATGGGACGTGGGCGGACTGGCTGGGTGTACCCCGGCACACCTTCTCGGCGGTCTTCGGGGCTGTGATCGCTCGCGGCCTGGACTACCGGCAGACGTTCCAGGTCTTTCGCCCCGGGTTCGACCTGACCGAAGAGCGCGAGCGCCGCGCAGCGGTCGGCCAGCCCGAACACTTCTCCGAGGAGAACCTCTACCCGGATGCCCGGCCATGCCTGGCCGCGCTGCGTGAGTTGGGCGTACAGGTCGGCCTCGCCGGTAACCAGACCGCTCGGGCAGAAACGATCCTGCGCGGCTTGGACATGCCGGTGGACGTGATTGGCACGTCCGACGGCTGGGGAGTGGAGAAGCCGTCGGTGGCGTTTTTCGACCGCGTTGTGGCGGAGGCGGGCTGCCCAGCCGATCAGGTGTTGTACGTCGGAGACCGGCTGGACAACGACATCCGGCCCGCGCAGCAGGCCGGGATCGCTACCGCGCTAATACGGCGCGGCCCGTGGGGGTACATCCTTGACGACAAGGACGTCAGCGAGCGCTGCTTGTTCCGGCTCGACTCGCTGGCTGAGCTGCCCGAGCTGGTGCGCAAGCACAACGAGTCGGCGGCCTAGCTGCCAGGTAGGGCGGCTCGGCTGGCGGCGAGAGCGGCGATGCGTTCGTCGAGCTGCCTGCCCTGTCGGCTGTCGCCGAGTATGGGCCGGACTTCCCTAACGCGATCGAGGCCAGTGCCGTACCAGTCGTTGTGCAGGGCGTCCATCGCCTGGTTGAGGTAGTCGGCGGCGTGCTCACCGTCGTCGCTATGCGCGGAGGCCAGGTCGGCGAGGATGATGCTGCGCTGCTTGGCTGCGGTGGTGGTTAGGCCGGCGAGAGCCTTGGTGAGCTGTCTGGTGGCTTCGGGGTGGTCGTCGGCCGCGAGGGCCGCGTAGCCGGCGAAGGAGTGCAGTCGGCCGGCGTTGTAGAAGTCGAGCCATTCCGGCGGGGTGGGGTTGGCCTCGATTGCGGTTGCGGCGAGGTCGATCTGGTGGCGGCTGGCTGCTCCGGCGCCGGCGCGGGCTTCGACTTCCGATGCGACGCAGTGCAGCCAGGAGCGGACGGTCGGGCTGACGCCGTGCCAGGTGTGCTGCAGCGCCGCGTCGACCAGTGGGCGGGCGGCGGAGGGGTCGTGGCTGAAGGCGGGGATGAAGGCCATGTGGCCGAGGACGGCGGCGGCCAGGGCGTGATCGCCGGCTTCCCGGGTGGCGGCGAGGGCGACGTCGTAGCAGCGCTGGGCGATGGCGGGTTGGTTTAGGTCGAAGAACGCCAGGCGGGCGGTGAGGAGCGCGGATTCGGCGAGGGCGGCAGCGAGGGTGGTGCGGCTGGTGCCGCTCGCTGCTCGGACGAGTCCGGTGCCGAGCTGGGTGTGGGCGTAGGCGGCCTCGTAGAGCGGCCGGGCCGGGCTGGTCCAGTACAGGGCACGCTGGCAGCGAACAATGTCGGTGTACGCGTCCGGGTCGATGGTTTTCGTGTCGGCGCGCGCCGCCTGTGGGTCCAGTGACAGCAGCGGCGCGACCAGGGGCAGCATGCTGGCGCCGAACAGTGCTCGCAGGACGGCTGCCCGGTCCCAGCCAGCTTCGTTCTCGTCTCCGGTGAGCATGTCCCACAACCTCCTGAACTCGTGCAGTGTGTCCGCCTGCGGGCACATGGCCAGCTCATCGGGGGTGAGGAGGCCGAGCTGGCTGGCTGGCTTGTCGAAGATGGCCACCAGGTGCTTGCGGTAACGGGGGTCCGGCCACCGTTCACCGGTCTCCCATCGCCGCACTGTGTTCGCGTTAAGTCCAGTGTCGGTCTCTCCGGCGTGGCTCAAACCCACGCGGATACGCTCGGCGACCTCCTCGTACGACCAGCCCCGTTGAAGCCTCTCCCACGCTAGCCGCCGGTTGGGGGGATAGCGCCGTCCGGCCATCTGAGCACCTCCGCGTTGCGTGTCGACGACGGTCACGCTAGCCACCTCCGCTACGGTCCGTCACTGACTGGTTGCGAGCGGACGGCTAGTGGACGGTACCGGTTGGCTCCTCCGAACGGTTCGCTGTTGACGAGCATCGAAGACCGCTGCCGAGTGGCGGGCCTGCTCACCGACCCAATGTCATCGACGCCAGGGGATTCATGGTGGACAGATTGACCGAGTTTGGCAAGGCGGCCAGGGAGTTGCCTCGTTCAACTGTGGCGGCGGCCGGATGCGCGTACGTGAGGGTGACTCCTCGTCCGCGTACCGCCATCGGGGCTGCGCGGGCGGGTGACCGGCGGAGTGTTCCCAGCCGCCGCCTCGCGATGGTGGACCCGCCGGGATTCCGGCGGGTCCACCAGGACTTGCAGCCAATGGGTCGGGTTCGTCGAACGGTGGCGCCATGACTCTGTACGTCTCGCGGCAGGCCTTTGGCAACACGACAGGCATCCCACACCCCTCGACTCCCGTCTCGGTGCGGGCTACCGGCCGGGCGACGGTCTCGCCGGCCGACCCGCCCTTACTCACCTACGTGTGGCAGTGGGTGTTCGCGCAGCGGACCGGAATGGGCGGGCAGCGATGATGGCCCGGGTGCTGGTGGTGACCCGCGCTGCCAGATTCATCGGCTCACATTTCGTCGACGCGCTCCGCGGCCGTGGTGTGGAGGTGGTCGGCCTCGACGCTCTATGCCAATCAGCCCCGCGCATCCGGTTGGCCGCTGGTGAGACCGCCGAAGGTGCTCGCGGTCAGCGCCGCTCCCTGGGGGAAGGGGCTCGCAGCGCTGCTTCCGATCGCGCAGCCGGGCCGGGTGGGCAACTTCATTACGGGCAGAAGTGGCGCGCGAATGGAGGCTGCTGGTGATGGCGTCCAAGCTGCCCATCCCCAGCGCCGGACCTACGCCGAACCGGCCGAGCTACAGGACGGAGACAGCACCCCCGCATACCCCGCTGCGGCCGATGTGGGCGTGCCGCTCGTGTGGCCGGCCATGGCCCTGCGCCGAGGCGCGTCTCCTACTAAAAGTTGAGTACGAGTGCGCTCTCCCCGCCCTCTCGATCTACCTCAGCGGTTTGATGTACGAAGCGATGCGCGACCTCTTCCATCTGAACCCGCACGACGGGCCGAGCCCGCGCGAGATGTTCGAGCGCTTCGTGGCCTGGGGACCGTTCCGAAGGTCAATCCTGGAGGGCCGGTGACTATGCGTTGTCGCCTGCCGAGGGCGAGGGCGCCTCCGCACCGACCTTGCCGCGAGCCTCCCGCGCACCATGATCGCTTACGCAAAACATGCACGGACGCAACTCCGCTTCGAAGGTGACGCGAAGCCGCACCTTCCTCGCTGACCCGCACAGAACCAAGGAGGAGTCTTGAGTATCACCGCAGACAGGCCGGTCACGACGACCGCCGCAGATCCTCGCACCCTCGTCTCGGCCGAGGTGTTCGACAGGATCGCCCGCTACGTCGCTGCCAGGCAGGAGGTGACCCAGACCTACGCCGAGCGTGCCGTCGGGCAGTTTCTCGTCTTCCTGAAGGCGTACGCCGACCGTGTGGACCAGCCCGACTTCGGGATGCTCCTGCCGACCGGCGAGTCCTACCGGGTCGTGCCCACCCGGCCGGTCGACGCCGTATGGCACGCCGCACTCCAGATCAGCGAGCCCTACACCGCCGCCTGCAAGAAGATCGCCGGCCACTACGTACACCACCGGCCGATCCTGACCGAGGCCATGCAGGACGGCACCGCCATCACCTACACACTCGCGGCGCTGCACGACACCGGCTACCGGGTCGACATGGAATTCTGGGGTGGTGAGGCCGAGTCCTGCTGCCCGCCGAACCCGCCTCAGCCCGGCAGATAGCAGAGAAGAGAACCGATGCGTAGCGACTGGACCGCTCTGCCTGCCAGTGTCACGACAGGGATCGCCCAACGGATCGGCGGAGCCTTCGCCGTCACCCCGGCTCCCAGTGGCAACCACGCCGAGATCGCCTCGACGGTCACCGGGCCCGCCGGACCGGTCTTCGTCAAGGCGGCCTTGGGAGAGTTGAACGTTCGGTCACTGCGCTACGAGCTGGCGGCAACCCGCGCCATCGACCGGCACCCACCCGCAGTCCTGTGGCACTTCGAGTCCGATGGCTGGCTCGTGGTGGGGACCGAGCATCTTGCCGGTCCCCACCCCGACCTGTCACCCGGCAATGCGGATCTCGATCTGCTCGCAGTCACGCTGAAGACACTTCAGGAGACTCCCGCGCCGGGCGAGCCATGGTTCACCCCGACAGCCCGGCTCGGGTTTACGCACCCGGCGATGGACGGCGAGACACTCATCCACTCCGACCTCAACCCGGCCAACCTGATCGTGACCACACACGGCCTACGGATCGTCGATTGGGCGTGGGCAACCAAGGCCGCACCATGGGTCGAACTCGCGTTGCTCGTCCAGTGGCTGATCGGCAGCGGCCACAGCGCCGAACAGGCAGAAGAATGGCTAGCGCAGTTTCCCGCATGGACGGCGACCGACCGCCATGTCTTGGACCACTTCGCGTCAAGGAACGCATCGAAGTGGTCGGCGAAGTCCCGGCAGAGCACCCAGGGCTGGGTACACGATCTCGCGATGTGGACCGGCGAGTGGGCGGCCCACCGGACCGACGGCCGTCGGTCACGCCGGTGAGCCATAGCGGGCCGCCCTTTCGTCAGGCGGGTGCCGGTCGCGGTATGTCCGGCTTCACGATCAGCCGGCGGGCGCGGTCCGGGACGGTAACCAGTACCGCCGCCGGGCGGCCAATGGCGGTGGACAGCTAAGCCGAACCGCCTGCTCCCAATCTGCTCCCAATTTAAGGGGCAACAGCGCGGAAGCCCGTTACCGGCTGAACCGGTGACGGGCTTCCTGCCTGCATATATCTATGGTGGGCGATACTGGGATCGAACCAGTGACCTCTTCGGTGTGAACGTGGTTGCTTACCGCCGCAAGCGGTCCGGAGACGGTGTGCGACCGCGGAGCCGGACGATAGGCCCTGGCAGCTCTCGCTGCCCGTGGGGTTGAGTCCTCCGTCCTGCCCCACGGGCCAGCGCCGTCTATTCCTAATCCTCCCGCTTCGGGCTACGACTGCCGAGCATGCGTACGGTGGTGCTGAGTTTGATGGGCGCGTTGTCTGGGCCTCTGAGGAACGGGTTGATGTAGACCGGGCGTCGCAAGGCTCTACCAGGTCCGTGTGGTTGGTTGCGCCAGTGGCCAGATACCCAGAACCGGCTGCCGTGGGAGAGCCCCGAGTCGCCCGATGTGGGTCGCGTGCCGGCCCGTGTGGCGCTGTAGGCGCGGATACTGACGATGCGCACCTCGGGCACCGGCCGGTTGGCGCGGGCGTAGGCCTTGCGGATGCCCTTGTCGACGTCCGCCGTCGTGATCTCTGCGGTCTGTTGCCCGATCAGTAGCCACGTCGCCACCAGCGCTGCGGCGGGATGGTTGCCGGGTAGCAGGTGTCGTTCGTCGACCCGTTCCGCGTTGATTGGTGCGAGCCAGCCCGCGTCTTCGCGGAGTCGCTGTAGCGGTTCGCCGTCCAGTCCTGCACCGATCGCGCGGTAAGTGGCCACTTCCCAGTCGTCGCGCCGGGCGGTCCACGATGCTGCGATGATCTGGCGGCTTGTCACCGCCCGAGACCACACGATCAGGCCGTCCGTGGAGGGCACGAGGTCTCGGCTGATGGTGACCTCGGGAAGGATGTCTGCGGCGTGTTCGGCTAGGTCGGCGAAGTCGCCGTCGATCCAGAACAGGTGTGACCGGTCCAGGCCGTCGGCGATCTGGTGACGTACGTCGGTGGCCGTGAGGGGGGCGGGGAGGCCGTCCGGTCCTCGGTATAGGTGGGCGAGCCGGTCGCGGACCTTCGGTAGGTCTCGGGCGGCGATGGTGGTAGTGGGCCAGGCGGTCGTCGTGATGAGCGTGCGCTCTGGGAGCCGGGCGTTCAGGAACCCTTGGTGCAGTTGCGCGATGCGTTCTCGTGCCTGGGGTTGGTCGCCGACGCCGAGCGTCCGGACCGCCCGGTCGACGAGCTTGTCGTTCTTGCCGTCGTCAATGTGGGTGTGGCAGGTGGCGCAGGCGGCCCACCTGTCGCCGAAGTTTTGCACCACTCCCCCGGCTGGGCCGACGGCGACGGCGGCGAGTTCGCCGCCGTGCAGCGTCCAGAGCGGGTAGGGGTCGCCGCAAAAGTCGCAGGTGCGGTGCACGGTGTGCAGTTGGCTGACCGGGACGGGTACTGGTTCGTGTCCGTCGGTGGCGAGTTGGATCGGGTGGATGTAGGTGGATGGTGTGCCGAGGGTGTTCAGCGGGGAGAGGCAGATCTGGCAGGCCATCTCCTCGCGGGGGGCCGTCATGCCGTCGCCTTGCTGTTCAGTTGTCCGCGATCGCGGAGGCGGGGACCTCGATGGTGCTCGGCCGCGGGCATCGCCATGCCGGGCTCGTAGCTGCAGTGGCGGTTCCGGCCGTGGTGCTTGGCGTGGTACATGGCGATGTCGGCGCGGCGCAGGGCTACCTCTTGGAGCGGGTCGGTGGCTTCGACGAGCGCCAGGCCGACGCTGGCGGTGACGGTGACGGGCTCGCGGTCCGCGCCCAGCTGTACGGGCTGGGAGATGAGAGTTACGAAGATCTCGCCGATGCGCGCTGGGTCCGTGGTCCGGACGGGCAGCAGGGCGGCGTACTCGTCGCCGGAGAGCCGTGCGGCGATGCCGCCGTGCAGGGTGGCGATGTCGTGGATGCGTTCGCCGATCTGGGCGAGGACGTCGTTTCCTCGGTCGTGGCCGTGGGTGTCGTTGACCGGTTTGAAGTCGTCGAGGTCGATCAGGACGGCCATGATTGGTCCGGCGTCGTCGGCTGTGGTGAGGGTGGTGTGCGCGGTGAGTAGGCCGGCGCGGTTGAGCAGGCCGGTGAGCGGGTCGTGTTCCAGCTGCCAGATGGCGTCGGTGAGTCGGTGCTGGAGTTGGCGGATGAGTGGCCATGTGGTGAGGCCGCCGAGGGTGAACGCCACCAACGTGGTGGCGATCATGATCAGGGGCAGGGACACTGAGGTCCTCCATTTCATGGGAGAACCCGGGACGCGACGTTTGGTAGGCGGGCGTCCCGGGTCCTGATACGACGACGGCCCGCCTGCTGGCGGGCCGTTCTTTCTGTAGGTGCCGTGTGGCTCACGGCACCGTGGTGGGCGCCTCCCGTGGGGGCCGCGCGGGGTGGGAGTCAGTCAGCGAATGTGCCCGGCGGCAGGGCACCGCCGGCGGGCGGCAGGCTCTGCCGGGGTGCGGCTCGGTCGGCGCGGAGCGCGGCGGCCAGGCCAGGGGGGATGTCGGCGTACGGTTCGACGGCCAGGAGCACCTCGGTCGGATCATGGTTCGCGTCGACCGGGCCGACCCGTACCGTGTCGGGCGCGTTGTCGGGGTCGGTGAGCGGGTCCCAGGCGAAGTCGACGACGGTGGCGAAGTAGGTGCCGTTCGGGTTCCAGCCGACCTGGATGGTGTAGCGCTCGTAGCCGGGTTTGGGCGTCAGGGTGTAGAGGCTCATCGTTTCCTTTCGCTGGGTAAGCGGAGCAGGCTCGCCGGGGATGAGGTGCGCCGTGGCGTGGACGCTGATGAGGAACGGGGCCGCCGGTTGACCGGTTCTCATGCTTTGCGGTAGCACGTGCGTTCCTCGGCCAGTTCGATGATCTTGTCGCATCGGGCTGCGGGAAGGCCGGCGAGCAGGTCGATGTGCTGCTGTTCTTGTGCGGTGACGGGTTCGGCGAACGCCGCCTTGTAGGCCAGGCGGCCCGCCTCGTGTGCGACCTCGATCGGGCCGCTGTGATCGTGAGCGACGGCGGCTTGGCGCAGCTGCTCGGCAGCGGCGAGCGGGTCGCGCGACAGCGTGACGTCGTAGAGGCGGAAGCCGGCGGGAAGGTCGGCTGCGTCGATCGCGGTGATCAGGCACAGGTTGGCCTGGACGTGGTACGCGTAGGCTTCGCTGCGGGTCGGGGTTTCGCCGCGGGCTCGGACGGCGGCGCGGTCGGCGTGCCAGCGCAGCCGGGCTTCCTCGGCTTTCTTGGCGAGGGCGAGCAGGATGCTGCGGGTGGGATCCATGGTGGTCCTCCTGGTCCTGGGTGGTTTCGGTTATTCGGTGGTGGTGTCGGTCGGGGCTGCCTGGTCGAACACCGTTGGTGGGACTCCGGCGTGCAGGGCTTGCAGCATCAGGTGAGCGAGCCGGCATGCGGGGTCGGCCTGCAGGGCGCGTTCGGCGGCCATGCCGGCCAGGGCGCCGTCGCCGCAGCGCCACGCGGTGACGGCGAGCACCGCGGCCGGTGCCGCAACGAGCGGTTCCTCGGCGCGGCGGGTGACCTCGGCCCAGAACGTGACGTGCCCGTCGTGGGGCTGAGTCAGTTCGACGGCCCTGTCCCGCACAGCGGTGCGCTGCAGTAGCACAGTGAGCCAGGCGACCTCGTCGTCGGTGAGGAGCTTGCCGCCGTCGTGCTGTCGCAGCGCGTCGCGGACTGCCTGCGCGCCGGCCTCGTCTGCTTCCTTGTTGCCCGCAGCCTGCAGCGTGGTCAGGCGGGTGAGCGCCGCTGCGGTGGCCTCGCGCATGCGGTCGCGGACGGTGCCGTCGACCGGAGCGAATCGGGCTGCCACGGCTGCCCGGTCCGGTAGCGCGACGAGCCCGGCGGCGGTTGCCCGCACGGCGACGAGTGATGCGGTGGGATCGAACGGGGTTCCCTGGGGTGGGCAGCAGGCGGGGTCGTCGCAGCGGAGGCTGAAGATCCGGGTGCCGGTGACGCGTAGCAGGTCCAGGATCGTGATGCCGCGGTTGGCGAAGGCCTCGTTGAGGATGCGCAGTGCCGGGTCGACGTGGCCGGGTTCCCCGTATCCGACGATCATGAGGTGGGTGATCGGCTGCTGCCGCTCCACAACTGGGACGAGGTTGGCGGCGAGGTCGAGGAGGTCGGCCGTGGGGGCGTCGAGGGCGGGAAGGTCGCCGCGGGCGGCGAAGATGACCCGGCGTTGTCTGGTTGCGATCACGACGACGCTGCCCTCGTCCGGGCGGAACCCGAGAAGGTAGGGCACTGCGGTCACCAGGTCGGCTGGGGATCGCACGGTCAGCTTGTCGTCTGAGAACGACATGGTGATGTTCTCCTGTCGGTGGATTGGTGGCGGGGATTCAGTCGCGGTCGGGGTCGAGGTACAGGTCGATGCCGAGGGCCTCGACGCTGGCGGCCACCGTGATCACGTGGTGGTCGATGTCCGCCAGCACCCGGTCCAGGTCCGCGCGGGCGAAAGCCTCGGCCGCTGCCGTCGCTTCGTGCGCGGTGCTGCGGCCGCGAAGCCACATCTCGTATTCGTGCTGCCAGGTAATCCGCCAGCCGTGCTCGTCGGCGGTGACGTACTCGGGGACGGCCCAGCCGTACGCGGTCCACGGCCGCGATTCATCCGGACTGCTGGTGGTAGCCGCTTGCATCAGGCCACGTGCGGTGTCGCACGCTTCCCGCGTGGTACCGGCGGCGAGGCGCAGCGTCAGCTCGGCGGCCACTGTGAGGTGGTGCGCTCGAGGTAGCTGGTCAAGGCCGAGGTCGGCCAGGAACCGGTCGACCCGCTCGGCGGTGTGTTGGTAGATGCCGCCGATCTCCTCGTCGACCAGGGCGCGGATCGCGCGGGCGCGGATACTGCGCTTCAGGTCGGTGAGGCGCTGCACCGCCGCGTCCCGTGCTGCCGTGGCTGCGGTGAGGTCGGCGGTGAGTCCGGTCACCTGCGCCGAGCCGGACGCGGGCGGTGCGTTGTCGATCTCGTTCGCCGGCACGTCGCTCGGGCCGTCAGCGGCCTGCCACGTCAACGCGGTGATCACGATGCCGGCGTCGGCCAGCGCGGAGAGGTGCCTTCCCACGATCGCGCGGCCTGCTTTGTAGGCGTCGGCCTCTGAGGTCGCCGTGACCCACGTCTGGATCGTGACCTGCACGGTGATGCGGTACCGCCGCAGCCCGGGCTGGTCGCCGGCGTCCGTGGCCGGTGCCACGTCGATGACGTGGCGCGGGTAGACCGCCATCGCCGGCTGCAGGTGACGCAGCTCGTCCGGCACGCCGAAGCGGGCCTGCTCGCGGGCCTCCTGCTGATCGACGTGCGACCGGATGTGGGACAGCTGCGCGGCCGCGCAGATGGCCCATCGTTGCGGCAGCGGTTGCAGACCCCAGGTGGCGAGGGCGTCCTCGCAGCCGGGCCGGCAGATCAGCCGGTCTTGCAGCGCGGTGATGAGCCCGGAGCGGGCCTTCGTGGCCAGGGTCTGCCGCTGCTCGACGGCGGCGATCGTTTCGGCGTGCAGAGCGCGGAGCCGGGCCGTAAGGCTTACATCGGTTATCGCTGCACCGCACCGATTGCCGTCGGTGCACCGGTTGGTGTCGCTGAGGGGCTCGACGGACGAAGCCGGTGCCGCGGGCTGGGCCGAGCGGCCTCCGCTGGCCTCGCCGACGAGTGCGCCGGTATGGGCGCGGCGGCCGGTCGGGTCGGCGTTGCGGTGATCGGCGCGCGTGCCGCCGGGTGGCAGGTGATGCATGTGTCCTCCTCGGGACATGACGAAGGCGGCCACCTGGTGGTGGCCGCCTGAG
This sequence comes from Micromonospora sp. NPDC050495, assembly GCF_040655175.1. Taxonomy (NCBI): domain Bacteria; kingdom Bacillati; phylum Actinomycetota; class Actinomycetes; order Micromonosporales; family Micromonosporaceae; genus Micromonospora; species Micromonospora sp. NPDC050495. The sequence continues at coordinate 66,192 of NZ_JBFAJK010000030.1, read as the reverse complement.
GGGATGGGGATGCCGCGTCCCGGTCGCGTGGGCGAGGGGCGCGGGTTTGTGGGTGCCAGATCTGAGGCTGGCGGCGGCGGCCGACCGGTCGTGGTGGGCGCGATGCCGTCGCGGAAGGCGTCAGATCAAAGGCACAGGAAATTGGGTGAGAGCTCAGGCTAGGCGCGTCGGCGGTTGCGAGGACGGGTCTGTCAGCCGCGGTCTCCTGGCAGAACCTGACAGTCAAGCGATCCCAGGTAGTGCCGGTTCTGCTTGCGGTATCGGTCTCGGGCGGCGGTCAGCGGGAGCCGCCGCTGAGCGCCGGAGGACGAGCACGTCCTCGTGGGCTACCAGGTGCACGGGGATTCCTTCGGCTCTGGCGCGGCGAACCGCGAGGAGCCCGAACATGTTGGCGCGGTGCACGATCTGTCCGTCGCGGACGGCGGCGAGCATCGCCGCGCACCGCTGCACCGGCACCAGACCGATCGCCTGTGCGACGGCCAGCAGTTCGCCGGGAAGGTCGATCAGGTCGTCGCGGTGTCGGCGTACCGGTCGACAGGTGATGACCACGGTGGCGCCGGGGCGCAGCAGCTGGTAGCTGGCGGCCAGGATCGTGGCGAACCCGTCCAGCAGGCGCGACCAGCCCGCGTAGGCGAGGTTGCCGCTGTCCCGGTCGCCGTAGTGGTGGTCGCGTTTGCGTACCCCGGTGCTCGTGGTGTGCACGAGGCCGTGGGTGCCGCGCCCGTACGGCGGTGAGGTGAGCACGAGGCTCACCTCACCGATCGCGGACGCGGGCATGAGATCGAGCAGGCCGGTGGCGTCGCCGGTGAGCACCTGCGCCGTGCCGGTGGCGCCCTGCGACTGCGCGAGGGCGATGTTGGCGGCGGCGAGTTGCGTGAAGCGCGGCTCGACGTCGATGCCGATGCCGTGCCGGCCGAGGTGCATGGCCTCGACCAGCGTGGTGCCGGCCCCGCACATCGGATCGAAGACGAGGTCACCCGGCGCGGTGTACGAGCTGATCGCGTGGGCGGCCAGGTGGGGCAGCATCTTCCCGGGGTGACTCGATGTTTGCGGCACGTAACGACCACGCCGCTGGTCGCGGGCGGGCTGCTGGCAGGTCAACCAGAGCGAGGTGACCGGCAGGGGTTCAGCCATCGGTGACCCCGGTGTCGGTTGCGCGGCGGGTCAGGATCAGCACATCGGTGTGGATGTCCAGCTGCGCCCGCTCGCCGCGCTGGGGTGGTCGGTCGGCTGCCACGATGTGCTGCAGGTACGCCAGCCCCGCCCGCTTTGCGGCGATGACGATGTCGACTGGCGCGGTGCAGTCGCCGTGCGGCAGCAACACGGCCACGCAGCCGCCCGGCGCAAGGCCGGCGCGGCAGCGGCCGAAGAAGTCCGGCAGTGGCGCAGCGTCGTCGATCGGCCAGCCGGTGACGATCAGCGCCGCCGGCTCTCGACCCCAGCCGACCGGACGGGGCGCCTGCAGGTGGCTGCGACGGTGTGCGGCGATGACGGCCTGGGCCAGCTGTGGGCCCACGGCCAGGTCGATGATCAGGTCGGACGGGTGGGTGAGATTGTGGACCAGTCGGACGCCCATCGCGTTGGACATGGTCTCGCTCGCCTGCGGGGCGGGGACAGGCCAGACGGTGATCGGTACGGGCGGGTCGCCGGCCACCACGTCTCCGACGGGGACGGGTGCGCGGCGCGGGTTTCTGTCGGTCATGGGCACGGTGGCCCCCGGACCGGCGGGCGTACTGACGATCCCCAGTGCGTCGCTGTCAGGCCGATCGAACCCGCCCTCGATCTGACAGAACCCGCCGTTCCCGACCGTCCGACATTCCACAGTCAGCGGGTGGGCGGGCGTCCTGGCGGCGGCGAACCTGACAGAGCCGGACACGACCTGTCTCGGTCTGGCCGAACGCCTCTGGTGTCAGGTCGGGCTGTCCCAATCGAGGCATGAGCCTCCGCACACGCCGGGGCGCTCCGGACCGAGGGGAACACCATGACACCGATCACCCGGACGAGGACGGCCGCCACGGCGTTGACCACCGCCGAGAAGGCGTTCGAGCTGTTGACGTGTGAACCAGCTCCGCTGGTCTTCGACGCCCGGCCGGTACCGGGCCTGCCGGACACGACGATGCCGCTGGACGAGCTGCGTAATCTGCTGCTCTACGAGCGCTACGACAGCGACGTCACCGACGCGCTGTGGCGGCAGCTCGCCCACCACGCCCGCCACTGGGGACCGGCCTGGGTCGTCGGCGCGATCGGCGTGGCGCTGCCCGCGCTGACGCACCTCGCGGCGAGGATCAGCCGCGGCGACGTCCGGCACGCCGACGACGTCGATTCCGAAGTCCTCGCCGGGTTCCTCCAGGCACTGCGTACGGCGGACCTCACCCCGCCGCGGCTGTGGCTGCGGCTGTGCTGGGCGGCGTGGCGCGCCGGTGCCGCGGTCGTGAAGGCCGACGACGGCGAGGAACTGCCGTTCGAGCTGTCGAACGGATCGCGTACGCCGAGGATGCCCTACGGGCACCCGGACCTGCTGCTCGGCCGGGCAGCAGCGGCTGGGCTTATCACCGCGGAGGCTGCGGAGCTGATCAGCGCGACCCGGTTCGGCGACGCGCTGATCGAGCGCCTGGCCGTCGAGAAGGGTGTGACCGCGCCGGTCCTGCGGATGCGCCGCCGCCGTGCCGAGCGTGTCGTTGCCGCAGCCGTCACCCGAGGCGACCTGTCCGGCCCGACCCGCACCTGCAGGCGCGACGAGGCCGCTACCGCCGCCTGATCCTCCCCGACTCGTCTCGCCGCGAGGCCGCTCCAGCAATCCGCCTGGAGCGGCCTCGGCTGTATGCGACGCGGGTCCTCAGCACGCGGCAAGGCGAGCGCTGACCGGCAGCGTCAGGGCCTGACAGGCCGGTGGCGGGTTCGATCGGCCTGACAGCCGAGATCTGAGCGGTGCATGTCATCCACGGCATGCCCGCCCGGTGGGGACCGCTCCTTCCGGCGAGGCCATCGGTCTGGCATGGCTGGCGCGGCGTACTGACACCGCAGCCCTTGACGATCAGGCAAGGGAGGAGCGCCCCCACCAGACCGGTCCATCGCTTGGTCCCCACCGCGGCGGCCCACCGGTTCCTCGTGGAGCAGCCCCATGCACACCACTCTGTCTCTTCTCAACGACCTCGCCGCTGCGGCACCCGAGGCGCCAGCGGCACCGAAGAGCATCGCCCAGGTCATCGCCGACGCCACCAGCTGGATCATGGGCCTGACCGCCCTCGTCGCCACGATGTTCCTGGTCATCGGCGGCCTGCGGTACATGGCCGCCGGTGGTGACCCGGCGCAAATTGACCAGGCCAAGGGCAACTTCAGGTCGGCGCTGATCGGCTATGCCCTCACGGTGTTGGCGCCGGTGATCCTGCAGGTCCTGCAGGGCATCCTCGGCGGCTGAGGGATCCTGCGATGGCCAGCTGGTGGATGGACGAGATGGTGCAGTGGCTCGCCGGGCGGGTGTTGGACCTGCTCGGCGGGCTCCTGGCCTTCCTGACGTCCTCGATGTTTCTATCTCCGGACGTCACCGCCCTACCGCAGGTGACCACGATCGCGGGCAAAAGCTCCCTGGTCGTCAGTGCCTGCTTCGTCCTGGCGATCATCGCCGCAGGCGTCGCCACGATGGTCAGCGGCTCGGTCGACGTCCGCTACACGCTGAAGGACCTCCTGCCCCGGCTGGTCGTCGGGCTGGTGATGTCGCACTTCGCGGTGCCGTTGTGCGCGGCGCTCATCGACATCGCGAACGCGTTGACGGCGGCCATGGTGGGCACGGCTGCGCCGGCCGTCAAGACGGTCACCATGGCCCGAGCTCACGTGGGCGCCGCTCTCACCGATCCGAGCAGCGCGCTGATCGCCACGATCATCGGTCTGTTCATCGTCGTCCTGATGTTCGCCCTCGTGGCCGGCTGGGTGGCGCGGGTGGTGACGCTGGTGGTCCTCGCAGGGGTCGCCCCGGTCGCGCTCGCCTGCTACGCCACGCCGTGGACGCAGGGTGTCGCCGGGCTGTGGTGGCGCAGCGTGCTGGCGTGCCTCGGCACCCCGATGGTGCAGGCGGTCACGTTGTCGACCGGTGTCCATCTGCTGGTCGACCCGGACGCGAACCTGCCGGTGGTGCTCGGCCTGCCGGGCTCGGATGTGCTGAACCTGCTGCTGGTTGCCGTGCTGCTGTGGAGCACCGTCCGGATCCCCGGCATGCTCGGCCGGTATGTGACGGGCAAGGGTTCACCGAGCATGGGCGGGGTTCTGCTGCGGGCGGTGTTCATCCAGTCCGTCACCCGCCGCCTGCCCCTGGGCCGCATCGGTCGTACCGCTGCGCGAGGTGGCCGATGAACAGCGACGACACGACACCCCGGGCGGTGGTGCCGGCCAACGTCAACGAGGCCGATCGCATCGCGTTCGGGTTGACGTTTCGGCAGTTGGCCATCATCGGCGGTGCTGGGCTCGTCGGCTACGGCGTTCACGGCGTGTTCGGTGCCCTGCTGCCACCGGTGGCCTGGGCCGTCGCCGGGCTCATCTTGTTTGCGGCCGCCGTGGTGCTCGCGCTCGGCCGCCGCGACGGCCTGCCCCTGGACGTGTGGCTGCGGCACGGCTTCGCGCTCGGCGACAGCCCGCCCGTGCTGGCTCCGGGGCATGCCCGCCCGAGCACGGTCGCCAGCGTCGCCGGCAAACCGGTCCTTCCGGCGCCCCTGCGCTCGCCCGTCACCACGATCAGCCCGACCGGAGTCCTGACCAGCGAGGGCAGCACCAAGGTCCTGATCACCTGCGGCACCACGAACATCCATCTGCGTACCGGCGGCGAGCAGGCCGCGTTGCTGGACGGCTTCGGTCGGTTCCTCAACAGCCTGACCGGTGCGGCGCAGATCGTCGTGGCCGCTCAACGCCACGACATCACCGTCTACGCGCAGGCCACCGTCAACCAGGCGCCTCGCCTGCCCCATCCCGCCTTGCAGAGGGCGGCGGGCGACTACGTCGAGTTCCTGCTCGACCTCGACCGTGACCGGGATCCGTTGCGTCGCCAGGTACTGGCAGTCGTCAGTGGTGAGCACGGCGCCGACGCCGCCGTGCGGACGCTGTCCGGGCTCGGTGTGGAGGCAGCGGCCCTGGACGGGCCTGCGGTTGCGGCGGCCCTCGCGACTGCGGTCGACCCGTTCTCTCCTCCGGTGCCGGGCCCTCGTGCGGTGCCCGGCACCCCGATCACCGTGCGGAGCACATCGTGAACCTGTGGAAGACGTTCAGAAGCAGTGTCGCTGCCGGGGAGGGCATGCCCGCCCCGGCCGCGTTGTCGGTCACGCCGTGGCATGTGCAGGTCGGTGACGGTTACGCCGCCACGTACGTGGTGTGCGGCTACCCGGCCGAGGTCGGTCCGGCGTGGTTGGAGCCGCTGCTGTCCTATCCCGGCCGGGTCGACGTCGCGGTGCATCTGGAGCCGGTGCCGGCGTCCTTGGCGGCGCCGATGCTCAAGCGCCAACGTGCCCGCCTCGAATCCTCCCGGCGTCTCGACGTCGACCAGGGGCGGCTGGGGGATCCGATGGTGGAGGCGGCGGCGGCCGACGCCGCGGACCTCGCCGAGCGCGTCGCCCGCGGCGCGGCGAAGCTGTTCGAGGTCGGCATCTACGTCACCGTGCACGCCCGCACCCTCGACGAGCTCGCTGCCGGCGCCGCCGGGGTGAAGTCGGCGGCGGCGAGTGTGTTGCTGGATCTGCAGCCGGCGACGTTCCGCCACCAGCAGGGCTGGGTGGCCACCCTGCCGGTGGGGGTGGATCCGCTGCGGATGCGCCGCATCCTGGACACCACCGCCCTCGCGGCGGCGTTCCCCCTCGCCTCGGCCGACCTCGCCGCCCCCTCCCCCGGCACCGTCGCCGCACCTGAGGGGGTGCTGTACGGGGTCAACACCACCAGCAACGGGGTGCTGATCTGGGACCGATGGGCGCAGGACAACCACAACAGCGTGGTCCTGGCCCAATCGGGCGCGGGCAAGAGCTACTTCGTCAAGCTGGAGGTGCTGCGCAACCTGTACCAGGGCACGGCGGTCGCCGTCATCGACCCGGAGGACGAGTACCGGCCGCTCGCCGAGCACGTCGGCGGGATCGTCGTGCAGCTCGGCCAGCCGGGCGTACGCGTCAATCCCTTCGACCTGCCGGCCGACGGCCGGGCCGACGCCCTCACCCGGCGGGGCCTCTACCTGCACACCCTGATCTCGGTCATGCTCGGGCAGATGCCGCCGCCGGCCGAACGCGCGGCCCTTGATCGGGCCATCATCAGCGCCTACCACAAGGCCGGCATCACCGCCGACCCCGCTACCTGGAGCAGGCCGGCGCCGCTGCTGCGCGACCTGGCCGCCTGCCTCGACGCCGACGACGACCCCGCCGCCGAGCAGCTCGCCGCCCGCCTCGCCCCCTGGACGGTCGGCAACTTCGCCAACCTCTTCGACGGGCCGACCACCACCACACCGGGCGGGCACCTGGTCGTGTGGTCGCTGCGGCACCTTCCCGACGAGCTGCGCACCGTGGGAACCCTGCTGGCCCTCGACGCCATCTGGTCGAGCATCGACACCCCCACCGACGCCGGCCGGCAACGACGGCGGCTCGTCGTGGTGGACGAGGCGTGGCTGCTGATGCGCGACGGCGAAGGCGCACGGTTCCTGTTCCGGATGGCCAAAGCCGCCCGCAAACGTTCCGCCGGGCTGTGCGTGATCACCCAGGACGCGGCCGACGTCCTGTCGACCGACCTCGGTCTCGCCGTGGTGTCCAACGCCGCCACCCAGGTGCTGATGCGCCAGAGCACCCAGTCCATCGACGCCGTCAGCGAGGCGTTCAACCTGACCGCCGGCGAATCACGGCTGCTGCTCTCCACGCCCCGGGGTGAAGGGCTGCTCGTCGCCGGACGCAGCCGGATCCCCTTCCGCGCCGTCGGGTCGGCGGCAGAGCACACCATCGCCGTCACCGGCATCGGGGAGGCTGTATGACCATCACCCCGACCTGGCCCACCGCGCTCTGGCAGTGGGTCATCGCCCGGCCGTGGCTCGGCGTCCTCGCCGCCACCGCGATCGTCGCGGCGGTGGTCGCCCACGACGCGGTGCTCGCCTGGCGGCACCGGCGGCTCCTGACCGGCGCGCGGTGGCTGACCATCGCCGCCCCGCCGCAGGTCACCGCCGAAGCCGCCGCCGCGTTCTGGACCACCCTCATGGGTGTGCTGACGCCGCCCTCGGGGTGGCGACGCCGGGTGTTCGGCTGTCCGCATGTCGCCTGGGAGTACACCTGGACCGGCCGCGCACTGACCATCCGGGTGTGGGTGCCCGCCACGGTGCCACCGGGCGCTGTCGAGGCGGCCGTTCGAGCAGCCTGGCCCGCCGCGACCATGACCGCCACCGACGCCGCAGCGCCCATCCCCACCGAGGTAGGTGACGAGGTGGGAGGCGCGCACTGGCCGCAGCACACCGACGGGCTGCCGCTGCGCAGCGACCACGACGCAGACCCGTTACGCACGCTGCTCGCCGCCGGCGGCGAAGTACGGCACCGCGAGCACGCGTGCGTGCAGATCCTCGCCCGCCCCGCGTCTGCCCGCCGCGTCCGCGCGGCCCGGCGGGCAGCAGCCACCGTCAGCACCCATCCCCACGGCCGACCCGACGCCGCCGCCCACGCCGCTTCCCGTGCGGCACAGCTGGCCATCGAACCCCTGCTCTGGCTGCTCGACATCGTCAGCCCCGGCCCGTCCCGGCCGCGTACCCCGGTCGCGGCCGGGCGGGTCGTGGAGCGAGACCCGGTCGCCAGCGCCGACGCCCGCACAATCGTGGACAAGGCGGTGCGGGTGCCGCACTTCGAGATCGCCATCCGGTACGCCGTGGCCACCGATCCCGACCGCACCCCGCCGGACAGACGGCGAAGCGCGCAGGTCCACAAGCGTCTGGCCGGGCTCCGACACACGCTCGCGTCCGCCGCCGCCACCTACACCGGCCCGAACCGGCTGCGGCGGATGCGGATGGCGCAGCCGGTGGCCACGCTCGCGGGCCGCAGGTTGCGGCGCGGATTCCTGGCCACCGTGCCGGAACTCGCCGCCCTCGCCGCGCTACCGCAGGACCTCGCCGTGCCAGGCCTGGACCGGGCGCGGGCCAAGGCCGTGCCCGCGCCGGTGCAGGTGCCCTCCGGCGGGCGAAGCGTGAAGGTGCTCGGCCGCTCACAGATCGGCCAGCACAGCGTCGGCCTGAAGGTCACCGACGCCCGACAGCACGTACACATGGTCGGCAAGACCGGTGTCGGCAAGTCCACCCTGCTGCTGAATATGATCCTCGCCGACATCAAGGCCGGCCGGGGCACGGTCGTCATCGACCCGCGCGGGGACCTGATCACCGACGTCCTCGACCGGCTTCCCACCTCGTACGCGAAGAAGATCGTCATCATCGACCCGGACCAGGACAACCCGGGCTGCTTCAACCCCCTCGACGACCAGGGCGATCCGCACCTGGCGGTGGACAACCTGGTGGGAATCTTCGCGAAGATCTTCCAGGGCCAGTGGGGTCCGCGCATGGACGACACCATGCGGGTGGCGTGCCTGACCCTGATGCGCCACGCCAAACCGACCCTGAGTCTGGTGCCGTCGCTGCTGCAGGACCGGGAGTTCCGGGGCCGGTTCACCCACGGCCTGGATGACCCGGACGGGCTCGGCGGGTTCTGGCTCTGGTACGACGGCATCAACGACCAGTTCCGCGGCCAGGTCATCGCCCCGGTCCTGGCGAGGCTGCGGGCGTTCCTGCTGCGCGACTTCGTCAAGAGCGTCATCGGTAACGCCCACTCGTCGTTCGACATGGGCCAGGTGCTCGACGGCGGGGTGCTGCTGTGCCGGCTACCCAAGGGCATCCTCGGCGAGGAGACCAGCCGCATCCTGGGCTCGCTGATCGTCGCCCGAGTCTGGCAGGCCGCCATCGCCCGCGCCTGCACCCCCGAAGACCAGCGCAGGGACGCCTGCCTGTATGTCGACGAGTGTCAGAACTTCCTGACCCTGCCGGGCAGCGTCGGAGACATGCTGGCCGAGGCCCGCGGGTTCCGGCTCGGTCTGGTCCTGGCGCACCAGGACCTGGCGCAACTACCGCACGACGTGGCGGCGGCGGTGTCGGCGAACGCGCGCAGCAAGGTGTTCTTCACCGTCGACCCCGCCGACGCACGCGAGCTGTCCCGGCACACCAGACCCGAACTCGACGAGCACGACCTCGCGCACCTCGACGTCTACACCGCCGCCGCCCGGCTGCTGGTCGGCAACCGGGAACTGCCGGCCTTCACCTTCACCACGAACCCACCGGCGCCGGTCGTCGGTGAGGCGACCGCCATCCGGCAGGCGTGCGCGGCTGCGCACCGGCGGGCTGACGGCGAGCCGCCGATGCAGCAGCTCGCCCGCACGGCGATGCGCCGGCGCATGACCTCTCGCGAACGCTGACCGGGCGGGGCCGCTCGTTTCAGGGCTCGACCGGGTCCGGCATCGAGGGCTCGTTTGAGGGTGTCCGCGACACGAGGCCCCAGACGAGCCCTCTGCATCTGGCCTGTCAGGTACCTGGCCTGCCCGAACACGGCCGACGGCAAGCCCAATCCCAAGATCGACTCATCCAGACTCCCTACGGGACTCTCTTTCCACGGGGTGAACCCTCTATGCCGCAATCGCGCTCCGCCTCCCTGCTGACCATCTACCCCCACATCACCAGCCGCGACCGGCTGCTCCTGCAGCTCCTCGACGACCACCAGGTCCTCACCACCGACCAGATCCAGCGCATGCTGTTCCACGCCCGACGTACCTGCCAGATCCGACTCGGTGAGCTGGCCGCCCTGGGCCTGCTCGACCGGTTCCGGTTCGCCCGCGACGGCGGTGGCAGCCAGCCGTGGCACTGGACCCTCGGCCACCACGGGCACCGATTCCAGGCCGCCGCCCACCAGCGGCCCGAACCCACCCTCCGCACCAGTCGGCAGACAGCACAGCGGCTGTCGGCGAACCCGCACCTGGCGCACCTGCTCACCACGAACGAGTTCTTCGTCCGGCTCACCGCGCACGCCCGCCGGCACCCCGAGACGCGACTGGACCGGTGGTGGTCCGAGTCGCTGACCACCAAGCAGTACCGGACCATCACCGCCGACGGACACGGCCTGTGGAGCGTCGACGACACCACGGTCGGGTTCTTCCTGGAGGCCGACACCGGCACCGAACCCCTGACCCGGGTGGTGGCCAAGCTCGACCGGTACGCACAGCTGATCCGCCGCGGCGGCCCCCGCTATCCGGTGCTGTTCTGGCTCGGCAGCGAGCAGCGCGAGGAACACCTCCACCGGCTCCTTAGGGCCCGGCGTGGCGACGTTGCGGTGGCCACCGCCACCCACACCAGCGAGCCCGCCGACGCGGTCTGGCTTCCGGCCGCCGCCACCGGCCGGATACGGCTGGCCGCGCTGCCCAGCGACCACGGCCAGCCCGTGGCGGACAACCCGAACTACGACGACGACGGGACCTTCGTCCTCTGACAGATCCTGACAGCCGCGCGGCTGAGCCTGTCATCGCAGGCCAGCGGCGTGGCCGCAACGTCCGACCGGGCTTGTGCTGTCAGGTCACGACGCTACGGTGCAGGCTCACCTTTGCTCGCGCCGCCGCCCGTCTGTCCTCCTCGGACCTGCCCGCGCTGCGGGATCACCGACAGCCCACCCATTTGTGGTCGGCTCGCGGTCCCCGCCCGCAGCATCGTTCCCGGCAGCTTCCCCGGCTCAGACGCCGCGATCCGGTGACCCCACCGCGCGCTCATTCATATCCTTTGCGAAGGGAGCACTGTGTCATGCCCACCCCCAGGCCGCTCACCGTTCAGGTCGTCACCGTCTGCTTCACCGCCGGCGACGACGCCGACTGGTTCGCCGCCTCGGAGAAAGTCCACAACCATCTGCACGCTCACGGCACCCCTTCCCGCCGCTACCACGTCCGTCACCGCCGCCTCATCGGCTGGCTGACCCGCTTCTTCGGCTACCACCTGCTCGACGCCGCCCGCTGCTTCGGCGCGGTCACCACGGCCGCCGGGGGCCGCAAGAGCCGCCTCGACCTGACCGGCACCGCCGCGATGGCCGCCCACGGCGCCGCCCGACGATGGCGCGCCTGGAACGCGCACATCGGCGCCACCACCAGGCCCGCCCGCCCGTGGGAGGACTACCTCGCTCAGCACCTCGCCGACCCGGCCAAGGTCACGCTGAACGAGGCCCGTCGCCGCTTCGAGCAGCAACCCCGAGTGCTGGCGATGCTCGCCCACTCGTTCGACCCCTACGAGCTGTCCGTCTACCAGGCCGGTGAAAACACCTACGTCGGGCTCTACTGGCGCATCGCGCTGATCGGCGACGCGCTGATCACCACCGACGGCCGGCTACTCATCACGGCCAGCGCCTCCGTCGCCGACCGCCTCCGCTTCCTCAACGAGGCCTGCGCCTACCTGCGCAGCCTGCGCTCCAACGCACGACTGTGCGCCGTCGCCCTCGCCTAAACCCCCTCGCCTGAATCCACGGTCGACCGGTCGCCGCCCCGCCGCGACCGGCCCTGCGCATGCCCGCAACTCCGAGGCCCACAAAGGAGGCTTTCGATGTTCCTGACCGATCCGGCGCTTCGGCGCATCGCCGCCGACACCAACGACGTCCTTCCCGAACAGCTGTGGCGCCACGACACCGCGAACCTCGGCCCGATCGGCGACCTCGCCCGCGTCCTGCACAAGACCGCACGCGACTTCACCACCAGCACCACCAGCCTCCACCAGACCCTCACCCGCCTGGATGTGCTCGCCGACACGGCCCGGCAACAACTGGCCGCCCGCGCCGACCTGCACTCGGCCGGCTACCACCAAGCTCTCACCGACGCGCTCACCGCCCGCGAGCGGCACACCGTCCTCGGGGCCGGACTCCTCACCGCCTACCGCGCCTGGCGCAACCACCGGCCCATAGGCGACGGCAACCGGCGGCACCTGCTCCTGCGGCGCAGCGACCCGTCACATGGCGTGGCGACGCTGCGGCTCAAGGATCCGCACACCTGGCTGGTGGTGCCCGACGCCGAGGCCGCCACCGCCTTCGACGTCCCCTACCCGAACCGGGTCGTCGGCGAGGTCACCGAGACTGACCAGGGGTGGGCGCCGACCGCCTACACGGACCCACAGCATCTGCACATCAAGGCCGGCATGGCGTATCCGCTGCCGGTGTGCGACGAACTCGCCTCGGCCTGCCGGTCGCTGCTGCGCTGGTGGCACCTGCGTCACTCCGACGCCTGGCACAGCCGCACCCCCGCCCAGCTCACCCCGGCCGAACTCGCCCACCTTCCCAGCTAACAGCGCACCACAACCCGATCGGTCACCGGGTCGCGCCGACAACCGGCCGCCCTCGACCAGCACGCCGCCGCCCCATCCCAGCCCCGCACCCCGTCCCCGGGCCGCCGGCGGCGGCGCTCTGGCAACCCGACACGCTCCTCGTTGTCCCGGCCACACCGAATCCCACTGCAACCATTCGCCGGGCCGACCAGCCGCGTACGTCGTCGGACCTGAAGGTCGGCACCGGACATCTGCGCCTGTCCCCGGCTGACGCCGACACCTACCACCACCCTGCCGAGGGCAAGCTCTCCATCCTGCAGGCGGCGGCCGCCGAGCCCACCAACTCCGGCCCCTGTCCCCCCTTCGGCCGCATCACGCGCAGCCCCGAGGCCACCGGGCCGTAATTCACCAGCACGTAGCACGGCAGCGCACCGCTGTGGGCGCCTGCCGCGCTGACCGTTGCTCCGCGACCCGGCGCACCACCGCCCGGCACAACACCGTGCCGGGCATCCCCAACCCCACGTTCCCGAGGAAGGAACCCGATGGAAAACCTGTCCCTGACACCTGCCACGCAGGCTGTCCTCGATGCCTTGACCGATCTCGGTCAGGGCAACGTCCACGAACTGGCCGACAGGTCGGGCAAGGCCCGCTCGACCACCGACAAGGCGATCAAGACGCTGGCCGACGCCGGGGTGATCGTCGCAGTGCACACCGACGCCGACTCCGCGGAGGGCACGCCGACCCGGTGGACCCTCGCGACCCCGGCCACCGACGTCGTACCCGACGACGTCGCGGGCCCCGGCGACGCACACACGGCCGGCGCGGACGAGACCGAGCAGCCCGCCGACCCGGACCCCGTCGACGCGGCCCCGGCCACCGGCGACACCGAACCGGCGGACCACCCCGACACCGACACCGACGGCGACGCCCACCAGGAGACCGCCGAAGCGGCGAACGAGAGCGACCGAATCGACGCCAGCGACAAGGCCTGCGACGACGCCGACAACAGCGATGAAGGCCGCGAGGCACCGACAGTCACGGTGGTGCAGCCGACGCGTCCCGGGGACCGCAAGGTCATGGCGATTAAAGGCGTACTGGCCGACTACGGCGACGACGGCGCCACCCTCGACGTGGTCGTGGCCGAGAGCGGCATCGGTCACGTCACCGCCGCCCGCCTGCTCACCGTCATGGAGCAGGCCGATGCCGCCCGACGGCGGCCCGACCTGCCCGATCGGTGGATCCCTGGCCCGACCAAGGCCAGCGAGGTCGACCCGAACCCGCAGCCGCCCCGCTGCCCGCTCTGCCTTCACCTCATCCGCGGCGCAGCGACCACGCCGAACGTCACGGCCACGATACTGCCGCTGATCCGGTCGGACGGCACCCTGCACGTCGTCGGCCCAGACGAGAAGACCCACGTCGTCACCCTGCCCACCCGTCCGGGCCCCCGGACGTCGGGCAACGCGGGCAGCGGGGGCCGGCGCAGCGACGTCACCGTCAACGCCGACGGCAGCCAACCGTTCGGCCGGGGCGTGCTGGAGAAGCTCACCCTTGACGTGCTGGCCGCCGCCCCCGGGGCGGCGATGACCCCGCAGGACATCGCCACCGCCATCGGCGGGCAGCTCGGCCGCGCCGTCAGTTCCGGGGCGGTGCGCAACAACTGCACCAAGGCCGCTGCCGCCGGGCGCATCGTCCTGGTCTCCGACGCGCCGCTGACCTTCGCCTACCCGGCGCCGGCCGACAGCGGCACGGCCGTCGAGCAGTCCTGACCACCTCATCCCCATCCCGGGGCCGGGCCCGTTGGGCTCGGCCCCCACAGAACATTTAGAGGAGAGATACGTGCCGCACGAACTCGAAACGTTCGCGGACGGAATCACCGCCTTCGCCAGCGCCCGCGTGTCGGCCTGGCACCAGCTCGGCACCGTCACGCAGAACACGATGAAGGCCGAGGAGATCATGGCCGCGGCCCGGCTCGGCGGCTGGGGTGTGCGCACCATCCGCACCGTCGGCATCGATGTCGTGGACGGCGTCGAGGTGCAGATCCCCGCCGACGACAAGCGGATGACCGTGCGCCGCAACCCGGTCACCGGCGACACCGAGTACCTGGGCGTCGTCGGCACCGACTACACGGTGGTCCAGAACGAGCAGTGCGCCGAGATGCTCGACCGGCTCGTCGATCAGGTGGGCGGCGCCCACTTCGAGACCGCCGGCAGCCTCCGCCGCGGCAAGAGCGTGTTCGTCACGATGAAGCTGCCCGACGCGATGGAGATCGGTGGGGTGGACCGGCTGGACATGTACCTGATCGGCACCACGTCCCACGATGGCAGCGCCGCCCTGCGCGTGGACGCCAGCCCGATTCGCGTGGTCTGCGCGAACACGCAACGCGCCGCCTTCCGGCGTGCGGTCGGCCACTACACGTTCCGGCACACCTGCAACGTCAACTCCCAGATCAGTCAGGCTCGGGAGGCGCTGGGCCTGATGTGGAAGTACGTGGAGACCTTCGAGAAGGCCGCCGAACGGATGCTGCAGACCGAACTCACCATGCGCGAGTTCGAGAACGTGGTGGCGCAGGTCTGGCCGGTCAAGGACAACGCCTCCGAACAAACCCGCAACAACGCCAAGCAGCGGATCGGCACCCTCAAGTACCTCATCCGCGAGGCCGACACCCAGAAACACATCACCGGCAGCCGCTGGGCCGGCTACCAGGCCATCACCGAATACCTTGACCACTACCAGCCCGCCAAGAACGACACCGTCCGCGCCAACCGGGTTGTCACCGGCAGGGTCGGTGACCTGAAGATGGCCGCCTTCGACCTACTCAAGGTCTGACCGTCCCCATCCACCCCCTGGCCGGGGGCGGCAGTGGCCCGTGCCGCCGCCCCCGGCCCACACCCAGCGCGGCTCCCCCACGTCACAACCGCGCCCATGAAGGAGAGATCGGGCGGCCAGCCCGAGCGACAGCCACACCCGCCCACGGCACGACCCGCGGACGTCGAACTATCCGCGGGCGCGGTCTCCATCCTCGCGCCACCGTCCCCGGCCGCGCTCCGCGCGGGACCGGCCTTTTTTGTGTTCAGGGAAGGGCCACACCATGACCCAAAGGGTCATCGGAGCGGTCACCGTCGTCGTGGCTTGCTTCGGACTGCCCATGCTGCTGCTGTCGGCCGCCACCGGGCGGCAGCTCCAGCGGATGCGCGGTTTTCGTCCCGCCCGCCGTGCGTCCGTCCGGCAGCCGCCCGGGCGCCGGTAGTTGGGACGCGGAGCTGGTAGAGAACGCCGCGACCGCAGTTGCCTGCGGCAGCCGGAGCCGGCAAGGCCCGTGCCGAGGGCTGGTCGGCTCCCTGGGCCGGCCGGGCGCCGAGCATATCGTGGGCGACGGCGTCAGCATCGTACGTTGCAGCCGGGAGTCGCCCCTCCGGCAGCCGGTCCAGGCCGCAGAGCGCCTGCGGCGGGGACCGAGGTCGCGGCGTAACCGCAGGCACGTGTGCGGTGACCTGCGGTGACGTGCGGTGCGGTGAGTCCACATTCAGGGCGGCGGCCCGATGCAGCAGTGCGCTCAGCTGCCCGGACCCCGTGGGTCGTGTCGCTCAGCCTCTGATCTGCGATGCCGCTGACGTCCGCTGGCGGTCCCGGCTGAGGTGGCTTGACCCCGACGACGGATTGAGCGTCGATCGGGTCCGCCGGTGGCTGATCCATCGGCGGCAGTCCGCAGCATCACCCCACCGCCCCGACAGGGCCTGCTGACGAAGAGGCGCAAGCGATGGCCAGTCCTGGGTTCGGCCTACAAGCTCCGCCATGCGATGCCTGCCGTGAGCGATCGCAAGAACCGCCTTCACCGCCGACCTCAGGTATCCCGGCATGCCCGCCCCCGCGGCTGCCCCGACCGGCTCTCACGCCGATGTCGTCAGCTTCCTGGCGTCGGTGAAGAACCCCGCAGCAACTGAGCTCGCCCACGTATCGCACCGCCGTACCGGACGTACCGGCGGTTTCAAGCCAGAAATCGGCCCGGGGCGCCACCACAGGCGCACCGGACCCTGACGGACGGAGATACGCAAGCCATGAGTCAAGCCGTCAAGGCTGCCCTGCTCACCACAAAAGACCTTGGGAAGAACGAGCGAGCGGTAGCCATTGCCATCGCCGCCCACGCCAACCGTGAGGGCAACGCCTGGCCGTCCGTGGCCACCCTCGCCGAGTACGTCGGCTGCTCCGAACGCACCGTGCAACGATGCCTGGCCAAGCTCGTGCAACTGGGTCGCCTCGTGGTGTCGAAGGTCGCCGGCATCGCCACCCGCGTCTACCGGCTGGCGCAACCGAACCGACGGACCACACCCGCAGCAGGGGTGACAGAACAACAGGCGGGGGTGACAGATTCGGCCGCCGGGGGTGACAGCCAACGTGTCACCCGAAGTAATGAAGACCAATTGAAGGCCGAGACACCCGCTCCTGGATGGCGGCGGTTTCTGCCGACGAACCGGCGGGCTGCGGTCCCAGCCGGGACCACCTGGCCGCGGGCAGCGGTGTCAAACACCGGCGGTGGTGAACTGTGCAAGCGTCCTGGGCACATTGGCCAGCCCGCGCACCGCTGCATCGCCTGCCGTTCCGAGGCGATCGAGCGCAGGTAATCGGCCAGCCCGGCTGACCATAGGCGTCGGCAATGTGGCGGAATGTCGTCGCGGTGCTCTGTGTAGATCCGAGCGCCTGAACGGTGGACTGCGGACGCTGGGCACCGCCGTCGACGCCGCTGATTACTGCTCGACGCTCGATCTGGCGTCAGCCCGTGCCCCCAAGCCGGTGCTGCCTACTATTCGGCCAGACTGCCACAGAACTGGGCGGCCAGGGCGATGGTCTCGCCCTGAGGTTCGATGTCGAGATCGGCGAGGGCTCTGGTGAGGGCACGCAGTAGCGTACGGATGCCGTCGGCGTCGCCGAGGGCGTGGCGGGCGTGCATCGCTTTGGTGTAGAGGGCTTCGTTGTAGCAGTCGAGTTCGATCGCCTTGTTGAGTAGGTCGGATGCGGCTTGCGGGTCGTGGCCGAGCAGGTCGTCGGCGAGCAGGAGGTGAGCTTCGGTGCCCCAACGGCGGACCGTCTCGCGGTGTGGCTGTAGCCACTCGTAGTCCTGTCCTTCGGCGAGCGGTGCGGCCGCGAGCTCACAGGCGGTGGTCAGCAGTTCCCGGCGGCGCGGCTCGGGGGCAATGGCCGCGCGGCGCATGAGGTCGCGCAGCGTCCACACGTCGACATCGACGGTTGCCGGGTCGAGCCGGTACCGTCCGGCCGTCTTGATGACGTAGGAGTTCTTTGCCTCCGCCGTGCCGGCGCGCCCGAGGACGTGGCGAAGGTTCGAGGCGTTGGTGTGTACGCGTTGGTCGGCTTGGCTGATGCGGGCGTCCGGTTCGAGGTATTCGCCGATGTCGCGGGTGGTGACGCCGTCGGGGTGGCAGGCCAGGAAGACGGCGAGTTCGAGAGCTTTGGCGCGCAGTGGTCGGCCGGGCTTGGTGATGTTGTCGATCCGCGGCTGCCCGAGCACCCGAAGTTCTGCTTTGGCGGTCGTTGAGTCAGCTGGCGGGGACGTGGCAGCCGGCTGTTCGTCTGGTGTGGTGGCGGTTCGGCTGGCATGCAACGGTACTGCCGTGACCGGTGCCGCCAAGGAGGCGGTGGCGGGCCGTTCGCCCGTCTGGGCTTCCTTCAGGGTGATCAGGATCTGATGCGCTGTGGCTGGTTCGAGAACAGCCAGGCGCGACGGTACGGGTGAAGGGGCCTGTCCATGAAGGTGGGTGGTATGGCCGTCCGGGGCGACCTCGATGGTGTCGCCGTGGGGCCACTCGCCGAGCAGCAGCGCAGCCACGTGTAGTTCCTTCCCCGCTGCGAGAGTGGCTTGGATCCGAGCGCTGTTATCGGCGCCCGGCGCCCCGGTGATGAGCATGATCGGTGGCAGCGCCTGCTCGTCCGGTGGGTCAGGTCGCGAGGCGTCGAGGTCGGTGAGCGCTTGTTCGTGCGCGATGCGGCTGCGTTGCAGCAGCAGGGACTCGAGCGTGCTGAGCGCGCCGGCGAGGTTGTCGGTTACGTGCAGCCGTGGCCACGGGCCGATCGCCGGCATGTCCGGGCCGAGCAGCGTATTGAGGGTGGCGGTGTCGATGACGACCTCGCCGCGCGGGTGGGGGTGGTGTGGGTCGCCGGAGGCCAGCACGGCGACGAGAGCGGCGCGGGCGGCGGAGAGTGCGCCGTCGCCGACGATGCCGGTTGCGCCCGAGGGCAGAGGTGCGAGATCGGGCTCCAGCCGGGGCGGTCCGGTGTCGTCAGGGCCGGGAGGCGGTAGTTCAGGCTTGTGTGCCACGGCACGGCGCAGCTCAACCACCGGTGGTGGTAGTTCGGTGGGTGGGTCGTCGTCAGGGTTGCCGGTATAGCGGCGTCGGCGCTGCCGCCACACCAGGGCCGCCGCTGTGGTGATCGCGGCGGCGAGTGACCAGGGCAGCCAACTGCCTGCAGACAACTGCACACCCTGCTCGTCGCCTGCCCCGGCGGGACTGTGCATGCCGTTGGCAGGCGGCAAGGTGGAAGGTGACGCCGTGATCGTGGGGACGGGATCCGCCCCGGTGGACGGCGTGGGTGCGCTCGCGGTGGCCGGTGGTGGGCTCTCGGACGTGGCGGAGTATCCGCGGTCGGCCGTAGTGGGCGAAGCCGTAGGACTCGGGCCGTCTGGCGCAGTGTGCGGGGAGGGGGTCACGGTGGTTGGTGGCGGCGCAGGGGCCGGGGTGGCTGGTGTGGCTGCCTGCGGTGGGCGGGCATCAGCGGGCAGCCGCAGTTCCCAGCCTGGGTAGATGAGGTCGCAGTCGCGCAGGGTGCCGCCGACTCCGGGGAAGTGGCGGTGCTTGTTGAGGCGGCAGATCTCCGGCCACCGGCCGGCGTCGCCGAGCCATTCTTTGGCGACCCTGGACAGGGTGTCGTGTCGCTCGACCGTGTAGAGGTATCGGGTGTCGGCGACCTGGATCAGCGCGGGACCGCGCGCAACGGCCTGCCGAGGGACTGCCTGCGCAGCGCCGGCTGGGGCGACAGCGGCGGGTGAGTTGCCTCCCCCGTCGATGGGGGTGAGGTTGCCGGCGGAGGTGACGGCGATCGCCGCGGTGCCGGCCAACCCGAACACCAGCCGGTGCAGCGGCGCGGGGAGTCGCAGCACCCGGATGCGCGACCGGGTCGCGAGGGCAACCAGTTCGGCGATCAGTAGCAGCGCCAGCGCAGCCCACAGCAGCCACAGCGCCCAGATGACCGCGCCCGCGAGCACGGTCGGGGTGAATCGTCCGCTGGGCTGGTCGAACCACGCCACCAGCTGCGACCCCGACGGCAACCGCTGGACAGGATTGCCGCCGAGGAGCAACAGCAGGGCAGGTAGCCCACCCAGGAAAGCCGCCGTGCCCACAGCGGCACGGATCACCCGGGCCAGGGAGGACGCCCGCTGCGCCGGACGACGCGGTGCAGCCTGGGCGGGTGGGGCGTAGACCGTGGGACGCACGTACTCGGCCAGCCGGTCACCTCGACCCGGCGACTCCTGCGGCATCCTGTCTCCCCCCGCCCGATACCAACCTCCTACTCGCATACAGGGCAACAGGAGCCGATGACCATCCCGCCGAGAAGGATTCTCACCATCCGCGCACAAAGGATCACTCAACAAAGCCGCAATTGACGATCTCCACCCCTGCCGAGAGAGACTGCCTCACATGCCAAACGGGGGCATCCGACTGTCGATCGACCTCACCTCTGCGGTCATCGCCGCCACCGCCGACTTACACGGCACGCGGATCCCCGTCATGCTCAACGGCCGCATCGTCATGCCCCACGGACTCACCGTCGACCCCTCCGGTCAGCTACACGTAGGCGTAACCGCGCCATCCACGCCCTCGCCGGACCACCAGTTCATCGACGACCCGCTGGAACTGCTCGGCGCAGCCAGGACCGAGCCGCCGCTCGACGCCGTGCAGTTGCTCGCCGGTCAGCTGTGGCACATCGCCGATCAGGCCGTCCGCCAGACCGGAGCCCCCGTCGACGCTCTCACCATCACGATCCCCTCGGGCTGGGGACCTCGGCGACGAGGGCATCTCACCGACGCGGCGACCCGCGCCAGTCTCCCCGCCCCGGCCATGGTCACCGCGCCAGCGGCACTCGCCGCCTACGTCACGGCCGGCACCGTCCCTGACGCCTCCTGCCTGCTGATCTGCCAGGCCGACCGGCACCGGATCACCCTGACCATCCTCCAGGCCAACCCCGACGGATACCGCGAACTCGCGACCCGACCGATCAGCCTGACCCACGACCTGGACCACGCGCTCGCCCAGCACATCACCGGCACCAGCCCCACGCACGACGACCCGCCGCCGGCCAAGACAGCCCAATCCGACGGTGCGGTAGCGCTGCTGGAGTCCATCCGCCAGGCCCGGCAACTCCTGACGACGCAGGACCGCGCACCCGTCCTCCTACCCGCACCCCGCCAGCCCGCCGTCATCACCCGCGACGACGTCACCGCCGCAGCCCAGCCCCTCCTCGACGGCGTCGACGGCGCGGTCCAGGACATCCTCGACGCGGCTGACGTGGACCGTCACCACCTCACCGGCGTGATTCACCGCGAAGCCGAAGCGATACCGGGCCTGCACGAGCGGCTCACGGCAGCCACCGGTCACACGCCGACCAGCCTCATCGGCCACTCCCACGCCCTCGCTGACGGCGCCCTGACCCTCACCACGGCGCACCACCACGCAACACCCACCGCCGCCGCCACCCAACTACCACGGGTACGGCTGCGCATCCGGGACCTGACCAGCGCCATTGTCATCGGCGGCTGCTCCCTCGCCCTGCTCCTACAAGCAGTGCTCACCGCAGACGTCGTCACCGTCGACTACCACGTCATCGGCGTGCGCACCTCACTGCCGCAGCTCGGCGTCGCCGGCGCACTCGCCATGATCACCGCCTTCGCCGTAGCGCACCTCGCCCCCATCACCTGGCTCGCCGGCACAACCACCCCAAGCACACCCGAGCCGGCGACCGGCACCCTCATCCGACGCGGATACCTCGCCGCCGCAGCCGGCG
Source organism: Micromonospora sp. NPDC050495 (assembly GCF_040655175.1). NCBI lineage: Bacteria > Bacillati > Actinomycetota > Actinomycetes > Micromonosporales > Micromonosporaceae > Micromonospora > Micromonospora sp. NPDC050495. The sequence continues at coordinate 44,813 of NZ_JBFAJK010000030.1, read as the reverse complement.
GCACGATCGCCGCAGCCCTCTACGGCCTCGCCACCGGCACCGCCGTCGAATACGACTACCAGCCGTACCTGAAGTGGACCCTGGGCTCCGCGCTACCGCTCGCCGCCTGCGCCGCCGTCATCGCCGCCACCGCACCCCGCATCCCCGCCCCGCAGCTACCCGACTGGCTCACACGCACCCGACCAGCAGTTCTGCACACCGCCACCGCCGGCATCGGCATCTACCTGATGCGGGCAGCACTGACCATCACCGCGCCGGTCGACCTCACCGGCATGCCCGGCCTCGTCGGCAGCGTCGGAGCCGCGCTGCTCGGCGTCGCCACCGCACTGACCGCCAGCCGTAGCCGCACCATCCGCACCGTCACCGCTCCCGGCCTCGCCATCGGCTACGCCGTCGTCTTCACCAGCAACACCAGCAGCGCACTGACCGTCGGCTACCTCGTCGCCCTCACCTGGTGGGCAACCCGCCTCACCGCACACACCCTGCGACTCGCCTACCCAAACGCCAGGCAGACGCTAAGCCGTCTCACGGGCGGCCCCGCTACCTGAGCGGCCAGAAGCAAGCATCAAGCGTGTGAGGTCGCCGGTTCGAGCGAGGGGCTCATCGACGCTCCGGTGCGGCAGACCCTTCCCCCGGTTCGCCGGAGCCTCCGACCTACCAGGGGAACCTCAAGGATGAAGTGCTTCGAGATCCTGCGCGACTACCGCCGCGCCGCCCACACGTTGGTCAACACCGCGTCCGGCATCGCCAACCTCCTCACCATCATCGTCGCCGGCTGACCACCAGCCCGATGCCGAGCAACGCCTTCACCCCGTTACGAGACGTCCCTTACCGGAGCCGACCGCGCGCCCGCAACGCGGTCGTCGGTCGGTCCCGGCCGATGTTTGCCGCGCGGCATGCACCGCAATTCAGGAATGGACGATTCGCCCAACGGTTCGACGAAATGACACATTGTCCACCACCGCGACAAAGTCGGCGGGTAATAAAGCCACCGGGAGTGACCCGCACGGCATGACCATGTCGACTAGGTGTCACAGGACTTGTGCGCGCGGGCCGCGAGTTATCTCCTGTGCACAGGGCGGCGGCCATGCCGCGTCCGGGCCGGGAGACGCACAGTGATGAATGAATCCGAGGGGACATCGGTGCGTGTCCTCGTAGTTGACGACATACGGCTCTTCCGCGATCACGTCCTCGATGTCCTCGGCGCACAACCGTTCGTCGAACGAGCGGCCGGGGCGGCCGACGCCGACGAGGCCCTGCGCGCGGTCGCCGACCACGGCTTCGCGGTGGTGCTGGTGAGCCTGGCGACGCGGGACAGCCTCGCCATCTGCCGACTGCTGGTCGCCGCCGCAGCCGACACCCGGGTAATCGCGCTGGGCGTCTCCGGCAGCGACGACGAGGTGGTGGCCTGCGCGGAGGCGGGGGTGACCGGCTACCTGCTGCGCGACGAGACGAGCGACGGGCTGCTGCGGGTCGTCGCCGCCGCCGGACGGGGCGAGGTGACCTGCCCTCCGCCGGTGGCGGCGGCGCTGATGCGCCGGATGGGGCAGCGCGGGCAGGGCCCGGGCGGTCCCGCCGGGGGGAGCCGGCTGACCACCCGGGAGCGCGAGATCCTAGGCCTCATCGACGAGGGCCTGTCCAACAAGGAGATCGCCCGCAAGCTCAACATCGAGATCCGGACCGTCAAGAACCACGTACACAATCTCCTGGAGAAGCTCGAGGTGAGCCGCCGCGGCGAGGCGGCGGCCCTGGTGCGCGGCGCCCGCGGTCCCGCCCGGGCGCCCGGCTGGTGACGTCGATCGGGTGATCGCCGCCCCCGGGAAAGGGGCCGGCGACGCGAGGCGGACCCCGTTCAGGTCCGGCCCGGAAACCGATCGTCCGCCCGTTTCGGCCGAACGACCTAACTCATTCTGCTGATCGATCGAATTGGTGTCGCGCAGCGGACAGGGAATGCATACCGACGGCCGAGGAGATCAATGGGGTACCACCGGCCCTGGTACCAAAGGACCAGTCCGCACCCTGGTCCCTAATTGGGCACAAGGCTCCATTCTCGACCGCCGCCCCCATTCGTACCGTGATAGGTGCCGCACGGAGGAGGCCGATGGTGCCAGCAATTCGCATACTTCTCGGCGGCGTGGCGACGACGGTGCGGGACGCGGTTCTGCGGGCCGTCGAGGAACAGGCGGACCTGGAGGTGGTCGGCGTCGCCGCCGACCCCTGGGAGCTGTTGCAGGCCGCCGGCGCGCAGGCGGCGGACGTGGTCGTGGTGCCGGCTCCGGCCGGCGGGCTGCCCGGGGTCGCCACGCACCTGCTGGACCAGTACCCGGGCATCCGGGTGCTGGCGGTCACCGGAGCGGGGACGGCGGTGAGCTACCGGCTGCGCCCCCAGCTCGTCGAGGTCGCCTGGGCGACCCCGGCCGAGCTGGCCGCGGCCATCCGGGCGGACGACGAGGCGGAACGGTGAGCAAGACCGGACGAGGGTGAGGGGGGAACGACATGGCCAGTGAACTGGTGCACGGCTTCGAGCAGCCCTGGACCTCGGCGAACCCCGCCCTGCTCGACAGCGCCGTCACCGCGTTCCGGGTGCAGGGCACCGGCTCGCTGCGGCTCACCACGCACGCCGGGGCCACCGGCGTCACCGCGCAGCTCACCCCGCCGGCCCCGCTGGACCTGAGCGGCTACGACGAGCTGCGGCTCTGGACGTACGCCTCGCGCGCCGCCGACGGCACTGCGGCCGCGCCCTTCCTGCTGGAGCTCTCCTACTCGGACGCGGCCGACGCACCCGGCGAGGAGCACCGCTGGCTGATCCCGGTCAACCGGCGGCGCACCTGGGAGCAGCACCGGTTCGGCATCGTCGGCGACCGGCGCAACCAGGTCACCGGCTTCACCCTCCGGGTGCTGACCGGCGTGCCCTTCGAGATCCACCTCGACGAGCTGCTGGCGGTACGCGACGAGGCGCTGCTCGACGTGGAGACGGCGCTGGTGGAGCTGCTCGCCGGGCTGTCGCTGCCCGGCGTGACCGCACTGCCGGTGCAGCCCGCCGCGGCCGGCGCGACCACCCTCGTCGTCGGCCTCAACCGGGCGCTGTACCCGGGCAACCGGATCACCCTGGACGGCACGGCGGGGCGGTACGCGGTGACCGCGGCGGCGCACGACGAGGTGGCCGGCACGACGACGCTGACCGTCACCCCCGCCCTGGCCGCGGCCACCGGCCCCGGGGCGCGCCTGAGCGTCACCGCCCCGGTGGTCGTTGAGGAGCCCCCGTTCACCGACGTGACCGCCGTCGACGGGCTGCCCGACCCGGTGGTGCTGCTCACCCTGACCGACCAGCGCGAGGAGCCCGAGCGGGGCTGGAACATCCCGCAGCGCGACTCGTTCCGGGTCCGGGGCGGGCTGACCGTGTGCAGCCTGCGCCCGCCTCCGCGACCCGTCCTCGCCGAGTACCAGCTGCTGCCCGCCGCCCGGCACCGGGCGCACTCGCTGGCGCTGCGCACGGAGATCCTGCGGCGGGTCGGCGTCGACACCGGGCTGCGCGTCAACGGCACCGTGCTGCCGGTGCAGACGCTGCTGCCACCACCGCTGGACATCCGCGCCCGCGCGGTGCCGGCCCCCGTCTACCTGCACGTCGGCACCCGCGTCGAGCAGGGGGCGCGTACCGAGGCGCCGTGGGTGCGCCAGGCGCAGCTGCGCTCCGGCCCGCTGGACACCCCCTGGGACCCGAGCGGGTCCGCGCCGCCGCCGACGCCCGGGCCCGAGGACCAGGAAGGAATCGTGCTCCGGATATGACCAGCTACCGGCTCCGCGAGGGAGCCACCCTCGTGCTGCGGGTCGACGACGGACCGTGGCAGACCCTGACCTTCGACCAGGACACCGTGCCGGACGCCACCGCCGACGGCGGCGAGCTGCGCGCGACGGGCGAGCAGCTCGCCGCGGCGTTCGAGGGCGTCGACGGGGTCACCGCCGACGTGGACCCCGACGGCGCGCTGGTGCTCGCCACCGAGGGCACCGGCGAGAGCACCGTGCTGGAGGTGGACCCCACCGCCTCCACCGCGGCCGCCGCCCTCGGGCTGGGCGCGGGCGGCCCGGTCGCGGTGTCCGGCCACGGACCCGGCTCGGCCGTGCTCACCGGCGCCGCCGCCGGGCCGTACCCGCTGCCGCCGGGAGCCGCGATGAGCGTGCAGGTGGACGACCGGTCACGGCGCAAGGTCACCTTCGACGACCAGGACGGGCAGTGGAGCGCCGAGGACGTCGCGGCGCGGATCAACCGGCAGCTGCGCCGCGCGGTGGCCCGGCCCACCGGCGACGGGCACGTCCGCCTCACCTCCCCCACCCAGGGCGTCGGATCCCGGCTCGCGGTGACCCCACCGGCGGCGGACGTGCCGGACGCCGCCGCCGTCCTCGGCTTCACCGGCGACGCCGCGCTCAGCGACCCGTACCCCACCGCTCCGGCGCGGCTGGTCTGCCGGCCGGCCGCCGGCACCACGGTCCTGGAGAACCTCACCTCGGCCCCCGTCGAACTACAGCTGCCCACCGGCCGGCAGGTGCTGCCGGCCCGCGGACGTCTCGTCGTCGCCTCCGGCACCGCCGCCGACGGCCTGCTCCGCCGCCTCGTCGCGCAAGGGACGGTCCGGATGTCGCCAGAAAGGAACTCGTAGCGATGGCACTTCAGGTAGGGGTGAACGTCACCGAGGTCGACGGGCGGGCCAGCCCCGCGCTGGCGGCCGCGCCCACCTCCGTCGGCGCGTTCGTCGGGCGTACCCGCCGGGGCGTGCCCGACCAGGCCGTCCGGGTCAGCAGCCTGGACCAGTTCACCGCCCGCTTCGGCGGCCACCACGCCGACGGGTACCTGCCGCACGCGGTCACCGGGTTCTTCCTCAACGGCGGCCGCGAGGCGTACGTCGTGCGGATCGCCGGCGCCGGCAGCCAGGCCGCCCGGGCCACCCTCAACGACCGGCAGGGCACCCCGGCCGCCGGCCTGCGGGTCAGCGCCGGCTACCGCGGGGTGGCCGACCCGGGCGTCTGGGCGCACGCGCTGCGGCTCGACGTCCGCGACGATCCCCGGGCCGTCACCACCGTCGGGGCCGCCGCGACCGCCGCCGCCACCAGCGTGCAGCTCGCCTCACTGGCCGGCGTCGACGTCGGCACGGTGCTGCGGATCGCCTCCACCACCACGCTGCTGCGAGTGGTCACGGCCGTGGACCGGGCCACCCGTACGGTCACCCTGGGCGCCGCCACCGGTGAGGCGGTGGCCGCCGGAGTGGCCGTCAGCAGCGCCGAGTTCCGCCTCGTCGTCCGGCAGCAGGATCCCGCCACCGGCGCGTTCCCGGTCGTCGAGACCTGGTCGAACCTCTCCATGCAGGCCGGCTCCGCCGACTACGTGTCGGACCGGCTCAACCACCCGGTCACCGGCTCCCGCTACGTCACGGTCGCGGACCTGGGCAGCGCCGCGCCCGGCGTCGACCTGCCCGCCGTGGTCAGCGGCGTCGCGCTCACCGGCGGCAGCGAGACCGCCGCCGGGGCCGGCGACCTGGTCGGCGACGCCGCCGCGCACACCGGCCTGCACGCGCTGGACACCGCCGCCGTCCAACTGCTGGCGGTACCCGACGCGCACCTGCTCCCGGCGGTGGGCGAGGCGCTGGTGGTGCGGGGCGCGCTGGACTACGTCGCCGGGCGCGGCGACTGCGTGTACGTCGGCTCGGCCCCGGACCGGGGCCACCCGGCCGGCACGGTCCCCCGCTCCGCCGCGGACTACACCGAGACCGTCGCGCACTACACCCAGGCGGTCAAGGAGTACGCGGCCCAGTTCCAGGGCGCGAAGGTCTACGGGGCGCTGTACGCGCCGTGGGTCCAGGTCGCCGATCCCGCCGGGGTGGGGCCGACGCCGGTGCGGTTCGTCCCGCCCGAGGGGCACGTGATGGGTGTCTACGCCCGCACCGAGCAGGAGCGCGGCATCCACAAGGCCCCGGCCGGGGACGCCGCCGCCGTACGCGGCGCGCTGTCGCTGGCCGCCGCGTTCAGCGCCGGGGAGCACGACGACCTGGTCCGCAACGGGCGTACCAACGGGCTGCTCTCGCCCGGCGGGCGGACGCCGGTGGTGGCCGGCTCCCGGACGCTTTCCACCGACACCCGCTGGCAGTACGTGAACGTTCGGCTGCTGTTCAACTTCGTCAAGTCGTCGCTGCGCGACGGGCTGCGCTTCGTCCGGCAGGAGCCGCACACCGAGGCGCTGCGCCGGATGGTCCGGTTCAACGTGATCACCCCGTTCCTGCTGGGCCTGTGGCAGCAGGGCGCCTTCGGCTCCGACCCGGCCGAGCAGGTCTTCACCGTCAAGTGCGACGCGGAGAACAACCCGCCCGCCGACGTGGACCTCGGGTTGTTCCGGGTGGAGGTCTATTTCTACCCGGTCCGCCCGGCCGAGACCGTGCACCTCATCGTCGGCCAGCAGCCCGGCGGCGGCACCGCCGCCGAAGCCTAGGAGTAGCTGATGACCATCAACCTCGGTGTGACCGTCGTGGAGGTCGACGGCAAGTCGTCCCCCGCGATTGTCTCCGCGCCCACCTCGACCGCCGGGTTCCTCGTCCGCAGCGCGCGCGGCGCGCCCGACCGGGCGGTCCGGGTCCGCGGCTTCGGCGACTTCGTGTCCACCTTCGGCGGCTACACCGCCGACGCGTTCGGCGCGTACGCGGTCCGGGGCTTCTTCGACAACGGCGGCTCGGACGCGTACGTGGTGCGGGTCGTCGGCGCGGGCGCCGCGTCGTCCACCGTGGTGGTGAACGACCAGGCCGGCACCCCGGTGCCGACGTTGCGGTTGCGGGCCGGCGCGCGGGGCGTCACCGAGCCGGGCGGCTGGGGCGACGCGCTGAGTGTGGCCGTCGAGCCGCACCCGCTCGGGGTCGCCTCGGTGCCCGCCCAGGTGGTCGGCGGCACCGCCGAGCCGTTCGCGTTGACCGACGGGGCCACCGCCCAGTTCACCGTCACCACCCGGGGCGTCGACCAGGTCGGCACCGTCACCTTCCACGCCGCCGACTTCGCCACCATCGGCGCGGCGTCGGCGCAGGAGGTGGCCGCGGCGATCAACCGGCAGACCACGGCGGTCCGGGCCGCGGTCACCCCGGACGGCACCGTCGCGGTCGCCGCGGTGGCCACCGACCCCCGGGTCTGGTCCCGGCTCGCGGTGACCGCACCGGCCGCGCTCGGCTTCACCGGCGGCAACGCCAACAGTGACGGCTCCCTGGCGGCGGGCCGGACGGTGGCGGCGCTGTCGTCGGCGAGCGGTTTCCGGATCGGCTCGGCCGTGCGCTTCGCGGTCCGCGGGCACGCGATCGGCACCGCCGCGGTGGCCGCCACGGTCGCCGACGGCGCGGGCCTGCTGGTGACCACCGACGGCGGGCCCGGGGAGACGATCGTCTTCCACAACTCCGACTTCGCCAACCCGGCGGCGGTCACCGTGGCCGAGGTGGTCGCGGCGATCAACCGGCAGGCCGTCGCGTTCAGCGCCGAGGTCACCCACAACAACCGGCTGGCGTTGCTGTCGAACCGGGACGGGGCGGGCTGCACGATCGCGACGGCCGCGCCGGGCGGCGGCGGTGACGCGCGCACCGCGCTGGGGCTGGCCGCCGCCGCCCCGGTCGCCGGCTCGCAGACGTTCCGGCAGCTCACCGCCGCGTCCGAGACGTACCGGCTGATCGGGTGGGGGGCGAGCCCGGCGTTCCCGGCGTTGCCGGCCGCCGCGGTGCGGGTCTCCACCGTCGAGTTCGACCTGGTGGTACGCCGCGACGGCGCCGAGGTGGAACGCTTCGGCCCGGTCAGCATGGTCGACAACCACGACTCGTACGTGGAGGCGGTGGTCAACGACCCGCGGGGCGGCTCGGCGTACCTGGTCGTCACCGACCTGGACAGCGCCTCCGGCGTCGGCCTGGACGCCCCCGCCCCGGGCGTGTACCCGCTCACCGGGGGCGACGACGGGGCCGACCCGGCGGACACCGCCTACCTGGGCGACCCGGCCCAGCGCACCGGCCTGGAGGCGTTCAACGAGGTGGCGATCCAGCTGCTGGCCTGCCCGGAGTCCACCTCGATCGGGGTGGCCGCCGGGGCGATCGGCTACTGCGAGCGGCGCGGCGACGCGATGTTCGTCGGCGCGGTGCCGTACGGCTTCGACCGCGAGGGCGCCAAGGCGTACGCGGCGGGGCTGCGCGGCCGGAAGGTGTTCGGCGCGCTGTACGGGCCGTGGATCCAGGTGGTCAACCCCGACGTGGCCACCGCGGTGGCGCAGCCGCTGGTATGGATCCCGCCGGTTGGGCAGGTGCTCGGCACGTACGCGCGCATCGCCGACGCCCGGGGCGTGTGGAAGGCGCCCGCCGGGGACGAGGCGCGACTGTCCGACGCCCTCGGCGTGGAGTACGACATGACCGACGCCGACCACACCGACCTGGTCCGCAACGGCGGGGTCAACGGCATCCGGGCGCTGCCCGGTGCGGGCATCGTCGTCGACGCGTCCCGGACGCTCTCCACCGACACCCGCTGGCTGTTCGTGAACGTCCGCCGGCTGTTCAACTTTGTCAAGTCGTCGCTGCGCGACGGCCTCACCTGGGTGGCGCAGGAGCCGCACGACGAGGCGCTGCGCCGGATGGTGCGGTTCAACGTGGTCACCCCGTTCCTGCTGGGGCTGTGGCGGCAGGGCGCGTTCGGCTCCGATCCGGCCGAGCAGGTCTTCACGGTCAAGTGCGACGCCGAGAACAACGCGCCGGCGGACGTGGCGAACGGGGTCTTCACCCTCGAGGTCTATTTCTATCCGGCCAAACCGGCCGAGGCGATCCTCATCGTCGTCGGCCAGCAGGACAGCGGCGCGACCGCGACCGACGGCTGATCAGCGGCACACGGGAAGGGCGAGACAGATGGCAGAGCTGACGTTCCAGGAGTCGTACCGTACGCACGGCTTCCTGGTGGAGATCGAGGGCACCCAGTGCCCCGTCACCAAGGTCACCGGGTTGAACGAGGGCATGACCGAGACGATCGAGCAGCCCGACGGCGGCTCGCCCACGGTGCACAAGATCTCCAGCGGCATCATCAAGTTCGACACGCTGGTCATCGAGCGCAACATGGACGGCAGCCGGTTCGACGGCTTCTTCAAGGACTGGTTCGCCGAGATGTTCCAGCTCAACGGGAACACCAACACCTCGTCCGTGCGACGCAACGGCGCGGTGATCAAGCTGGAGAACGGTCAGGAGGTGCTCCGGTTCGCCTTCTACGGCGCCTGGGTGAAGTCCTCCAAGCTGTCCGATCTGGAGGCGGGCAGCTCCGGGCTGTTCAAGCAGACCCTGGAGCTGGAGCACGAGGGCCTGGAGCGTGTCTCGTGACGATGACCGAGATCGAGGTCCGGCCCCGCCGGCCCCGCGAGCACGAGGTGCGGCTGCCCGTCGGCCACCTCGACCTGGACGGGCGGCTGCACCGCACCGCCCTGCTGCGCAAGATGACCGGGCACGAGGAGGCGCTGCTCGCCGACCGCAAGCTGCGCGCCAACGGCGGCAAGATGGTCACCGAGCTGCTCAACGGCTGTGTGCGCGGGGTCGGCGAGATCAGCCAGGTGAACCGGTCGGTGATCGGTGCGCTGACCTCACCGGACCGCAACTTCCTGCTGCTGGAGCTGCGCAAGCTCACCTTCGGCACCGAGCTGGAGGCGCACTACACCTGCCCGTCGTGCCGGGAGACCACGGTGGTGCTGGAGGACCTGGACACCTTCCCGGTACGCCGCAGCGACGGGCTGGGGATCCCGGAGATCGTGGTGGAGCTGGAGGACGGCTTCGAGGACCGGGCCAAGGACGCCTGGTACGACATGCTGCGCTTCCGCCTGCCGATCGGCGCCGACGAGGAGCGGGTGTCGTTGATCGCCCGGGACAACGCGGCCAAGGGCACCAACGCGCTGCTGGCCCGCTGCCTGGTCAGCGTCAGCGGCGACGGGGAGGAGATGCCCGACAACCGCCGCGAGGCGCTCGGCACGAAGATCCTGTCCGACCTGACGATGAGCGACCGGGGCCGGATCGAGCGGGCGTTCCGCGACGAGATGCCGGGCGTCGACCTCAGCCGCGAGTTCGACTGCGGCACCTGCGGCCGGCCGATGCGCACCTCGTTGGACCTGACCAGTTTTTTTACCCCGAGCTGACCGACGCCGACCGGCTCCGGCAGGAGGTCTTCGCGCTCGGCTACCACCTGCACTGGAGCTGGTCGGAGGCGATGGGACTGGAGATCGACGAGCGGCGGGCGTACGTGCGGCTGCTGGCCGACGTGCTCGCCGAGCAGAAGGCCGAGATGGACCGGGCGAAGGCGCAGTCGCGGCACTGACGGGGCGACGGATACCAGGAAAGGACGGTGAACCGCGGTGGACGGGGTGCTGCCCATCTCACTGTCGCTGAGCGACAACAGTGCCCGCCTGATCGGCGCGTACGTGCGCAGCGGCCTGGTCGACGTGGTCCGCCCGCCGCTGGACCGGATCGAGACGGCCCTGCTGGCGCTCCAGGACGGGCTGCGGATGTTGAGCATCGACGTGGTCGACGTGTTCAACGGCGTCGCCGACCGGCGGCTCAAGGTCCAGATCATGAACGAGGCGCTGCTCGACCACATCGAGGCCACCCGGTGGGCGGTGGCCTACCTGAGTTACAACAAGTTCCTCGAGCTGCTCGACCACATCGCCTACATGCGCTGGCTGGACGGGCGCTCGCACCTGCACCTGCACCAGATCATCGAGGGGCTGGCCCGGATCGAGAGCCTGGTGGCGGCCTTCGCCACCGAGGTCAGTGGGATCGGTTCGGTGATCATCGGGCTGCTCCAGGCGATCCTGGACAAGCTCAACCAGGGCATCGGGCTGACCGGGACCATCCAGATCATCGTGACCGGCGCCGACCCGCTGGCGAACATCGACCTGCTGAAACTGCTGGGGCTGATCGGCCTGCTGGCGCTGGGCCTGGCGGTCATCGTGGCGTTCCTGTTCGGGGTCAGCGCGGCGCTGGCCACCTTCGGCGCGGGGGCGCTGAAGGCGGCCGCCGCGGTGGTGCTGCTGTCGCTCGGGCTGATCCCGCTGATCAACGCGCTGGCCAAGTTCAGCCTCGGCGAGCTGGGGATGATCGCGGGGGGTTTCGCGGCCATCGCGCTCTTCGTGGCCGCGCTGGGCAAGGCGTTCCAGCAGTTCACCACGGATCTGGAGAAGGTGATCCCGCAGCTCAACTCGTTCTTCGAGGCGATCGCCAAGCTGATGACCACGCTGTCGACGTTCGACGTCGGCGAAATGATCACCATCGCCGCCGGGTTCGCCGCCATCGCCGGCTTCGTCGCCCTGCTCGGCAAGGCCTTCCAGCAGTTCACCACCGACCTGGAGAAGGTGATCCCGCACCTCAACACCTTCTTCGACTCCATCGCCAAGCTCATGACGACGCTGTCGACGTTCGACGTGGGCGAAATGATCACCATCGCCGCCGGGTTCGCCGCCATCGCCGGCTTCGTCGCCCTGCTCGGCAAGGCCTTCCAGCAGTTCACCACCGACCTGGA
>NZ_JBFAJK010000030.1:0-33178 GCF_040655175.1 Micromonospora sp. NPDC050495 | reverse complement strand
GGAGAAGGTGATCCCGCACCTCAACACCTTCTTCGACTCCATCGCCAAACTCATGACCACCCTGTCGACGTTCAAGGTCGGCGAACTGGCCACCATCGCCGTCGGGTTCCTCGCCATCGCGGGTTTCGTCTGGCTGCTCGGCCGGGCGTTCCAGCAGGTCACCTCCGACCTGGAGAAGATCGTCCCGCAGCTGGACCGGTTCTTCACCTCGATCGGCAACCTGATGACCGCGCTGGCCCGGTTCAAGCCGGGCGAGATGGTCACCATCGCGGTGGGCTTCCTGCTGATCGCCGGCTTCGTCTGGTTGCTCGGCAAGGCGCTGGCCACCCTCACCGACCAGGCGATCACCGCGATCGACCCGCTGGCGAAGTTCTTCACCGCGATCACCGCGCTGATGACGGCCATCGCGAAGTTCTCCCCCGGCGAGATGATCCAGATCGCGATCGGGTTCGTCATGATCGCCGGCTTCGTGTGGCTGCTGTCGATGGCGATCAACACGCTCACCCAGCAGGCGGTCGACGCGCTGCCGGGGCTGGCGACCCTGATCGAGAAGCTCACCGCGCTGGCCTCGACGCTGGCGAACATGACCGCCGGTGACATGGTCACCATGGCGATCGGGCTGGTCCTGATCGCCGGCTTCGTCTGGGCGGTCGCCGCCGCCCTGGTCTACGCCGCCGGCCCGCTCGCGACGCTGAGCAAACTCTTCGACAGCCTCGGCAGCGTCCTGACCACCGTCACCGACATCGCCGGCGGCCTCTGGGACGTGCTCGGCGACATCGGCGGCGTGCTCGGTGACGTGGCCGGTGGCGTCGGCGACTTCTTCGGCGGAATCGGCGACGCGATCGGCGGCATCGGCGACTCGCTCTTCGGCTCCATCGACCTGAACGCCATGGTGAACCAGGCCACCCTGGCCGCCGCGCCACCACCGCCACCACCGGCGGCGGCCGCCGCCGGGGCCGGCGTCGGGCTGGGCGCGCTCGCCCCCGGTGGTGCGCTCGCCGCGGCTCCCGTCGGGGGTGCCACCAGCGTCGACCAGACCGTCAACGCGGGCGGCATCAACATCAGCATCACCGCCGACCGGCTGGAGGCCGACTCCGCGCAGCTGCTCACCGACGACATCGTGGCCCAGCTCCAGGCCCGCCTCGGCGCGCTGCGGTCCACCCAGGACTTCCAGGCCGGCGCGCGTCCGGCGACGGCGTGAGGAGGGACAGATGAGCAACCTGCACCTGCGCAACCCGGTCCGCGGCTTCCTCGTCAGCGTCGGCCTCGACCCGGAGATCCTGGTCCAGTTCCAGTACAACCCGGACAAGGTCACCGACAAGCGGTCGGTCAGCTACGCCACCCTCAACGCGCCCGGCATGCTCATGCCGGTCCGGCAGTACAGCGCCGGCGGTGAGCGGACCCTGTCGTTCACGGTGGTGGTCGACGGCCTGTTCAAGGGGCCCGCGGACGACGAAATCGACGTGGCCCGCGACGAGCGCGGCGGGATCGGCCCGGAACTCAACAAATACCGCGCGTTCGTGCACCCCCGCACCGAACGGTGGCAGGACGCCAACGGCACCCCGGACGGCTTCACCGGCCTGTACGCCGGCGCGGAGACCGTCTTCGCGGCCCCGCCCACCTGCCGCTTCGGCTTCGGCGAGCGGGTCGTCGACTGCGTGGTCACCGAGGTCAGCATCACCGAACAGCTCTACAACCCCGACCTCGACCCGATCCGGGCCGAGGTGCAGGTGACCCTGGCCGAGTTGACGCCGTACAACCCCGACCCCGCCGCCGGAGGAGCGATCTGATGCCGATCCCGCCGAGTTCCCGCTTCGCCGGCCTGCCGGTGCTGGAGGTCGTCGCGCCCGACGGCAGCCGCCGGCACGTGCTGGGCCTGCGGCTGCACACCACCGGCACGGCCGGCACCGAGACGCACCGGGTCCGCCAGGGTGAGCAGATCGACCTGATCGCCCGCCGGCGCCTCGGCGACGAGCAGCTCTGGTGGCGGGTGCTCGACGTCAACCCGGTGCGCTACCCGCTGGACCTGACGCCGGGCGAGCAGCTGCGGCTGCCCGACCCGGGCCAGGCCACCCGGGCCAGCCGGGCGAGGAGCTTCTAGTGACCGCGCCAGGACTGCCGGCCCGGGTGCCGTACCTCTCGGTGGTGATCGAGGGGCAGGACATCACGCCGTGGGTGACCTCGGTGCAGGTCATCGAGGACGACCGGCTCGCCGACAGCACCACGATCACGATCAACGACCCCCGGATGATCTACGCGGACGCGCTGATGGAGGGCTGCGTGGCCGAGATCGACCTCGGGTACGCCGAGCCGGGCCAACACGCCCTGCTGCTGCGCGCACTGATCACCAAGGTCGAGTTGACCTACCCGGAGAACGGCGTGCCCCAGGTGAAGATCAAGGGCGAGGACAAGTCCATCGAGATGGGCCTGGTCGAGAAGAAGAAGAACTGGACCAGCACCACGGTCAACGCCATCGTCCGCAAGATCGCCCAGCCGTACCGGTTCGCCGACGTGGTGGCCGCGCTGAGCCCCGACCCCCGGGTCACCCGGGAGAACCAGGACGCCAAGACCGACCTGGCGTTCCTGCAGGACCTGGCGAAGAAGTACACCGCCAAGTGCTTCGTCGAACTCGACGAGAACGAGCGGGAGGTCCTCTACTTCATCCCGGACCGGCGGATCCTGCACCTGAACCGGGCCGACAAGCTGGTGCTGCGCTACCGGCAAGGGCCGGGCAGCAACCTGATGTCCTTCAGCCCGGCCTTCGACGCCAGCTACATCGACCGGGTCAAGGAAGTCAACGACATCGACGACGGCGGCCGGGCGGTCAACACCCCGCCGCAGCCGCCGGTGGAGGTGTTCATCTGGCCGCTCGCCGCCGACCTGGGCAGCCGGGCCAGCCGGGTCGACCTCGACCGGATCGACGCGTTGTACGAGGTCGGCGTGCAGGCCCGGAAGAAGCTCCAGCAGGAGCTGGCGAAGCCCCGCCCGACGACCGGGGCGGTCGCGGCCAACCAGCAGAAGCTCGACGACGAGACCGGCGCGCTGGAGTCCCGACGCCTGGGCATGTCCGCCACCGGCACCACCCTCGGCTCGATCTGGATGCGGGCCAAGTGCAACGTCTCGATCACCGGGGTGCACGAGCGGTTCGCCGGCGACTGGTACGTCACCGGGGTCACCCACACGATCGACAGCAGCGGCTACAAGACCGACTTCAAGGCCGTCCGGTGAGGGGGGACCGTGGCTGACCAGTACTTCGGCAAGTACAGCGGCGTCGTCAAGGACAACCGGGACGCCGACAAGCTCGGCATCGTGCAGGTCAGTGTGCCCACCGTGTTCCCCGCCGAGGAGCAGGTGCCGGCGCGGGCCGCGCTGCCGTACGGGATGTTCTTCGTGCCGGAGAAGGAGACCAACATCTGGGTCGAGTTCGAGGGCGGCGACAGCAACAGTCCGCTCTGGACCGGGGTGCAGCACGTCCCCGGCAGCTGGGCCCCGGAGGCGGCGAAGAACCCGCCGACCGTACGGGCGTTCAAGACCGCGGCCGGTCATCTGCTGATCTTCGACGACACCGACGGCAGCGAGTCGGTCGTACTCACCGACGGCGTCAACGCCCACCGGCTCACCTTCGACGCGGACGGGGTGGTGCTCACCGACGGCAGGAACAGCCACTCGATCACGCTGGACGCCAACGGGATCAAGGTCACCGACGGCGTCAACCACCACGAGATCGAGCTGGGTTCCAGCGCGGTCACGGTGAAGCACGGCGCCGGGGTGGCGAAGCTGACCCTGGAGGCGGCGTCGGCCAAGGCCGAGGCCGGCGCGGCCAAGGTGGAGCTGGGGCCGGCCGGCGCGACCGTCGACGGGCCGATCATCATGCTCGGCGCCGGGGCCAGCCTGCCGCTGCTGCGCCTCGGTGACCAGGGCATCGGCAACCTGGGCGCGCCCGTCCCGATCACCATCACCACCCAGACCAAAGTGATCGCGTGAGGGGTGGGCGATGACTCTCGGACCGGACAAGACCACCTGCGCCACCGAACTGCGCGAGGCGATGCGCGCGCAGCTCGACACGATGGACCCGCCGCAGGGCGGCAACGTCGACAACCCCCAGGTGAAACCGAACTTCGACGCCCTCGGCGACGGGGTGTGGCGGATCCTCACCCAGGACGCCGAGACGATCAGCGCCGCCGCCCAGGACCCGACCTTCTGGGCCTTCCTCGCCGCGCTGCGCACCGAGGTCGAGCAGTTGCGCGCCTTCGACGCGGGCCTGCGTGCCGCCTTCGCGGCCTGGGATCCGACCCTGCCGGCCAGCGGCGCCACGCTCAAGGCCGCGATCGCCGCACTGAGCGTGCCCGCCAGCACCCCGACCGCGCCGACCGGCCTGAGCGGGAGGATCCGGTGACCACGCTGCGCGGCATGGCGATGCCGTTCCGGATCTCCGCCGGCGGCGTCGCGCGCAGCGAGGGGCCGCAGAAGGTCGCCGACGACCTGCGCCACCTGCTCTCCACCCGGCTCGGCGAGCGGCTGCTGCGGCGCGGCTACGGCGGCGGCGTGCAGCACCGGCTCCAGCAGCCCAACGACCACACCCTGCGCACCCTGATCCGGCACGAGATCGAGCAGGCGCTGCGCAACCACCTGCCCCAGGCGCGGCTGACCGGCCCGGTCCGACTGACGCACGACGAGTCCGAACTCACCGTCACCTTCGACTACGCCATCGACTCCACCGAGGTGGCGCAGCGGGTGGCACTGAAGCTGCCGAGGTCGTCATGAGCGAGGTACGCGGACTGCCCATCGACTACACCAACCTCGGGTACGAGGCGCTGCGGGAGTCGATGCTGGCCATCGCCCGGCAGACGTTGCCGGAGTGGACCGACCACTCGGAGAACGACCTCGGCGTCCTGCTCATCGAGTTGTTCGCGTACGCGGCCGACGTCACGCTCTACTACCAGTCCCGGATCGCCGCGCAGCTCTTCCCGGAGACCAGCGACGAGCCGGAGGCGCTGGTGCAGCTGCTGCGGCTGCTCGGCTACGAGCTGCGCTCCGCCCCGCCGGCCACGGTCGAGCTCGCGGTCGCGGTGGACGCCGCGCAGCCGCTGCCGGTGACCGTCCCGGCCGGCACCGCCTTCCTCGCGCAGGGCCCGACCGGCGAGCGGCAGCAGTTCGAGGCGGTCCGGGACACCAGCATCACCGGCGCCGGTCTCGGCCCGGTGGTGGCGGAGAACCTGCGCTGGTTCCTGCCGGTCACCGCGGTCGAGGGGCGCACGGTCACCGACGAGCTGCTGGGCGTCTCCGACGGCGCCCCCAACCAGCTCTACCCCCTCGGCGAGGGCCCGGTCATCGGCGGCTCGGTCACCGTCACCGTGGCCGGCCCCGGCGGCCCCACCCGGTGGCAGGAGGTGCGGTCCCTGGCCACCGCCGGTCCCGCCCAGCGGTGCTTCGCCACCCAGCGGGCCGCCGACGGCCGGGTGACGCTGCTCTTCGGCGACGGCGTCAACGGCGCGGTCCCGCCCCGGGGCAGCGCGCTGGACCCGGTGGAGCTGCTCGCGACGTACCGGGTCGGGGGCGGACCGCAGGGCAACGTGCCCCCGGGCACCACGTTCACCTCCCCGGTGAGCGCGCTGCGCCGGATCGTCGCGCCGGCCGGCGGCACCGGCGGCGCCGCCGCGGAGAGCATCACCGGCGCCCGGGACCTGGCGCCCCGGTTGTACCGGGCCCAGGACCGGGCGGTCACCGCCGACGACCACGTCGAGCTGGCGCTGCGTACGCCGGGCGTGGGCAAGGCCCGGGCGGTCGCGCTGAACTGGAACGACGTGCTGCTGTACGTGGCGCCCAGCGGCCGGGTCGAGCAACCCTCGGAGCTGCTGCGCCGCGACCTGCTGGCCGCCTTCGAGCAGTCCCGGATGGCCGGCACGGTCCTGCGGGTGCTCGGCCCCGAGCCGGTCGACGTCTACTTCGCGGCCACCGTCCGCGCCGAGCCGTACTTCCTCCAGGAGGACGTGCGGGCGGCGGTGACCGGCGCGGCGGCGGACCTGATCGCGTTCGACCGGGTCGACTTCGGCGAGCCGGTCTACCTGAGCCGCCTCTACGACGCCCTGCAGAGCCTGCCCCAGGTGGCGTCGCTGACGGTCACCCGGTTCAGCCGCTCCCCCGACGGCGGGGTGGACGCCGACGGGGTGATCGAGCTGGAGCCGTTCGAGCTGGCCCGGGCCGGCTACGCCGAGACGATCCGGCTCGTGATCACCGGTGGCGTGGCCCGATGAGCCCGACGACTCTCGACCGTAGCCCCACCCGGGTCCGGGCGGTGCCCCGGTTGCTCGGCCGGGAGATCGAGCTGACCTGGACCAACCCGCCGGTGTCGGCGTTCGGCGGCGGCTTCCTGCTCGGCGTACGGGTGGTCCGCCGCGAGCGGACGTTCCCGCTCGACC
Source organism: Micromonospora sp. NPDC050495 (assembly GCF_040655175.1). Taxonomy (NCBI): domain Bacteria; kingdom Bacillati; phylum Actinomycetota; class Actinomycetes; order Micromonosporales; family Micromonosporaceae; genus Micromonospora; species Micromonospora sp. NPDC050495. The sequence goes on along the minus strand of NZ_JBFAJK010000030.1, from coordinate 26,759 downwards.
CGGACGACGGCGTGGTGGTGCACGACGAGACGGCGCCGGTGGTCGACCGGCTCGTCGACGCCGGCCTGATCCCGCTGACCCGCTACTACTACACGGTCTTCAGCTACGACGGCACCGACTTCCACACCGGGGACGGCGCCCAGGCCAGCGCCCTGGCCACCGACGAGCACGGCCTGGGCGAGCGGCTCTACCGGCTGCTGCCGGCGGTGCACCAGCGGGAGGACCACCCGTTGCGGCCGGACGAGGTGCACGCCCTCGACCCGGGCGTGCAGGAGGCGCTGCGGGTGCTGCCGCCGCAGCTGCGCGGGGCCGGACAGCTGCGCCGCTTCCTCACCGCGGCGACCGCGCCGCTGGGCCTGATGCGCAGCACCGCCGAGGCGCTGCGCCAACTGCACGACGTCGACCGGGTCGCCCCGGAGTACCTGCCCCTGCTGGCGGCGTTCCTGGACTGGCGCACCGACCGGACCCTCCCGGTCTACTCCCAACGCAACGAGGTGCGCGCCGCCCCGCACCTCTACCGCAGCGTCGGCACCGTGCCGAACCTGCGTTCCATCGTCACCCGGTACACCGGCTGGCAGATCCAGGTCGCCGAGTACGCGCAGCACCTCACCCGCGCCCACCACGCCCCGCAGCAGAACGTCTTCGCGCTACGGGAGACCGGCGCCGGCTGGGTCGCCGCCGGCGACGCCGCCGACCTGCTGGGCTTCGCGCCGCCGAACACCGGTGCCGGGTCGGCCACGGTGACCGGCACGACCAGCGGACCGTTCCCGCTGCGTGCCGGCATGGAACTGACGGTCAGCACCGACGGGGCGGGACCGGTCACCGCGCGGTTCGCCCGGGGCGACGCGGTGAACCTCGCCGGGGCCACCACCGCCGAGGTCGCCGCCGCGCTGAACCGGCAGTTCGTCCACCTGACCGCCACCGCCCTGCCCGGCGGGCGGCTGCGGCTGGACGCGCACGGCGGCACGCTGCGGATCGAGGCCCCCGAGTCGAGCCTGGTCACCCTGGACGGCGCGCCCCGCGGGCGGCTGTCGGTGGTGCCGGCCGGCAATTCGGCGTTCCGGCTGTTCCACGCCGTCGCCGATCCGCTCGGCCCGGTCGACAACCGGGCCGCCCGCCGCGCCGTGGCCGGTGACGCGTTCCCCCGGCCGCCGGTCGCCGGGGAACCGGGGCACCCCGTCGACGGGCCGGACCCCACGCCGTTCGTGCCGGCGGAGCCCGTCGGCCAGCTCCAGGTCAAGCCGTACCGGGACGGGCAGTGGGGCAGCTCGACGCCGCTGTTCGCCGGGGGCGAGCCGGCCGCCGCCGCGCTGCCGCCGGCCGGGCCCGGGCTGCCGGAGCGGATCCTGCTGGCCTGGGTGGACCGGCCCGGTACGCCGGACGCCCGGATCTTGTTCAGCGTCGGCACCACCACCGACCCGGCCCCCGCGGTGCTGACCGGCCGGGCCGGCACCCCGTTCCCGATCCCGCACGGCTCGTTCCTGCTGGTCCGCGACGGCGCCGGCCGGGCCCGGGCCGCCCAGTTCGCCGCCACCGACTTCGCCGACCCGGCCGCCCCCGGGATCGGGGACGTGGTCGCCGTGCTCAACAGCCAGCTCGCCGGGCTGCTGACCGCGTCGGCGGCGCCCGGCGGCGCGCTGCGACTGACCTCGGCGCTCACCGGCGGGGACGCCCGCCTCGAGGTGGACCTGGCCAACTCCACGGCCGCCGCCGCGCTCGGCTTCGGCCCGGACAACTGCCGCGCCACTGGTGACTGGGGTGACCGGATCGACTGGCGCGAGCCGCAGCCGCTGCCGCTCGTGCCGGCCGGGCGCCTCGCCGACCTGGCCGCCTGCCCCGACGACACCCCCGGCACGGTGCGCCTGGCGTACGCCCGGCACGACGGCACCGCCTGGCAGGTCCGCACGGTCCGCTTCGACGGCACCGCCTGGAGTGGCGACGAGGCGCTCACCATCGGGCCGCTGGCCAGCCGGGAACCGACCCTCGGGCGGGATCCGGACGGCCGGGTCTGGGCGGCCTGGGCCCGGCAGGGCGCGGTCGGGGCCGCCGGCTGGTCGCTGCGGCAGCGCAGCCGCCCGGCCGCCGGGGTGTGGGGCGCCGAGACCGCGCTGACCGCGCCGCCCGCCCCGGACACCGCCGGTGACCGGGAGCCGGGGCTCGCCGTACGCCCGGGCCTGCCGCCGCTGGTGTTCTTCCGCTCCGACCGGGGCGGCGGCGCCGACCTCTGGTCGGTGCCGGTGGGCGGCAGCGCAGCCCGGATCACCGCCGGGGCGCCCGCGGACACCTGGCCGGCCCCGGTCGACGTCGGCGGCACCCGCTGGCTGCTGCACCGCACCGACCGCTCCGTCGGGCACGACACGGTGGGCGGCGCGGGCGGGCAGCGCACCGGCACCCTGCACCGGTACGCGGGCTCGACGACCGTGGTGCTCGGCGACGTCGACCGGCTGCGCCGCCGGCGCGCCTGGGACGACCTGGTCGCGTACACCCCGCACCGGCCGGACGGGGCGAGCACGGCGCAGCCGCTGCGCGAGGACGAGATCTACACCCGGGGCACCCTCGGCCTCTACCTCACCCAGGCCGTCTCCGGGCTGCTCGACGAGAGCATGGCCGAACGGCTGCGCGCGGTGCTGCGCCGCTTCCTGCCGATCAACCTGCGGGCCGTGGTCTGGCTGGCCCCCCGCGCCGACGTGGAGTACGTCTACCCAGCCGGGGCGGACCTGCTCGACACGTACCTGGACAAGCATCCCGACATCGACCACCTGAACGTCGGCGAGGGGCCGGTCTCGGTGCTGCTGCCCGGCTGGGGCGTGCTCGGCAGCGCCCAGCTGTCCACTCCCCCGCCGGCCGATCCGGAGGCCCGGGGGATCACCGTCGACCCGACCGACCTGACCAGCCTGCGCTGGCGCACCCACCACCCACCGCTGCAGTGACAGGGGACCTGAGATGACTTCCGACGACCGCATCGAACGCCCCGCGGCGGGCCTGTACGGCCAGTTCCGGGACGTCCTGCACGACGCCGACGGCGAACCACGGTGGGACCGCGGCTGGGTGCGCAACACGATCGTGACGGACTTCCGGCGGCTGCTCGCCGGGTTCGTCCGGGGCACCCCCACCACGGCGGAGTCGGTGCTCGGCCTCACCGTCGGCGCCGGGCTGCCCGCCTGGGACGCGAGCGGCCCGCCGCAGCCCTCCCCCACCCAGGCCGCGCTGGTCGACCCGCACCCGCACCTGGTGCCCCGGGCGCAACTGCAACTGGACTACATCGACCCCGCCACCGGCACCATCTCGGCCACCCCCACCGGCACCCTCCAGCTCAAGGCGCTGCTCGGGCCCGCCGTGCCGGCCTGGCCGGACGGCAACCACGCCACCAGCACGCTGCGCGAGTTCGGGCTGGTCGCCCGCCTCGACGGCACCCAGGTACTGCTGAACTACCGCACCCATCCCGCCATCGCCAAAGACCCCGCGAGCACGCTCGAGCGGACCATCTGGCTGGTGTTCTGACGATCCGCGAAGGAGGCGACCAGATGGCCGTCATCACCGCGAGCACCTTCGATCCGCTGCTCGCACACGTCAACGTCCGGCTCCAGCAGGGTGTCCCCATCGTGGACGCCGACTGGAACACCCAGGACGACATCCGCAAGTTCGAGCTGCGCGCCTTCCTCAAGTGGTACGTGGGCGACGGCCTGCCGGAGGGCAACGACGGGTTCCGGATCGGCACCGGGCCCGCGAACAGCTTCACCATCCGGGCCGGCGCACAGGGCCCCGGCGGCAGCCTGCCCAACGCCGAGGCCGCGCTGCGGCAGGTCGGCCGGTTCATCGTGGACGGCCTGGACGTGTTCCTGCGCTCGGACGTGAAGTTCGACCAGCAGCCGCTGCACGAGAGCCAGCCGGGCGCGGCGGCGCTGGCCGCCCGGCTGGCGGTACCGGTGATCGCGAAGCTGGACACCCCGGCCACCGACCACCGGGTGCTGGTGGAGCTGGACGTCTGGGAGCGGCTGCTCACCCCCGACGAGGACCCGGGGCTGATCCACACCGGGCTCGGGGTGGAGACGTGCGCGCGGACCCGCCGCGAGTGGGTGGTCCGGGCGTACCCAGAGACGACCCCCGGCCCGCACCTGCCCGGGCACTCGTACGCCACCCTGGCGTTGCTGCAACGCTTCACCGGGCAGGGCGTGGTGGCCGACGGGCAGATCATCGACCGCCGGCAGCGGCGGCTGCTGCTGCCCCCGGCGAACCTGGTCACCGACCTGCTCGGCGTCGACCCGTACGACTACCGGGCCGGGCAGGGCCGCCCGCCGATCAGCCTGCGGGAGGCGATCAACGCGCTGCTGGCCGGGCAGCTGCCCACCACCACCGACCTGTCGGTGTCGCCCGGTCCCGGCTCGGACACCATCCGGCGGGCCTTCGTGCTGGACTCGCAGAACGGGCTGGCCGCGTTCTGGATCTCGCCCCGCGTCGGCAGCGTGAACCAGATCTTCGCCACCCGGATCGACCTGGCCGCCCCGGACGCGGGTTTCGCCCCGGCCGTCGCGGTCACCAGCGGCACCACCCACGTCGAGCCGACCGCGGTGCCGCTGCCCAACGGCGAGTTCCTGGTGGCGTACCAGAACGGGCTGCTCAGCAGCGCCAGCACCGACGTGGTGTTCAAGCGGGCCACCCTCGCCGGGCTGCCCGCCGCCCCCGAGCAGGCGCTCTCGGCCACCGCCGGCACCGCCGACGAGACCCCGTTCGGGGTGCTGGCCGCCGACATCGTCACCTTCTTCGTCCGGCAGGCGGCCACCAACACCTGGTTCTTCCGCCGCTACCGGCACACCGACAGCACCTTCCTCGACGCCACCCCGGTGGCGCTGCCCGCGCCGGCCGCCGCCGGCGTCGCCGGGGGCCTGCACGCCACCGCCGCCGGAGGCGTCGTCTGGTTCGCCTACGTCACCACCGCCGGCAACACGATGACGCTGGGCCGGCTCACCCCCACCGCGCCGGCCGCGTCGGCGGTGGACCACCTCATCCCGGCGCCGCTGGCCGGGACCGACCCGTTCGTGGTCGGCGTCAGCGCGACCGAGGCGATGGCGTTCTACAAGGACACCCAGGTCAAGGTGGTCAACGCGCAGAGCGGCAGCTGGCAGACCGGGGCGATCGTGACCGTGCCGGGCAGCGACGCCGACATCCAGCCGGCCGCCGCCCGGGACGCCAACGGCACCTGCTTCCTGCTGGCCACCAGGCCGGTCACCGGCGCCGGCAACGAGGTGTTCCTGCGCCGCCGGGATCCCGCCACCGGGGTGTGGGGCTCGGCGCAGCAGGTGATCTCCAGCCCGTCCAACGACCAGAACCCGCACCCGGTCCTCGTGCCCGGTCAGGGGATCTGGGTGCTGTGGCGCAGCGACCGGCCCGGCGCCGGCAACTTCGACCTCTACGCCAAGCGAATCGTCACCGCCATCTGACGCACCGGAAAAGAGGCAGCATGCCCGCCATCTCACCGAACACCCCTGCCGCGTCGAGCTACACCGTCTCGAACTCCAGGGCGTTCGTGACCAACTCCCAGCTCGACTTCAACAACGTCCCGCGCACGTTCACGGTGTCCTACCCGGACCCGGCCCCGGCCGGGCTGGCCGTCACCCTGGTCCGGGTCACCGCGCCCGGCGGCTCGGTGGACCTGGACGCGCTGGCCACCGCCGGCACCGTGGACAGCGCGAGCATCGCCGGGCGCGACGTCAGCGCCACCCGCAGCAGCGGCGGCGGCGTCACGCAGCTCACCTGCAACATCCAGGACCCGTCGGAGTCCGGCGTCCTGGACGAGCACTACGAGGTACGGGCCGCCGCGACCGCCGCCGTCACCTGGGGGTACGCGGTCGACAACGCGTTCAACTCCAACGTCATCCGGCTGGTCTGCGACCCGGTGGCCGCCTACAACGGCCTGCCGCCGAAGCTGCTGGAGAAGCAGCTGCTGACGGTGACCGCCCAGGGGGCGGCCGGTCCCGCGCTGACCCCGACGGTGGTCCGCAACACCAATCCGGCCAACGGTCTGGTGCTGCCGGCCCCGGTGCCGACGTACCAGTTCGGTCACCAGGGCACGATCGCGATCCAAGGGCTGCCGTCGCCGGTCGGCACCAGCCAGACGTACCAGCTCACCGATGCCTTCCTCAACCCGGTGCCGCTGCCCGGCGTGTACGCGCCGACCCCGGTGACGTTCACCGTCGACGTGGTCTACCCGGGCATCGGCGGCCCGGCTTTCCTCACCGGCCACGGCACCGGCACCGGCACCGGCACCACATCGATCACGCCCCGACCACAGCGGGTCCAGCTGATCCTCGACCGCTCCGGCAGCATGGGCGCCGAGCACCGCTGGGACAACGCGAAGACCGCCGCCCGGATCTTCGTCAACTTCTTCGGCGAGTTCCGCGACGGGGTCGACGCCGACGACCGGATCGGGGTGACCGTCTTCGAGGACAACAACTGCTCGTTCCGCAACTCGGGGCCGGCCGGGCCGCCGTTCATCACCGACGTGGTGCCGTTGGGCACCCCGGCCGCGGTGGCGGCCGCCGACCTCAGCGGGCCGGTCTTCGGCTCCCCCGGCGGCTGCACCCCGATCGGCGACGGCCTCTTCTTCGGGCTCAAGAAGCTGGAGGCGGCGGGCTTCCCGACCGACGTCCGCTACACGGTGGTGCTGCTCACCGACGGCGACGAGAACGCCGGCACCATCAAGATCGGACCCGGCGCGGACCCGGGCAACCCGAAGACCTGGGCGCAGGCCAAGCTCGACCCGGACATCGACCAGATCACCGGCCCGACCACCGACCTGAACCTGTTCACCATCGGGCTGGGCTCGGCGCCGAACTTCACCGTGCTGAACAACCTGGCCGCCGCCGGGCACTTCGCGGCCGCCTTCACCGTCGGCACGCTGATCGACCAGTTCGCCACGATGTTCGCCCTGTCGCAGGAGGCCAACAAGCTGCTGACCCGCTTCACCCGGGTGGTCGGCGACCCGATGCCGCCGGCCCCGCTGACCGAGGTCTTCTTCGACACCAGCAACGCGCAGAAGTTCGGCGTCGCGATCCTCAAGACCCTCGACCCGCCCACCCCGGCCGACGTGATCGACACCGTGGAGATCGCCCGCTGGGACGGCACCACGTTCGTGGTCGAGAAGATCGTTCCGGCGGACTTCGAGGGGCACTTCTACCTCGGCGTACCCGATGCGAGCGCATTCAACGACGGCACCGCGACCTGGCGGGTGCGGCGCTTCCACGGCGCGGCGGTCAAGCCGATCGCCCTGGAGGACGTCTTCGCCTTCGAGGACCTGCACGTGAAGTCGTCCCTGGCGCTGGACCACAAGGACTACCTGACCGGTGACGAGATGCAGCTGGCGGTGGAGATCCGCAAGGACTTCGCGCCGGTGCGCGGGGCCACCGTCCGGGCCGTGCTCGACGCGCCCGCCGAGGGGATCGGCTCGCTGCTGGCCGGCCTCGACCCGGACGACGTCGCCCGCCAGCAACGCCGCAAGGGCGACGGCAAGGACCGTCCGCGCGGCCGGGGCGCGCTGATCGACGCGATCCTGGAGAAGTACGGCTGGGACGGGCTGCCGCGCTGTAACCCGGACCCCGGCGGCCTCTTCGTCGACGGCACCGACCTGCTTCACGACGTCGACGGCGACGGCATCTACACCAACACCTTCGCCAAGGTGCACGTCGAGGGCGTCTACAACTGGACGCTCTTCGTCAACGGCGTGGACGACGACGGCAACCCGTTCAGCCACCGGCTGGACCGGTCCACGCTGGCGGCGATCAGCGTGAGCCGCAAGGCCACCACGATCCGGCGGGAGACCCTGAAGATCGCCGAACCGTCGCTGACCGCGGTGAAGGTGACGATCACTCCGCAGGACGACTTCCAGGAGCTGCTCGGCCCGGGCTTCGACGACACGGTCATCTGGGCGATCAGCGGGGAGGGTGTGTTCGCGCACGTGCGCGACCGGCAGCCGCCGCCGGTCAACGCCGACGGCAGGTACACCCGCACGGTGGTCTTCAAGCGCGGCACCAAGCCGACGCTGCGGGTCTCGGTCAACGGCGTGATCCTGCCGAAGATCTCCCTGGCCCCCGGCCAGCCGGCCGGCGACCGGCGGGAGCCGCGCACCAGCGCGTGATCCGATCGGCACCGGGATGGCAGCCGCCGCCACCCCGGTGCCTACCGGACAGCGCAGGCGTCCGTCGGCGACAGCGTTCCCGCCGTCGCCGGCCCGCCGGGGAGCGTCGGCGCGACCGAGGCGACCGCCCAGGCGGGCAGCGTGAGGTCGATGTCGAGGACGCCGTCATCGCTGACGGTCAGCGTGCTGCGGTGGAGGCCGTCGGCGACGCGGCGCAGCTCGGCGGTCTGTTCCCGCGTGATGTTGAGCGGGGCGCCCATCTGGTACCAGGCCTCGGCGACGTTCCCGTGCTCCCAGTCGAGGATCTCCACGGTGAGCTCGGTGCCCGGGCGCAGCCCCTCGACCCGGTGCCGGACGCGGCGCTCGGGGCCCATCTCGGCGAGGGCTCGCGTCTCGGCGTAGCCGTTGCGGGACGCGAGCCCGGTCGTGCCCATCTCGGCAGGGTAGTTGTAGAAGATGGCCGCCACGTCACCCGTCGCGGACGAGCGGGTGATGGCGCCGTCGGGCAGCTCGGCCAGGAGGCGGTCACCGAGGCGGTGGAGCATGGCCATCGCGTGGAACGTCGGCTTGTGCAGGCCGTTCTCGTTGACGAACCCGAAGCCTCCGTGGAAGGGGCCGATGCCGCCGCCGCCCTCCTCGAACACGTCGGTGAAGGTCCAGTAGGAGATCGAGTCGGCCAGCGGCGCGCCCTTGAGGAACGCCCGGACGATGTACGCGGCGGCGAAGAGCGTGTCGTGGATCGCGTCGCGGCTCGACGGCGAGGTCGACCACTCGGTGATGTGCACCTCGGCGTCCGGGTACGGGCTGTTCTCGATGATCGTGCGCAGGACCTGCAGGTCGACGTACGTGGCGTCCTTCTGGCGCGTGATCGCGCTGACGTTGCCCAGGGAGTCCGCCGCATAGTCGGTCGGGTACAGGTGGGTGGAGAGGAAGTCGACCGGCAGCCCGCGCTGCGCGCAGTACTCGATCAGCTCGTGGATCCACACCGGCTGCCAGTCGAGCTCGTCGGGGTCGGTGGCCACCGCGGTCTCGACCTCGAGCGACGGGTCGTGGGTCTCTCCGGAGTAGCGGGCGTCGGGGACGAACACGCTCGTCGCCGGGCCGCCGACCCGCAGCCGGGGGTCGATGGCTTTGATCGCACGCGCCGTGGCCTCGTACAGCTCGAAGTACTCGGTGCGCGTCCCGGTCCAGAAGTTCGGCACGAGGTTCGGCTCGTTCCACACCTCGAACGGCCACTGCCGCACCTCGTCTATGCCGTACCGCTCGATCCAGTGCCGCACAGTGGCGTCGACCAGCGCGACCCAGCGGCCCATCTCCTTCGGCGGGCTGCAGTGCGCCTTCCACCAGAACAGCGTCTCGGTCTGGGTGGCAAGCTGTCGCGGCATGAACCCGAGCTCCACGAACGGGCGGGCGCCCGCGTCGAGGATCGCGTCGAACACCTTGTCGACATACGCGAACGTGTAGACCGGCTCGGGCAGCGGCTGGTTCGGGCCGAAGCCGCCGCCGTTGTCCGTCCGGTAGACGAACATGTCGTCATGGAACAGGCCGTGGAAGCGCACGTGCCGGGCGCCCAGCACCTGGACGGCCTCGCGGAAGTGCGCCTGCCAGTCCGCCCGCAACGCCTCGTTCGCGCGGCCAGCACCGACGCACTCGTTCCACACGTGATGCAGCGGCACCTCGGCGGGTGCCTGCCCGTCGATCAGCAGGGCTGACGTCGCCTGCTCAGTCATGGACAGCTCCTTCGCTCTGTCGGTGAGTAGGGTTTGCGAGCCCGGTGGTGTCGCTGACCCGGAACCAGTCCACGTCGACGTATCCCCCGGGCTCGGCAGTGGCGTAGTTGAAGAGGGCGAACCGGTACCCGGTGAAGTGCGCGAGGTCGTACTGCATCTGCATGGTGTCGCCCAGCCACGTCCAGTTGCTGTCGTCGTACGAGTACGCGAACGACGCCGTATCGACGGCATCCCGGAAGTCGACGTCCGCGCGCAGGTAGACGACGTCCGCCCGCAGCGGCACCGGTGCGCTGGTGAAGGCGATGACGCCGTCGCCGCCTGCCCGGCGCATCACCAGGCTCTTGGTCCCCGCCTCCATCGTCACGGCGATGTATCCGTACTTGCGCTGGTAGGCGGAGATGCCTGCGACGTCCCCGTCCTTCATGTGCGAGACGTCCAGCGAGATGGCGCCGGAGCTCGTGGGTCCGAGCGTGCGTTGGGTGAGCATGTTGCGCGCATCGAGGATACTCGATGCGACGCTGCCCGTGGTCAGCCGCAGGTGTCCGGGCCGCTCGGTGAGCGACCAGAACCGGTTGTCCGGGTTGTGGTTCCACTGCCACTGGAGCCCCAGGCCCGACCCGTTCCATGCGTTCTCGGCGGACTCTGCCAGGAGGTCCGCGTTGGCCGTGTTCCAGTGGCCCGCACGCTCAAGGAGGTTGTCGAAGTCGTCCGAGGCGACGACGGCGGCGCCGTCACCGGCCGTCCGTGCGGCCGCCGCGGGCGCTTCCGGATTGAGAGCGAACACCGGCCACCCGTCGTCATCCCAGGTCACGCCAACGAGCTGAGGCGAACGACCCAGCGGACCCTCGTCCTGGAACAGCATGGCGTACCACTGCCCGTCGGACGTCTGGACGACTCCACCCTGGGCCACGCCGGTTCCGGGTCGGCCCCCGACCGTCACGCCCTGGCTGAGCACGACCCGGCCCTCCCACACGCCGCCCGCCGACTGCGGCGTCAGTGACGTCGACCGCCACAGCACCTCCTGGCGGATGCCACCCGACGGCCACTCGATCATGAAGACGTAGTAGTAGTCCCCGATCTTGTACGCGTGAGCGCCCTCGGCACTCAGACCGCTGGTCTGGTCGACGTTGGCGTCCTCGACGAGCCGCGTCGCCGGGCCGTCCCACGCCAGGGTCCCGTCCTCGTGTCGCCGCAGCCTGCGCAGGTCGATCGACCCGCCACCGTAGACAAGCCAGACGTCGTCGCCGTCGAACAGCAGCGACTGATCGTGGGCGTACCCGTCGAGCACCGACCTGGTCCACGGCCCGCGCTCGATGTTGGGAGTCGAGTAGATGTACGTCTGCTGCGTGGTGAGGCTGCCGACCGACACGTAGTAGGTCCCGTCATGGAACCTGATGCTCGCTGCCCAGCTGCCCTGGCCGTACGCGTCTTGGCCGTTGCGCAGCGCCAGCGCGTCCGTGTCGTCGAGGATCGCCGCTGTATACCCGGCGATCGACCAGTGCACCAGGTCGTGCGAGCGCATGATCGGGACGCTCGGCGCGAAGTACATCGTCGTGCTGACCATGTAGTAGTACCGGCCGTCGAAGACGACGTCCGGGTCGGGCACGTCCGCGAAGATGACAGGGTTGGTGAAGTCTGCCCCCGCCCCGCCGTCGCGGATGTTCAGGTTCGGTCGGTCCATCAACGCAGCTCGAGCGCCACGGTGACGTAGGAGTGGGCGGGCAGGTCGACCTCGAGCCCCCGGGGGTGGGGGCGCACGCCGGCGTGGTCGGTGGGGGCGACGGCGTCGAGCTGCTCGGGGGTGTTGTGCGCGTCGAGCGCGGTGGCGGTCAGCACCCGCGCGGTGTGCCCGACGACGTCGCGGCCGCGCAGGTCCAGGACGAGGATGCGGTCCGTCTCGGCGTCGAGGTTGGACAGCGAGACCAGGGCGGTGTCGCCCTTGACCGACGCGGACGCCGAGACCAGCGGCAGCTCGGTCGCGTCGACAGCGCGAGTCTCGACGTCGCGCAGGTGCACCGCGAGGGCGGCGGCGTCGTGGTGGCCGGTGTTCATGGCGAAGACGTGGTACGTCGGCGTGAGCACGAGCGCCCCGGTGTCGGGGTCGGTGAGGATCATGGCCTGTAGCACGTTGACGGTCTGGGCGATGTTCGCCATGACCACGCGCTCGGCGTGACGGTGGAACGCGTCGAGGTGCACGGAGGCGACCAGGGCGTCGCGCAGCGTGTTCTGCTGGTACAGGAAGCCGGGGTTGGTGCCCTTCTCCACGTTCCACCACGTGCCCCACTCGTCCACGACCAGGCCGACCTTGCGGTGCGGGTCGTAGCGGTCCATGACCGTGGAGTGCCGGGTGAGCAGCTCCTCCATGCGCCGGGCGCGGGCCATGGTCACGTACCACTGGTCGGTGCTGAACCCGGTGGCGTCGCCCTTGTCCGACCACGACCCGGCCATCGTGTAGTAGTGCAGCGACACGGCCTGGAACGGGCCCGCCGGCGCGGCCGGGTCCGCCGCCAGGTCGTCGAACGAGCGCAGGAGCGTCTCGGTCCAGTGCAGGTCGGCCTCGTTCGCGCCCGCCGCGATCCGGTACAGCAGGTTGCCGCCGTGGTTGCGGGTGTAGGTCGCGTACTGCCGGGCCAGCGAGGCGAACTGCTCGGCGCGCAGGTTGCCGCCGCAGCCCCACGCCTCGTTGCCCAGGCCCCAGAACGGCACCCGCCACGGCTGCTCGCGCCCGTTCGCCCGCCGCAGCGCCGCCATCGGTGAGTCGTCCGCCCGGGTCAGGTACTCCACCCAGTCCGACATCTCCGCCACCGACCCGGACCCCACGTTCCCCGACACGTACGGGTCCGCACCGAGCAGCTCGCACAGGTCCATGAACTCGTGCGTGCCGAACGCGTTGTCCTCCACCACGTCGCCCCAGTGCGAGTTGACCATCCGCGGGCGGCTCTCGCGCGGGCCGATGCCGTCACGCCAGTGGTAGTCGTCGGCGAAGCAGCCGCCCGGCCAGCGCAGGTTCGGAATCGAGATCGCCCGCAACGCCTCGACCACGTCCGAGCGGATGCCCCGCACGTTCGCGACCGGCGAGTCCTCACCCACCCAGAACCCGCCGTAGATGCACCGCCCCAGGTGCTCGGCGAAGTGCCCGTACACGTGCCGGCTGATCGTGGCGCCGGGCAGGTCGAGGTCGATCACTGCGGTCGTGGTCGTCGTCATTGTCTTCCCATCAGTTGCGTGTTCCGTCATTGCAGGCCTCAGCGAGGAGCTCGCGGAAGCCAGACGCGCATCGGGCCGGGGGCGCGGTTGCCCCAGGTCGAGAACGGGATCGCTGTCACCGTGTGCTCGTCGCCGAACTCGGTGGCGGTGTCGGGGCCGTAGAGGCCGTCCGCGGCGTTGATCACGCGGCACCTCAGGACGAGCGTGTCGCGCTCGCCGACGGTGATCGGCGCGGGGGGCAGGACTGCGAGGTCGTCGACGTCGAGCGGTGCATCCAGGTCCGCCTGCTCGACGCAGTAGACAACTGGTCCCCGTTCGACGGCCACCGCTCCGCGCAGCGCGTCGACGCGGTGATGGGCGGTGGTCAGCCGCGGCGTCAGGTCGAGGTCGAGCACGTAGCGGGCGCCCGGCTCCAGCGGCGCCCGGGCGTACCCGTCGCCATCGCACTCGCGAGGGCCGTCGGGGCCCACCAGGGTGGAGCGCGGCGACCATCCGGGGATGCGCACGGACAGCTCGGCGCCGGGGACGACGTCGCCCTCGACGCGGATCTCGACCCGCCCGTCGGCGGGGTAGCCGGTGACCGTCCGGACCGTGCCCGTCCCGAGTTCGGCGGGCAGGTCGATCTCCGCGTCCGCGAGCTGGTGAAGCCAGAGCGCGCCGTCGGTGACGGTGGCGACGTAGGCGCTCAGCTGAGCGACGGTGCGGGCGATGTTCGGTGGGCAGCAGGCGCACACGTACCAGGGGGCCCGCTCGCGGGGCGCGTTCTCCTCCGAGTGGTGGTCGCGCCGCTGCTGCAGCGGGTTGGCGTAGAAGAACCGGGTGCCGGTCGCGTCCACGGCGGCCGCGAGCGCGTTGTGAACTTCTCGCTCGATGGTCTCCGCGTACCGGGCGGTGCCGGCGCCGCCGTCGGCCAGGAGCATCCGCCAGGTCCACAGCAGGTCGGCGACGGTGGCGCACGTCTCGGCGTAGGCGCGCTCGGACGGCAGCTCGTAGTCGTCGCCGAACGCCTCGTCTCGGTGGCGGGACCCGAACGCGCCCGAGAGGTACATCTTGCGGTCGTGCGCGCTGTTCCACTGGGCGTCCATGGCCCGCAGCAGGGAGTCGTCGCCGGTCTCGACGAACACGTCGGTCACGCCGGCGTTCAGGTAGAGCTGCCGGACGGCGTGTCCGACGGCGGCCGTCGACTCGCGCACCGGGCGGTGGTCCTGGAAGTAGTGGGCTCCGAGCGACCCGGCGGGCAGCAGTCCGTGGCCGCGCAGGTCGATCATTCTGGATGCGAGGTCAAGGTACGTGCGCTCCCCCGTCAGCCGGTACAGCTCCACCAGCGCCGTCTCGATCTCGGGGTGTCCGCAGATCCCGTCCTCGCCCCCGGGACCGAACCGCTCGACGAGCAGGTCGGCGAGACGGCGGGCGACGTCGAGCAGGTCGGTGCGTCCGGCGGCGCGCACCAGTGCGACGGCCGCCTGGATGAGGTGCCCGGCGACGTACATCTCGTGCGTCCACTCGAGCGCCGCGAACTTCTTCTCCGGTGCGACGCCCTGAATCCAGGTGTCCACGTACCCGGAGGGCTCTTGCACGCGCGCCACCAGGGCGATGACGTCGTCGAGCCATGAGTCGAACGCGCGCGTGCGGGTGCGGGCGATCTCCCACGCGACGGCCTCGATCACCTTGTAGAGATCGGAGTCGGCGAACACGAGGCCGCGGAACTCCGCGTCCGACTCCCCGAGGAGCCGGCGGAAGTTGTCGAGGACACCGGAGACATCCAGCTGCTCGATGCAGTGCGGGATGGTGGCCTCGCCGTTCCGCTGCTGCCAGGCTGCCAGCGGACCACCGACAAGGCGCACGGACGGGATCGGCAGCGGCCGGTGCCGCGTCCCGGCGATCGGGGATGCGGGGACGGCGCGCACGGCGGAAGTGCGCGCAGGGGCGCTCACAACATGGTCTCCTTCGACCGAAACGGGCTGGCGGGGCGCGCGGCGTTCCGCGCATGAGTGCACGGCCCTACGCGCCACCGCGGGTGGAGCCACGCACCACGAGACGGACGGGCGCGACGACGTGCTCGGCCGGGCCGGACCAGCCCGCCATTTGCCGGTGCAGCAGACCCACCGCGGTCTCGGCGACACCTTCATGGTTCGCATCGACGGAGGTGAGGCCGGGCGGGACGAAGCTCGCCATGTCGAGGTTGTCGAACCCGGCGAGCTGGACGTCGACGGGCACACGAAGCCCGCTCTCTGCCAGGGCCGCGACGGCGCCGAGCGCGATGACGTCGGTGACGGCGAAGACGCCGTCGAAGGGCAGACCGGACGCGATGACGTCGAGCAGGGCATCACGTGCGGCCGCCGGCGTGTAGGTGGAGATGGGCACGACATAGCGTGCGTCGACGTCGAGGCCGGCATCGCGAAGTGCGCGCTCCCAGCCAATGCGGCGGTCCGACGTCATCATGTGCGCGGTGTCGAACGTGCAGCCCAGCGCAAGGATGCGCCGCGAGCCGTGCTCGATCATGTGCGCCGTCGCGAGGCGGGCGCCCTCTTCGTTCGCCAGCCGCACGTGGTTGAACCGGTCGGGCACGTCACGCTCGCCGAGCAGCACGATGGGCTTGGAGGTGCGCACGCGGTCCAGCTGGTCGCGGTCGAGGCCGGCGACGGACAGCAGGACGCCGTCGTAGAGCTGGAGTCGCGCGACGCTCAGCGCCGCCATCTCATGCTCCGGGCTGCCGCTCGTCCGCTCGAGGACGAGGTGCCGGCCCTCGGCCTCGATCAGCGGCGCGATCTTGTCGGCGACCTCCCCGAAGTAGTCGTGGAAGCTGGGCACGATGAAGGCGACGGTGTCGGTCCGTCCCGCGCGTAGGTGTCGCGCGGTCAGGTTGACCTCGTACCCCAGAGCCTCGACGGCGGCCATGACACGGGCACGGGTCGGCTCGCCGACCGGGAGGCGCTCGTTGAGAACGTTCGACACGGTCATGACCGAGACGCCCGCCTCGCGGGCGACGTCCGCCATCCTCACCATGCATCCTCCCTTTTGCGACGTTCTGCCAGCTCGGCAACGACCTCTGGCGATACGCTGGCCGCCCGGCCACACCGCGGGGGCGCCGTCATATTATCGATAAAATGTTTCCTGGCAAGTACGTTCACCGAGCTGACGAGGGCCGGTGACCCCGTGACGGGGTCGGCACCATCCCGCACCTAGGGCGCCACCACGGTCACCGTCCCCGCTCGTCCGGGACCCACGCCACGACGAGGGCGAACCTCATGCCGGCGTCGACGAGGCCGTCCTCGTCGGCAGCGTCGTCGGCGTAGACGCCTGCCGTGGCGTCCGGCACGTGGTGCGGCAGGACGTTCGCGGGTGCACGTCCCGACATGGTCACCCACGTGGCCTCCGACTGTGTAGACGACGTCGTGCGCACGGGATGCGGGCTGCACAGTAGCGGCGCGCCGTCGGCGCGGGCGACGAGCACGTCGTCGACAGCGGACACGAAGGTCTCGAGCCGGACACCGGTGCCGGCGTCGGTGACCGCGACTGCGGCGGACATGTCGAGGCTGCGCCGGTACGCCGCCGAGGTCTTGCCGCTCTGGGCCCGATCAGGCTCCCACTCGATCCATCCGAGGGGCTGGAACGCCTGCACCCAGCGGTCCGACTGCAGCGCCCGGGCGAGTTCGTCGGCTCGCCGATGATCGCCCGCGGTCACGGCCGCACGCAGCGGCGCCACGTCTCCCGGGTCGCAGCAAACCCCGGGGGCGGCGGCCCCGCGGACCAGAGCGTGTCGAGGTTGAGGTCGAGACGCTCGGTGTTCGGGCGACCGTGAACGGCGGCGCCCAGGGCACCGTTACCGAGCAGGTAGCAGTCGGCGAACCCGTCGGCGGGGACGTCGTTCTGGAAGGTGCGGCGCATGAGGCTCGTTGCGATGTGGACCGAGACATCGACGTCTCGGTGCCTGCGCAGGTCTTGACGGCACGCGATCCCATCTCTACTTTATCGCTAAAATCGCGACGGAATCGCGACGGGGTGACGGACCTGAGGCCCGCACAGCTTCCGGCCAACATCGCCCGGACAGTTTTCTCGAAGGAGAGACATGAAGCGTGACCTCAGAGCCGGCGTCCTGCGCCGGACCGGGCGGCCGCTCACCGCGGCCGTCGCGGCCGCGGTGCTCATCGCCCTGGCTGCCTGCTCGCCGGACAGCGCGGACAAGGGCGACTCGGCCCTCACTGACTCCGCAGCCATGAAGAACTACGCGGCAGACACGACGTTCAAGGCGTCCGAGCCGGTGAAGTTCTCGATGCTCTGGACCGACTGGCCGGAGAACCCGGTCAAGCCCTCGTGGCAGATCTTCAACGAGATCAAGACGCGCACCAACGTCTCGCTGGACCTGACGAACATCCCGTTCAGCGACGCGAAGCAAAAGCAGAGCCTGCTCATCAGCTCGGGCGACGCACCGCAGATCATCCCGCTGGTCTACACCGGGGACGAGCAGCAGTTCGCGGCCGCCGACTCCATCCTGCCGATGAGCGACTACGTGAAGTACATGCCCAACTTCCAGAAGTACGTGCAGCAGTGGGACCTGCAGCAGATGATCAACAACCTCCGCCAGGACGACGGGAAGTACTACATGGTCCCCGGCCTGCAGGAGGTCTCAGTCCCGACCTTCACGCTCGTCATCCGCAAGGACATCTTCGAGCAGGTCGGCGCGGGCGTGCCGCAGACCTGGGACGAGCTGCGCAACGCCCTGGTGAAGATCAAGGCGAAGTACCCCGACTCCAAGCCACTCGCAGACGGCTTCGAGGGTGCGTCGATGCTCAACTACGCGGCCCACGCGTTCGGCACCGTCGCCGGTTGGGGCTTCGGCAACGGCACCCAGTTCGACGAGGCGAGCGGCAAGTTCATCTACGCCGCCACCTCGCCCGGCTACAAGGCCATGGTCGAATACTTCCACAGCCTGGCCGCTGACGGTCTGCTCGACACCGAGTCGTTCACGAAGAAGAACGAGGGTGAAGGCACCGTGACCGAGAAGTTCGCCCAGGGCAAGGTCTTCGCCGCGTCCGGCTCCAACGGCACGGTCAACGACTTCTCCACCGCGCTCGATGCGGCCGGGCAGAAGGGCAAGTACCAGGTCGTCGAGATCGCACCGCCGGGCGGCCCTGCTGGCCAGATCGTCGAGCCGCGCAACTTCTGGAACGGCTTCATGCTCACGGCCAAGGCCAAGAACGACCCGCACTTCCTCTCGATGCTGCAGTTCCTGGACTGGCTGTACTACAGCGCCGAGTCCCGTGACCTGCTGCGCTGGGGCGTGGAGGGCCAGACTTACACGAAGTCGGGTGACAAGTACACGCTCAAGCCCGAATACTCGCTGAAGTCCTTCAACATCAACCCCAACGGCAAGACGGACATCGGGACGGACCTCGGCTACTCCAACAACGTCCTGTCCGACTCGACCGAGTCCCGCGCGCTCAAGGTGAGCTACAACCCGCCCGCATACGTCGAGTACATCAACTCCGTCCTGTCGACGCGCAAGCCGCGTGCCCCCTTCCCGCCCGCTCCGCTCAACGCTGACGAGCTCGAGCAGGCCGCGCTGCTCGCGACGCCCCTCAAGGACACCGTAGACACCAACACGCTGAAGTTCATCCTCGGCGAGCGTCCCATGAGCCAGTGGGACGCCTACGTCAACGAGCTCAAGGGCAAGAACCTCCAGGGCTACCTGGATCTGATCAACGGCGCCTACGAGCGGTTCAAGAAGAAGAACGGCTGAGGCCTCGACCTCGTCGGTCCGGCGGGGCGCCACCCGGCGCCCCGCCGGACCCTCCGCTTGAGGGGTTGGACATGGAAATCACAGACGAGCGCGCCGACGACGTTCTGGTAGCCGGTAAGGCGGCGAGCCCTCCACGAGCTTGGACGGCACCGGCCCGATCCATCAGCTCACGCTTGCGGCGCCGTCGGGGCGCGCCCGCAAAGAAGGTGCCATGGAGCGTGGCACTGCGACGCGACGGCGTGCTCTACCTGATGGCCGTACTGCCGGTCGTGTTCCTGCTGGTGTTCCGGTACGCGCCGATGCTAGGCAACGTCATCGCGTTCCGGCGCTTCCGTCCCGGCGGGAGCATGTTCGGCGAGTACTGGGTCGGGCTGCGCTATGTGAAGTTGTTCATCAACGACCCGTCGTTCTGGCACGTCTTCTCGAACACAGCCATTCTCGGCGGCCTGACACTGCTTTTCACGTTCCCGCTGCCGATCGTGCTGGCGCTCATGCTCAACGAGGTGCGGGTCAGACAGTTCAAAAAGGTCGTCCAGTCGATCACGTACCTACCGCACTTCCTGTCGGTCGTGATCGTGGCGGGCATACTCATGCAGTTGTTGTCGCTGCAGGGCACCGTCAACCAGATCATCGAGGCGCTGGGCGGCGACCCGATCTCGTTCCTGGCCCGCGCCGAGTGGTTCCGCACCATCTATGTCGGGTCCGAGGTCTGGCAGACGGTGGGCTGGGGCACGATCCTCTATCTCGCCGCCCTCACCACCGTGGACTCCTCGCTGTACGAGGCTGCGCGCATCGACGGCGCCGGCCTGTGGCGGCAAACGTGGCACGTCACCCTCCCCGGCATCCGCCCCACCATGATCACGCTGCTGATCCTCAACATCGGGATGTTCCTCAACGTCGGCTTCGAGAAGGTCCTGCTGCTGTACACGCCGCTGACCTACGCCACGGGCGACGTCATCTCGACCTACCTGTACCGGGTCGGCCTGCTGTCCAACAACCTCAGCTATGCGGCGGCGATCGGCCTCTTCCAGGCCTGCATCGGCCTGGTCATGGTGCTGTCCGCGAACTTCATCTCGCGCCGAGTGCTGGGAGCAAGCCTGTGGTGATAATGACGGACACCCTGCCGACGACAAAGCCGGCGGATGCCGGGAAGCCGGCAGGCCCGCACGACTCGCGTGGGTACAAGGTGTTCACCGTCCTGAACATGGCGGCTCTGGTGGTGATCTGCGCGGTGACGCTCTATCCGTTCATCACGCTGCTCGCGCAGTCGTTCTCCAGCGCCGGTGCCATCAAGGCAGGCCTGGTCAACGCAGTCCCCGTCGGCTTCAATGTCCGCACATACGAGGCGGTGTTGCAGGACGGTCGCTTCTGGACCAGTTACGGCAACACCGTGCTCTACACCGTCGTGGGGACCACTATCGCGATGGTGCTCACCACCACCTTCGCCTACGTCATCTCCAAGCGGCATCTGCGCGGACGAAACGCCCTCATCGGCCTCGCCGTGTTCACCATGTTCTTCAACGGCGGCATCATCCCGAACTACGTCCTGATCTCCTCGCTCGGGATGAAGAACACGCTCTGGGCGGTCGTGCTGCCCCCAGCGCTCTCCGTCTTCAACCTTCTGGTCATGAAGTCGTTCTTCGAGAATCTCCCTCAGGAGCTTGAGGAAGCCGCCCAGATCGACGGGCTCGGTACGTTCGGCACCTTCATCCGGATCGTGCTGCCGCTGTCGAAGGCCATCTTGGCGACGATGATCCTGTTCTACGCGGTCGCCTACTGGAATGACTGGTTCACTGCCTTCCTCTACCTCGACAAGAGCGACCTCTTCCCGCTGTCGCTCTTCCTGCGCAACCTCATCGCGGGCGCGTCGACCACCGCCACCGAAAGCGCCGCTGCCGCCGGCACGACCTCTGCCGCCATCTCCCCCAACATCCAGGCCGTGTCGATGATCCTGGCGATCATCCCGATTCTGTTCATCTACCCGTTCGTGCAGCGGCACTTCGTGTCGGGCGTGATGCTCGGCTCCGTCAAGGGGTGACTGTAGGCGCGGACAGCCGTGCGGCAGACCGTCGTTGGCCTTCGTACGCCGCAAGGTCGGCTCGGCGATGGCGGCATTGACACGGTCGTTGGAAGGAGTGGCTGTGGAGGTCCTGAAGGACTACGTCCTCGGCGACACGATCGCCCGCTACATGCAGTCTGGTCCGGACGGGCCGGTGGGAATGATGCTCTTCCCGGCCGCAATGGCAGGCCAGATCGCCGAGAAGTCGTCTGCCATCGACTCGCTCGTCCAGATCAAGACCGTCGGTGACACGTACCCGGGCGGTTCGGCCGGTCGTTCGTTGCGCAACGGCGGCACTGTCGCCACGCTCACCCTCGTGTCGCAGCGCGAGGTCACGACCGACGCCGGTGTCACGGTCGTGACCCTCCTGCGCACGCACCAAGGGTGCCTCGTCGAACACCATCTGCGGTGGCAGTCGGGCGAGGCCGCGCTGGACTCATTTGCTGTCCTTCGCAACGAGGGGCCGGACACGGTGACGCTGGAGTTGCTCTCGTCGTTCTCGCTCACTGGTCTGACGCCCTTCGCCGGGGGCGACGCCCCCGGCGATCTGATCCTGCACAGGCTGCGCAGCGCCTGGTCGGGCGAGGGGCGTCTGGTGTCTGACCACGTCGAGGACCTGGGCCTGGAGCCGGCCTGGGCCAGCTGGGGTCGGTGTCTGCGCTTCGGTCAGGTCGGATCTTGGCCGGTGCAGGGGTTCTTCCCGACGGCGTTCGTCGAGGACAGCCGCGCTGGCGTCTGCTGGGGCGTGCAGATTGCCCACCCGGCCTCGTGGCAGATCGAGCTGGGCCGCACGGACGCCGCCCTCAACCTGTCGGGCGGGCTGGCGGATCGTGAGCTGGGCCACTGGACGAAGAGCGTGGCTCCCGGGGAGGAGTTCCGTACCCCCGTCGCGTACCTGACCGTCACGCAGGGTGGAGTGGACGACGCCGCCCACCGGTTGACGGCTCGCCACCAGCTCTTCCTGGATGTGCCCGCGGTCGAAGAGGCTCTCCCCGTCATCTTCAACGAATACTGCACCACCTGGGGTTCGCCGTCGCCGCAGAACCTTGGGGCGATCGTCGACCGGCTTGCGGGCAAAGGGATCCGATATCTCGTCATCGACAGCGGCTGGTACAAGGCCGAGGGCAGCGAATGGTTCAACGGTCACGGCGACTGGGAACTGGACCGCCGGACGTTCCCCGACGGGCTGACCGAGGCGCTCGATCACGTGCGGTCCGCCGGGATGATCCCCGGCATCTGGTTCGAGTTCGAGACGGTCGGCTCCCGGGCCACGTCATTCACGCTGACCGACCACCTGCTCAAGCGCGACGGCGTCCCCGTCACCGTAGGCGACCGGCGCTTCTGGGACTTCCGCGACCCGTTCGTGATCGGGTACCTCAAAGAGCGGATGATCGACTTCCTCAAGGCCAACGGCTTCGGCTATCTCAAAGTCGACTACAACAACAGCATCGGAATCGGGTGCGACGGAGCAGAATCCCTCGGTGAGGGGTTGCGACAGCAGATGGCCGCAGTCCAGGGCTTCTTCCGGACGATCCGCGAGGAGATGCCGGAGCTCGTGATTGAGAACTGCGCATCCGGCGGCCACCGGCTGGAGCCCTCGATGCTGGCCCTCACAAGCATGTCGTCCTTCTCGGACGCCCACGAGTGCGCGGAGATCCCCATCATCGCCGCCAACGTGCAACGCGCACTGCTCCCGCGGCAGAGCCAGATCTGGGCAGTGCTGCGCACGCAGGACTCCCCACAGCGGCTTGCGTACTCGCTCACCGCGACCATGCTCGGCCGGATGTGCCTGTCGGGCGAGGTCCACGAACTGAGTGACGAGCAGTGGGCCGTGGTCTCCCGGGCAATCTCCTTCTACAGGTCGGCGGCCCCGGTGATCAAGAACGGTGTCAGTCACCGGTTCGGACCGAAGGTGAGGAGCTATCGGCACCCCGAAGGGTGGCAGGCAGTCCGGCGATTGTCCAACGACGGCGCCCAGATCCTGGTCGCAGCCCACCGGTTCGGAGCCGCTGAGCGAACTCCGATCGAGGTTCCTCTGCCACCGGGGAGGTACGAGGTCAGCGACCTCTACTCCCACCGCGAGATCGTGGTCAAGCTGACCGAGCAACTAGTAGCCGTGGAGCTGGATGAGCCGTTCTCTGCCGCGGCACTGGTGCTCACGCAGATCGAGTGAGATATGCCGGGAATCCCGGTCCGCGCCGGCCGCCGTACGGTTGGCCGCGCAACTTCCCAGTCGGGTGCCGCGGCCCTCAGGTGGGCTCCAAATGCAGAACGAGTGGTGCACCAGGTGGGGTGGCGACGGCAGTTTCTGATCGTCAGGCGCTCTGCGAGCACTTCAGAGTGAGCCGTACGTCTCTCACGGATCCCAGAAAGCCGTTGGCGTCATTGAACTCGCGTCGTCTCGCAAGGTAGTCGCACTCAGACGCAGACATCCAGGTATCGATAGAAACTCTAGAAATTGAGATCATCAATGGCCAGCAGCGCTCTTACTTTCCCTGTCCCTGAGGCCGAGGTTCCCGGCGTGGAGCTGCACGTCGCGAAGTCTGGTTCCGACACCGCCGCCGGAACCGCGGAGGCCCCCCTGCTCACGATCGGTGCCGCCGCGGCGCTGGCTCAGCCGGGGGACACCGTCGTCGTGCACGAAGGCGTGTACCGCGAGTGGGTGAACCCGCCGCGCGGCGGTACGGCTGCTGCGCCGATCACCTACCAGGCTGCGCTGGGCGCGGACGGCCTGTTCGAGACGGTGACGATCTCGGGTGCTGAGGTGATCGCCGACTGGCATCCGCACGCGGGCTCGGCGGGCCGGGTCTGGGTGGCGACGGTGCCGAACTCCCTGTTCGGGTCGCGCAACCCGTACCTCGAGCGCATCGGTGGGGACTGGTTCTTCGACCAGGTCAACACCTGGCACACGGGCGAGG
Organism: Micromonospora sp. NPDC050495; assembly: GCF_040655175.1. Classification (NCBI taxonomy): domain Bacteria; kingdom Bacillati; phylum Actinomycetota; class Actinomycetes; order Micromonosporales; family Micromonosporaceae; genus Micromonospora; species Micromonospora sp. NPDC050495. The sequence goes on along the minus strand of NZ_JBFAJK010000030.1, from coordinate 2,974 downwards.
TGTATCTCGACGGCAAGTCGCTGTACGAGTCGCTGACCATGGCCGGCGTCGAGCACCCCGAGGTCACCGTGGACTCGTTCGACCAGGCGGGCTCGCTGCTGACCTGGTACTGCGAGGTGGGCGACGACGTCACCACGATCTGGGCGAACTTCGGGGGCGCCGACCCGGCGGAGCACAAGATCGAGATCAACGCGCGCACGTTCGTCTTCTGGCCCGCCGCCACGGGCATCGACCACATCACGGTGCGCGGGTTCACCCTCACGAAGGCCGCCACGCAGTGGGCCCCGCCCACGGCGCTGCAAGAGGGCCTGATCGGCCCACACTGGTCGAAGGGCTGGGTGATCGAGGACAACATCATCACCGACTCGAAGAACGTCGGCGTCTCGCTGGGCAAAGAGGCCAGCACCGGGCAGAACGAGGCGGCCGCAGGGCCGAAGGGCGCCAAGGGCGGCACACAACGCGAGCGTGAGGTGATCCAGCGGGCGCTCGCCCTGCGCGGGCCCGCCGCGGGCGAGCCGCACCCGTGGGACCGGGACCACGTCGGCTCCCACACGGTGCGCCGCAACACGATCCGGGACTGCGAGCAGGCCGGCATCGTCGGGCACCTGGGGGCGGCGTTCTCGACCATCAGCGACAACCACATCTCCCGCATCCACGTGAAGCGACAGTGGCACGGCGCCGAGGTGGCCGGCATCAAGCTGCATGCCGCGATCGATACCGTGATCAGCGGAAACACCATCCATCACACGCACCGAGCCCTGTGGCTCGACTGGCAGGCCCAGGGCACCTTGGTGCGGCGCAACGTCTTCTACGCCTCCACCGCCGAAGACTTCATGGTCGAGGTCTGCCACGGCCCGTACCTCGTGGACTCGAACCTCTTCCTGTCCCCGTGGGCGGTCAAGGACATGTCCACCGGCGGCGCCTACGTGCACAACTACATCGCCGGTCGCATCGCGAACTGCACCGAGCACCAGCGGTACACCCCGTACCACTTCCCGCACTCCACGGCCGTCTACGGAGTGTCGAACATCCTCGGTGGAGACAACCGGTTCTACAACAACGTCTTCGTCGCCGACCGCGCGCGCGCCGAGCACACCGAACCGCAGTCGGAGCCGACGCTCGCGAGCTTCTGGTCCGGCGCGATCGACATGGACGGCGTGCCCGGGCAGGCCACCTTCGTGCCCACCCCGGTGGGCACCTCGCAGTACGACGCCTACCCGGCGGCGCAGGAGTACCCGAACGAGCACGGCTGCGCGCTGGCCGGGCCGCGCCTCCCGGTCTGGATCGAGGGCAACCTCTACGCGGAGGGCGCCGAGCCGTTCCGCGCGGAACCCACGGCCATCATCACAGGTGCATCACCCGTGCGAGTCGAGGTGCTCGACACCGCAGCCGGCACCCTTCGCGTCGAGGTGACTTACCCGGGCGGCACCCACATGGTCGCCCCGGTGACCACGGAGCGCCTCGGGACCAGCTACCAAGCCGAGATGGGCTACACCAACCCCGACGGGTCTGACCTGGACCTGGGCGCCGACCTCTGCGGGATCCTCCGAGGTGAGGTTGTGCCCGGGCCGTTCGCCGCGTCGGCGCCCGTCACCCGGATACTCACCGCGCCAGAACCGGCGGGCCGGCGAGCCCTGGCCACAGCCCCGGCACGGGCTCGCTGACGATCCCGGGCGTCTTGACCCAAGACCGGCCTCAGCGGAACCACCGGGAGACGGAGCGGACGCCGCCTCGCCGTCCTGTTCGGCGTCGGCGACCGCGTCGCGCGGGTCCGGTTCAGCGATGACCAGCTGATCCGATTCCAGGCGAAGATCGGCGACATCGTCATCGGGCCGGGATCCGCCCCGACGGGCGTGCCCGAGCCGCACCCTTTCGGTTCAGTGCTCGCCACGCTGATGGATCTGCGCGGGATCTCGGTCAAGGAGATGGCCGTTCGGATGGCGAGCCGGCTGGCAGGATCCGCTCGGCGCCGGAGTGATCGAGGTAGCCGGCTGCCCGATCCTGCGTGTCGGCTGGGCACCGAGCGAACTTCAGCGATTCAAAGCAGGCAGGTCGTTTGGACAGGTGCACTCGCTGACTCTGAAGGACGTCGCGGGCAGGGCCGTACTGAGGTGGAGCATCCCACCCGCCGCTGAGGTCTGACGAGTGCGCCAATCAGCGCTACGAGGCGATGCTGATACCTGCACGCTCATCCGCTGGGTGCGCCGAGCCTTTGCTATCGGGTGAGGAGATCGCGGCGATCGGTGTCGATCGCGGCGAGCCTAGCGTGCACGTGGGCTGCCCGTTGCTCCAGCCGGGCTTGCACTTCGCGCACCAGTTGCAGGGCCTGGGCGACGTTCTGCTGGGCTTGCTTGATCCGGTCTCGTACCGCGAGGTCGGTGAAGATGTTGTCGAACCAGACGTCGACGAACCGGGTCAGGCCGCCGACTGCCAACTGCGGGGCGGTCAGCGCCATCCCAGGGACCTCGGCGAGTTCCGTTCGCAGCACGGCGAGGCAACGGTCGGCGCGGGCTGCGGCCTCTGCCGCCTCGTCCAATCGGGAGTGTTTGATCGCGCTGCTGATCGCGCCGCCGCCGAAGAACGTGTCGTAGGTCGACCAGCCGGACGCGCTGTCGAGCCTGTCCCGTACCTCAGCCAGGGCATGCCACGCGGTGCGTGCGGCCTGCTTGGCCTCGGTCACCTCGTGCATCTCAGCGGTGAGCCGTCCCCGCTCGTCGGCCAACTCCAGCAGCCGCGCCCGGCGCGGATCGCCGGACTCGTCCAGGTGTCGCTCCTTGTCATCGAGTACCGCGGCATAGTTGCTCGGCGCTGCGGCGAGCTGGCCCAGCCGTGCCTGTGCTGCGCGGTGCTCCCGTCGTAGCGCCTCAAGCCGGCTCTCGGCCTCGGCTACCCGGTAGCGTGCGGCGTCGGCCTCCGCACGTTCACGCGCCAGCGCGTCATCACGGGCGCCGCGTAACGAGGCCAGCACCCGGGT
>NZ_JBFAJK010000029.1:0-87864 GCF_040655175.1 Micromonospora sp. NPDC050495 | reverse complement strand
GCCGCCTAACGCACCACCCAACAAGACCCATCCCGCGCCGCTCCGCGACGCGGGATGCTGCCGCACGTCAAGTTACGGTCGATTTTCGAGTTAGGTGCCGAAGCGGCGTTGGCGGGTGGCGTAGGAGCGGAGGGCGCGGAGGAAGTCGACGCGGCGGAAGTCGGGCCAGTTGAGTTCGCAGAAGTAGAACTCGGAGTGGGCGCTCTGCCAGAGCATGAAGCCGGAGAGGCGCTGCTCCCCGCTGGTCCGGATGATCAGATCCGGGTCGGGCAGGCCCTTGGTGTAGAGGTGCTCGGAGATGTGGTCGACGTCGATCGAGCTGGCCAGCTCCTCGATCGTGCCGCCGGCCGCCGCGTGTTCCACCAGCAGCGAGCGGACCGCGTCGGCGATCTCGCGCCGGCCGCCGTACCCGACGGCGATGTTGACCTGGGCGCCGCCGCTGCGGCCCCGGGTGCGCTCCTCGGCGGCCTTGAGCGCGGCGGCGTGGTGTGCCGGCAGCACGTCGAGCGCGCCCACCATCCGCAGCCGCCAGGGGTTGCCCTCCTTGGCCAGCTCGGTGCTCAGGTCCTCGATGATCTGGAGCAGCGGGTCCAGCTCGGCGGCCGGCCGGGTCAGGTTGTCGGTGGAGAGCAGCCAGAGCGTCACATGCCCGACCCCGGCCGCGTCGCACCAGCGCAGCAGCTCCTTGATCCGCTCGGCGCCCATCCGGTGCCCGTCGTTCGGATCGACGAAGCCCATCTCCCGGGCCCACCTGCGGTTGCCGTCGCACATCACGCCGACGTGCCGGGGCACCGGCTTGCCCGCGAGCTTCGCCGTGAGCCGGCGCTCGTAAACGGAGTAGAGGAGTTTCCGCACAGTCATCACCTTGCAGGGTAGCGACCCGGATTGAAGATCAGTGGCGCGGTGGCCGATCCCGCGCCGCGACGCCCGCGCCGATCCGGGCCAGGGTGCGGGCGTCGAGCCGGCCGTCACCCAGCCCCAGCTCCACCACCGTCCGGTAGACCCGCTCGTCGCGGCGGGCCGCCCGGACCGCGGCGTCGACCACCCACCGCCGGCGGGCCAGCCAGGCCGCGACCGAGCTGTGCCGCAGGTGCGTGCCGAGCCGGTCGCGCAGCGCCTCGGCGTACCGGCGGGCCGCGTGGGCGGGGGTGCCGGCCGCGGCCGCCCCGGCCAGCGCACCGGAGCGCAGCGCGTAGAAGATCCCCTCGCCGGTGAACGGGTTGATCAGCGAGAGCGCGTCGCCGGCCAGCACCACCCGGCCCCGGCCCGGCGTCGGCCGGTGGGTGGAGAGCGGCAGGTGGTGCGCGCGCAGGTCGGTCACCGTGGCCGGCTCGACGCCCGGCAGCAGGTCGGCCAGCCGGTCCAGCAGGTGGGCCCGGGTCAGCGGCTCGCCTCGCAACACCTCCCCGTACCCGACGTTCGCCCGGCCGTCCCCGATCGGAAAGGACCAGGCGTACGCCGGCCAGTGCGCCGACGAGGTGACGATGAGCTGCTCGGGTGGGCCGGGCAGGGCGGGGGCGTAGCCACGGATGGCGAGCGCGAGGTGGCGGTCCGGGTTCGCCGGGTGACCCAGCGCCCGGCGCAGGACCGAGCCGGCGCCGTCGGCACCGACCACCGCCCGACCGGTCAGGTCCCCGTCGAGCACCACCCGGTCGGCGTGCTGTTCCACCCGCCGTACGGTGTGCCGGCGCAGCTCCGCGCCGGCCGCCACCGCCGCCGCCACCAGGCGGGCGTCGAACACCCGCCGGGGCACCGTGTACGCGGGCCGGGGCAGCATCCGGGCCACCGCCCCGCCGCCGGGTCCGGCCAGCCGCAGCGCGGGCAGCGGGGCGTAGCCGTCGACCGCCCCGGTCACGCCCAGTTCGGCGAGGACGTCCAGCGCGTGCGCGGCGATCCCGTCGCCGCAGGCCTTGTCCCGGGGGAAGTCGTACCGGTCCAGCAGCAGGACCCGCTCGGCCCCCGCCCGCCGCGCGCCCAGCGCCGCCGCCGCACCGGCCGGCCCCGCCCCCACGACGATGACGTCCCACACCCCTCCATCCTCCCCGCCCGAGCCTGCACCCCGCCCCCCGCCGCGCCCACCGACCCTGACTCCCACCCCGCACCCCCCGCAGCTTGGTCAAGGAGTTCGCGTCGGGCGGCGGGCCGCCACGGACGCGAAGTTCTCGATCAGCGGGGCGGTGCGGGGGGTGGCGGGGTGGGTTGGCGGGGGTGGGTGGCGCGGTGCAGGGAGTAGAGGGTCAACAGGGCGGCGGCGACGAGGGGCGCACCGTCCCGCACCAGACCGTCCACGCCGAGGAGCCACCAGCAGAGCGGCAGGTCCACCGCCAGGACGCCGAGGGTGACGACGATCAGGAACCGTCGGGCCCAGGGCCGTTCCCGCAGCAGGAAGGCGGTGCCGAAGAGGACCAGGTAGCTGACCAGGATGCCGGCGGCGAACCAGCACAGCACGGCCGGTACGGCGCTGAGCCGGCCGTCCAGGACGGAGCCCGCCGCGATCAGCGCCGGAACCAGCATCAGCGGGCTGTAGGTGAACGCGGCGACCCGGGCGGTGAGCAGCCAGCCGGTGACCGGTGGGCGCTTCGGGGTGACCTCCCGCCAGGAGATCACGCCACCGGAGATCACCAGGCCCTTGCGGTGCCGGACCAGGTGCCCGCGTACCGCGTCGGACCGGTAGAGCAGCACCACCACGGCGACGCAGAGCGCGGTGAGCACTCCGAACCCGAGCAGGCCGGGCAGCGGCGGCACCCCCGACCGGGGCACGACCAGCCGTCCCACCGCGAAGACCGTGGTCACCGCGAGGATCAGCCCGAACGGTCGCGCCGCGACCCGACCGCGCTTGACGTGCCCGATCAGCACCAGGAAGGCGAGGGAGCGGAGCATCGCCCAGCCGGTGCGTACGGCGAGCCCGAACTCCTGCTCCGGGGCGTACCAGTAATTGAGCAGCTCGACCACGACGGTGGCCGCCGCGGTGACGGCGAGCAGCGTGGTCAGCGCCCGGACGGCGGACGGCCGCCGGACCTCGACAGGTTCGGCGGCCGTCCTCATGGCATCCGATGTTGCCCGTTGCGGGCAACCGGCACACCTCTACTTCTGCGGCTCCGCGTCGAGCCGGGCGCGCAGCGCGTCCAGCTCGGCCCAGAGGACGCCGGGCAGCTTGTCGCCGAACTTCTCGAACCACTCGGTGACCAGCGGCAGTTCCTTGCGCCACTCCTCGGGGTCGACCTTCAGGGCGATCCGGACGTCCTCGGGGGTCATGTCCAGCCCTTCGACGTCCAGCGCGTCCTGGGCCGGGACCATGCCGATCGGGGTCTCGACCGCCTCGGCCCGCCCCTCGAGCCGCTCGATGACCCACTTGAGCACCCGGGAGTTCTCGCCGAAGCCCGGCCAGAGGAAGTTGCCCTCCGCGTCCTTCCGAAACCAGTTGACGTAGTAGATCTTGGGCAGCTTGGCCTCGTCGCCGTCGGCGCCCTTGCCCATCTCGATCCAGTGCCGGAAGTAGTCGCCGGCGTGGTAGCCGATGAACGGCAGCATGGCCATCGGGTCGCGGCGCACCACGCCGACCGCGCCGGACGCGGCGGCGGTGGTCTCCGAGGAGAGCGTGGCGCCCAGGTAGACGCCGTGCACCCAGTCCCGCGCCTCGGTGACCAGCGGGATGGTGTCCCGCCGACGGCCGCCGAAGAGGATCGCGTCGATCGGCACGCCGTTCGGGTCGTAGTAGTCCTCGGCGAGGATGGGGCACTGCGTGATCGGGGTGCAGAACCGGCTGTTCGCGTGCGAGGAGAGGCTGTCGCTCTCCGGCGTCCAGTCGTTGCCCTTCCAGTCGATCAGGTGCGCCGGCGGCTCACCCATGCCCTCCCACCAGATGTCGCCGTCGTCGGTCAGCGCCACGTTGGTGAAGATGGAGTTGCCGCGGTCCAGCGTCCGCATCGCGTTGGCGTTGGTCTTCCAGTCGGTGCCCGGGGCGACGCCGAAGAGGCCGTACTCCGGGTTGACCGCGTAGAGGCGGCCGTCGGAGCCGAAGCGCATCCAGGCGATGTCGTCGCCGATGGTCTCGACCTTCCAGCCCGGGATGGTCGGCTCCAGCATGGCCAGGTTGGTCTTGCCGCAGGCCGACGGGAAGGCGCCGGCGACGTGGTAGACCTTGCCCTCCGGCGAGGTGATCTTGAGGATCAGCATGTGCTCGGCGAGCCAGCCCTCGTCGCGCCCCATCACGCTGGCGATCCGCAGCGAGTAGCACTTCTTGCCGAGCAGCGAGTTGCCGCCGTAGCCGGAGCCGAACGACCAGATCTCCCGGGTCTCCGGGAAGTGCGAGATGTACTTCGTGTCGTTGCACGGCCAGGCCACGTCCTGCTGGCCCGGGGCGAGCGGGGCGCCGATCGAGTGCAGCGCGTGCACGAAGTCGGCCTTGTCGCCCATGGCCGCCAGGACCTTCTCGCCCATCCGGGTCATGATCCGCATCGAGGCCACCACGTACGGGCTGTCGGTGATCTCGACGCCGAACATCGGGCTCTCCGCCTCGACGGGACCCATGCAGAACGGGATGACGTACATCGTGCGCCCGCGCATGGAGCCGCGGTACAGCTCCGTCATCGTCCGCTTCATCTCGGCCGGCGCCATCCAGTTGTTGGTGGGGCCGGCGTCCGCCTCGTCGACCGAGCAGATGAAGGTGCGCTCCTCGACCCGGGCGACGTCCGTCGGGTCCGTCCGCGCGTAGAACGAGTTGGGCTTCTTCTCGGGGTTCAGTCGGATCAGGGTGCCGTTCTCGACGAGTTCGTCGGTGAGGCGACGCCACTCCTCGTCGGACCCGTCCACCCAGACCACCCGGTCGGGGGTGGTCAGTTCCGCGACCTCACGTACCCAGGCGAGCAGTTTGGGGTGGGACGTCGGGGCCTGATCGATACCCCGAACAGTAGCCGGAGCAACCATGTCACATCTCCTTGTGGTCGACGCTGACCGATCTATGGGATGCACGAGTACTGGCGAACGAGAGCGCCGCCGTCGTGGAAACCTGGGATTGGGCTCAGCGTAAACCGGGCTGCCTCGCGAGTCAGTGGGACTGGTTGTGAAGAACTGCACAAGGTACGGCCACGCTGCGGCATCGCGATCTCTTACCCGCTTTCGCGCGCAGTTTCACGCAAATCTTGCGGAGAACCTTCCGCGGGCGCCGTCAGCGCCGAGGGTCGCGAGGTGCGCGATGCGGGTAACCGCACGCCGGTGTCACGAACGACGATTCCGTGATCCGCTCCACAATTGCGCCGGATCCGGTTACGCTCCGCTCACGGAGATCACTATGAGCAGCCGACCGCCCCGGCGGGCGCCGACCGTCGCCGGACGGCCGGCCGCCGGTCGCGTCCCCGCTTGCCGGTGTTACCGCTCCCACGAGCGTCAAACCGGTACTCTCTGCGAGTGGCCGCCACGATGACCCGGAACCGAACGGTGCAGCCGCGGACCCGTCGGGGTCCGCTCGGCGCGCTGCTCGACCGCTTCGGCCACCTGATCCACGAGATGAGCAAGTTCGCCACCGTGGGCGGGCTCGCCTTCCTCATCGACTTCGCGCTCTTCAACTACCTGGCCAGCGTCCGGCACGTGCCACCGGTCGCGGCGAAGACCATCGCCACGGTCGTCGCGGCGACGGTCGCGTTCCTCGGCAACCGGTTCTGGACCTGGCGGCACCGCCAGCGCTCCCACCCGGCCCGGGAGTACGCCCTCTTCTTCTTCTTCAACGGGGTGGGCCTCGGCATCGCGGTGGGCTGCCTCGCCCTCAGCCGCTACGGGCTGGGCGCCCTCTGGCCGGGGGTGTTCCAGACCCCCCTGGCCGACAACATCGCCAGCTTCGTCGTCGGCACCGGCCTCGGGACGCTGTTCCGATTCTGGTCGTACCGGCGGTTCGTTTTCGTCGAGGCGGGAACACCCGCCGTTCCGGCACCGAGCCACGACCGGAAGCCCGGGGCGTGACCAACCGCCCACTCCGTCCCGCCGGGCCGAGACGGCCCTGCCCGCTGCCCTAAGGTGTTCCGCATGCCTCTTGTCCGTCTGCTGCCCGAGCGCTGGCAGAAGTTCGTCCACGAGGCGCTCAAATTCGGCATCGTCGGCGGCATCAACACCGTCATCAATTACGCGGTGTTCAATGCGCTGGCACTCACGGTTTTCCGCGACGGCCAACTCAAGGCGACCGTCATCGCGACGATCATCGCGACGATCACGTCATATCTGATGAACCGGCACTGGACGTACCGGGATCGACCGAAATCGGCGCTTAAGCGGGAGTACGTCCTATTTTTCGTGTTCAACGCCACGGGCCTGGTGATCGAGCTGGGCGTACTCGCGGCGGCGAAGTACGGCCTCGGCGTGACCAGCCTGCTGATGCTGAACGTCGCGAAGACCGGCGGCGTCCTGCTGGCCACCCTGTTCCGCTTCTGGTCCTACCGGACCTTCGTCTTCCAGCCGGTGCCGCAGCACGCCGAGGAGACCTGGCACAGCATCCCGCGTGACGAGTGGGACAACGTGGCCGAGCTGGACCCGGTGGCGGAGCTGGCCGAGTCGGTCAGCGAGTTGGAGGAGACCGAGCCCCGTCCCGGCAGCCGACCGGAACGGACCGGCGGGCGCGACTACGCGCCCCCGCAGGGCCGCCCGGCCTCGGCGGACGCGCTGGGGCGCGCCTTCAAAGCCGACCTCACCATCGAACTCCAACCCATCCCACCCCACCTCCCTCGACACTGACGCGCCGCCCCGGCGCCGCCGGGGCCGGGCCCAGCGGGCCGGGCCCGGCGGAACCGGGGCGGGCGGTCAGGCGGAGGGGTCGCGGAGCGGTTTGCCGTCGCGCATGTCGGCAAGGATCTCCCGCATCTCGCCGTCGCCGAGGCTGTGCTTGTCGTGGTGGGCCTCGACGAGTTCGTAGAGCTTCGTCTGCACCCGGTCCACGCCCGGCACGTCGTTGAGCACCGACTGGCCCCGCTCGCCGGCCGACTCGATGGTCAGCGTGCCGCAGCCCAGCAGCCGCTCCAGGAACTTCTGGTGCATGGCGTGGTCGTTGATCCGGGTCAGCGGCAGGTCCCGCCGGTTGCGGGAGAAGACACCCTCCTGCAACAGCACCCGCTCGTTGGTGAAGAGGTAGTGGGTGGTGCGCCAGACCAGGAACGGCCACAGGCCGAGCCAGAGCACCAGCACCAGGCCGAGCGCGGCGATCACGTAGAGCGCGATCGTGCCGCCGTCACCCGCGGGCAGCAGGGCCCAGCCGGCGACCACCGCCGCGACGGCGAGCACCAGCACCAGGATCGGCCGGATCAGGGCCTTCCAGTGCGGATGCAGGTGCAACACGACGTGCTCGTCCTCGGTGAGCACGTCTTCAGGGAACGCCACGGGAACCTCCTCGCAGAACAGGACGCGCTGACCGTATCCGGTCGGCGCATCCCGGCGGATCAGCCGCGCGGCGGGTGTTGGCGGCGACCCGCCCGCCACCGCGCGGGGCCCGCTCGGGTCAGCGCAGGTGCAGCACGTCGCCGGCGGCGAGGCGCAGCTCCCCGGCCGGGCCGTCGACCAGCAGCTGCCCGTCGGCGTCCACCCCGGTGGCGGTGCCGCGCGCCTCGCCGCCGTCCGGCAGGAGCACCCGGACCTGGCGGCCGACCGTGGCGCACGCCGCCACGTACGCGTCCCGCAGGCCGCTGGCCACCGCGTCACCGCCGGCGTCGCGCCAGCGGTCGTACCAGTCGGCGAGGGCGCGCAGCAGGGCCCGCAGCAGCGGGTCCCGATCGGTGGCCGCGGCCCCGGCGAGCTGGAGCGAGGTGGCCGGCAGCCCGGTCGGGTTCTCCGGCAGTTCGTCGGCGCGGAGCGTGACGTTCAGGCCGATGCCCACCACGACGGCGGAGGGCTGGGCCGGGGAGCCGCCCGGCACCGCCTCGGCGAGCACCCCGGCGCACTTGGCACCGTCGATCAGCAGGTCGTTCGGCCACTTCAGCCGGGCGTCCAGCTCGGCCAGCCGGGTCACCGCCTCGACCAGCGCGACCCCGGCGAGCAGCGGGAGCCAGCCGTACCCCGGGGGCGGCACGGGTGACCAGCCGCGCTCGGCGACGGCCTCGCCGGGCCGGAGCAGGACGCTGGTCGCGAGGCCGGCCCGGGGCGGCGACTGCCAGACCCGGCCGCGCCGGCCACGCCCGGCGGTCTGCCGCTCGGCGACCACCACGAGGCCCTCCGCCTCACCGGCCTGCGCCGCCGCGACCACGTCGGCGTTGGTCGAGCCGGTCTCGGCGACCAGCTCCAGGCGGCGCCAGGGCCCGTGCGGGGCGACCAGCGCGCGCCGCAGCCGGGCCGCCGACAGCGGCGGGCGGTCCAGATCGGTGTACGGCGAGCCGGGCATCCCGCCAGCCTACGGCCCGCCGGCGGCCGGGTCGGCCGGAAGCCGGTGAGGCGCACTGCACAGCCGCGCCTTGGTGAACCATCGTTATATTCCCTGGGTGACTACCGAGACCGGGATCAACATCCACACGACGGCCGGGAAGCTGGCGGACCTGGAACGTCGGGTCGACGAGGCGGTGCACGCCGGGTCGGCCCGCGCGGTCGAGAAGCAGCACACGCGGGGCAAGAAGACCGCCCGGGAGCGGATCGAGATGCTGCTCGACGAGGGCTCCTTCGTCGAGCTGGACGAGTTCGCCCGGCACCGGTCCACCAACTTCGGGTTGGAGCGGACCCGCCCGTACGGCGACGGCGTGGTGACCGGCTACGGCACCGTGGACGGCCGGCAGGTCTGCGTCTTCGCGCAGGACTTCACGGTCTTCGGCGGTTCGCTGGGCGAGGTCTTCGGCGAGAAGATCGTCAAGGTGATGGACCTGGCCATGAAGATCGGCTGCCCGGTGGTCGGCATCAACGACTCGGGCGGCGCGCGGATCCAGGAGGGCGTCGCCTCGCTCGGCCTCTACGGCGAGATCTTCTTCCGCAACGTGCGGGCCAGCGGCGTCATCCCGCAGATCTCCCTGATCATGGGGCCGTGCGCGGGCGGCGCGGTCTACTCGCCGGCCGTCACCGACTTCACCGTGATGGTCGACCAGACCTCGCACATGTTCATCACCGGCCCCGACGTGATCAAGACGGTCACCGGCGAGGACGTCGGCATGGAGGAGCTGGGCGGCGCCCGGACCCACAACTCGCGCAGCGGCAACGCGCACTACCTCGGCACCGACGAGGAGGACGCGATCGAGTACGTCAAGGCGCTGCTGTCGTACCTGCCGTCGAACAACCTGGACGAGCCGCCGGCCTTCGACGCCCCGGCCGACCTCGAGGTCAGCGACGAGGACCGGGACCTGGACACGCTGATCCCGGACTCGGCGAACCAGCCGTACGACATCCACCGGGTCATCGAGCACGTCCTCGACGACGCCGAGTTCCTGGAGGTCCAGCCGCTCTACGCGCAGAACCTGGTGGTCGGCTTCGGTCGGGTGGAGGGTCGCCCGGTGGGTGTGGTCGCCAACCAGCCGATGCACTTCGCGGGCACGCTGGACATCGCCGCGTCGGAGAAGGCGGCCCGCTTCGTGCGGACCTGTGACGCGTTCAACATCCCGGTGCTGACCTTCGTGGACGTGCCCGGCTTCCTGCCCGGCACCGGGCAGGAGTGGGACGGCATCATCCGCCGCGGCGCGAAGCTCATCTACGCGTACGCCGAGGCCACCGTCCCGAAGGTCACCGTGATCACCCGCAAGGCCTACGGCGGCGCGTACGACGTGATGGGCTCCAAGCACCTCGGTGCGGACCTGAACTTCGCCTGGCCGACCGCGCAGATCGCGGTGATGGGTGCGCAGGGCGCGGTGAACATCCTGTACCGCTCGGAGCTGACCAACGCCGAGGACCCGGCCGCCGTCCGGGCCGAGAAGATCGCCGAGTACGAGGACACCCTGGCCAACCCGTACATCGCCGCCGAGCGCGGCTACGTCGACGCGGTGATCCCGCCGCACGAGACCCGGGTGCAGATCGTCCGGGCGCTGCGGGTGCTGCGCAGCAAGCGCGAGACGCTGCCGCCGAAGAAGCACGGCAACATCCCGCTGTAGCGGATGCCGCCGAGGCCCGCGCCGCCCGTTCGGCGCGAGCCTCCGCGCGTCAGCAGGGTGGGCTGGCGAAGGCGCACATCCGGTCCGCAGCGGTGCGGCCGAGGGCACGGAGCTCATCGCCGTCCACCAGCGGTACGGACCGGTTGCGCACGCCCCCCTGCGGGGCGAGCACGGTGACCAGATCCCCGACCTGCACGACCGCGCGGAGATCCTCGCCGGCCGTCGGCTGGACGAGCTGTGGGCCCGGCGCGGGCGCCTCCGTGTGCCGGAGCAGCACCGAACGGTCGCCGGCGAAGTCCCGCGCCGTCACCTGCCAGCTGTGCTGGATGGACACCGTCCCGCGATGCCCGTCCCGCTCCGCCGGGGTCGTCTGCCGCCAGCTGGCGCAGGCCCGCACATACCGGTCGAGGTCGGCGAAGACCTGAGCGGATCCGGCCCGCCCCATCCGGTACACGTCCTGGGCGAGGACCGGCATCCCGCCGGTGCCGTCCCGTCCCGCCGACGATGCCTGCAGCAGATTGCGTGAGCGCGAGTAGCGCGACTCCACTGACTCCGGCGGCACCCCGTTCTCCGCGGCGCACGTCTCAAGCAGCGGGTCGACCCGCACCGGCTCGCCGAGGCCGATGTCGCCGAGCTCGATGTTGGCGCGCACCGGCAGGTCGTTCCCGGACAGCAGCACGAACGTGGGCACCTCGCCGCCCACCGGATCCGGCTGGCTCAGCGGGCCGGCCGACGTGGGCGCCGCGCCGGGACGGGCGGCCACCGCGACGGTCGAGGCCGACGCGAGGGCCAGCACCGCCATCGCGGCCGCCACGGCCGTACGCCGGCTGCGGCGCCGGGCGCGGGCCCGGATGTCCGCGGGCTCCGGCCAGCGGACCTCCCGCAGATCCCGACTCACCAGGTCGACGAAGTCGTCACGCATCGGCGGCCTCCTCCAGATCCACGACTTTGAGCAGCCCGGCGAGGGCGGCGCGGCCCCGGGACAGCCGGGCCTTCACCGTGCCGACCGGTGCGTCGGTTTCCCGCGCCACCTCGGCCACCGGCATGCCGAGCAGGTAGTACAGCGCGATGGCGACGCGTTGCTCCTCGGGCAGCCGGCGCAGCGCAGCCACCACCTCGAGCGTGTCGGTGCTGGGCGCCGGGACGCTCTCGTCCGCCCCGTGCCGCAGGTACGCCCGGGCCCGGCTGCGCAGGCTCCGCCACCGGCTCACCGCGATCCGGCTGGCCACCACCCGCACCCACGCCTCGGGATCGTCGTACCGGCTCACCGTCGACCAGCGCTGCCAGGCCCGGATGTACGCCTCCTGCACGGCGTCCTGGGCCTCGGCCAGGTTGCCGGTGAGCACATAGACGACGCCGAGCAGCCGCTGCCGGGTATCCCGGTAGAACTCGTCGAACCCCTCGACGTCCGGCACCCTGTTACCTCCCCCGTGACACGTCGCCGGAGAGACGCCTGGCGGAGCCGGTGCGGTTGCCCGCTCAGCCGATCATTTTTTCCAGCTCGGCGCGGGGGAACTCGCCGGCCGCGATCCGCTCGCGCACGGCCCGGCGGACGGCGGCCTGCACGGCGGCGTTGGCCGGCGTCGGCACCCCGTGCAGCCGGCCGAGCAGCACGATCTCGCCGTTGAGGTGGTCGGCCTCGGCGGATCCGGCGCCCCGGGCCAGGCTCTGCCAGGTCGAGCCGCCGGCCCGCTGCTCGCCGTCGACCGGCCGGTGCTGGACCCGGTCGCCCCGCTCGGCCGCCTCCTCGTCCGGGGTGGTGTGCGGGATGCCCGCGGCGGCCAGCACGGCCTCCCCCTCGGCGCGTACCCGGGCGGCCAGCGGTGCGGGGATGTCCCGGCCGAGCAGCGCCTGCAAGCCGTTGCCGAGGTTGCCGAGCAGCTTGCCGTACTTCCAGCGCAGCACGTCGTCGCGGACCGGGGCGACGAAGCCGGCGGCGGTCAGGTCGGCGGCGACGGCCCGGCTGGTGTCGTCGGAGCCGGACGGGTAGCGGCCCAGGTGCAGCATGCCGGGATGCGGGTACCCGTTGGCGACCACCACCCCGGGTTCCAGGTGGGTGGCGGGCAGCCAGACGCAGACCGGGTGCACCCGGGCGAAGAGGCGCAGCGCGGCGCGTTCGTTGGCGACGCCGTTCTGGGCCAGGACGATCGGCAGCCGCTCACCCGCCGTGCCACCGCCCTCGACCGGGGTGTCCACCCAGGTCGCCAGCGCGGCCCCGGTGTCCTGCGACTTGACGGTCAGCACCAGCACGGTGTCGGCGGGCAACGGCCGGTCGCCGGGCCCGGCCACCGCCGGCAGCCGGCCGGTCCGCGGGCCGTCGGGCGTACGCAGGGTCAGGCCGCGCCCCCGGATCGCGTCCAGGTGCGCGCCGCGGGCCACCAGCGTGACGTCCCGGCCGGCGTCGGCCAGCCGTACGCCGATGGTGCCGCCGACCGCGCCCGCCCCGATGATCAGATACCGCATCCGTCCGATTCTGCCCCGCCCGGCGCCGGGCCGCCCCGGGGCCCGCCATCCGCCGCTCAGCCGGTCAACCCGGCGTCGGCGAGGATCGGGCCGGTGAGCAGCAGCCCACCGACGGCGAGCGCGGCGATGCTGACCAGCAGGAACACGCCCACCCAGAAGAGCGGCGGGAACGGGGTGAGCCGGGCGAGCTGGTCGGCGTCGGACTCCGGCATCCGCCCCCGGCTGCGCAACCGTTGCAGCTCGATCACCGGGCGTACGCCGCCGAACAGCAGGAACCAGACCGACGTCCAGGCGAAGGCGGCCTGCACCTGCGGCGACGCGTACCACGACACGGCGAGCACCACACCGCCGGTGACCAGCAGGGAGAGCACCCCGAAGACGTTGCGGATCAGTACCAGCATGGCCAGCAGCAGGGCCACCGCGAGCCAGAGCAGCAGGGTGATCCGGTTGCCGGCGAGCAGCCAGGCCCCGGCCAGGCCGAGCAGCGCCGGCGCAACGTAGCCGGCGAGCAGGGTGAGGATCATGCCGGGTCCGGTGGGGCGCCCGGCGGAGAGGGTCAGGCCGGAGGTGTCCGAGTGCAGCCGGATGCCGCGCAGCTTCCGCCCGGTGAGGAGCGCGACCAGCGCGTGGCCGCCCTCGTGGGCGATGGTCACCGCGTTGCGGGCGATCCGCCAGGGCAGCCGGGTGGCGACCACCGCGACCGCGACCACGGCGGTGAGCAGGACCAGCAGTGGCGGCGGGTCGGGCTGCGCGGCCAGCAACGTGTCCCAGATCGTGCGTAGGCCGTCGAGGAGGGGCATGAGCCGGGAGCCTACCCGGCGAACCGGTGTCGCTCGGGAGCCAGCGGCTCGCCTGGTGTGCGACTGATCGGGCGGCAGTCGGATCGGGAGGTGAACGCCGGTGACTGCCGCGCCGCAGTGAGACGTTGCGCATCGCCGAGCCCTTCCGCTGGTCGCCGGACCCGGGCGCCCTCCGCTGAGCCAACTCGCGGTGCGATTCCGCCAACACCACGACAACCTTCTATGAAAATTTCTTTAAGGCCCCTTGCGATCTAGGGCAGTTACCTCCAAAGATAGGCGTCAATCATTTGACGTCCCTGGAGGCATCAATGGCCCGTCCCCGACTCTCCGTACGCCGGCTGCTCGCCACCGGCCTCACCGTCGCCGCCACCGCGGCCGCGGCCCTCGTCGCCACGGCCGGACCGGCCGCCGCCGCGACCACCCCCGGCATCGACGTCTCGCACTACCAGGGCTCGATCAACTGGACCAGCGTGCGGAACGCCGGCATCCAGTTCGCCTACATCAAGGCCACCGAGGGCACCAGCTACAAGGACTCGGCGTTCAACACCAACTACGTGAACGCCTACAACGCCGGCGTGATCCGGGGCGCGTACCACTTCGCCCGGCCGAACATCTCCGGCGGCGCGGCCCAGGCCGACTACCTGGCCAGCAACGGCGGCGCCTGGTCGGCGGACAGCCGTACCCTGCCGGCCGCCCTCGACCTGGAGGCGAACCCGTACAGCGGTGGCTACTGCTACGGCAAGACCACGTCGGGCATGCGGACCTGGATCAGCGACTTCCTCAGCCGCTACAAGGCCCGCACCTCCCGGTACGCGGTCATCTACACCACGACCAGCTGGTGGAACCAGTGCACCGGCAGCTGGACCGCGCCGTGGGCCAACCACCCGCTCTGGGTCGCCCGCTGGTCCAGCTCGGTGGGCACGCTGCCGGCCGGCGCCCCGTTCTGGAGCTTCTGGCAGTACACCTCCAGCGGCTCGGTCTCCGGGATCAGCGGCAACGTGGACCGCAACTACTGGAACGGTGACCGGACCCGCCTGGTCGCCCTGGCGAACAACACCTGATCCACCCCGCACAGCGGTCGGCGGCAGCGGGACCTCGGTCCGGCTGCCGCCGTCGTCGTCTGATCCGCCCGGGTCAGGCCCGGCGTCGCGGGGCGACCGGCACGGACACCGCGCCCCGCCCGGTCAGGGTGGTCCGGCGGGCCAGCCGCCAGCTCGCCACCCCCGCGACGACGAGGGCCACGACACCGAACGCCGCGACCGGCGCGGAGAGGCCGGCGCTCACCAGCAGCAGGACGATGTCCCCGAGCGCGACCAGCATCCACAACGCCAACCGGGGGCCGGTGTCCTTGTGTCGGTAACGCATGTCGTACCTCCTTCCGTCGTCACGGGTCCAGTACCCCGTACCACGGAAGGCCATGCGAATCAGTTTCGCGGCGGTGGGATTCCCAGCTCAGTTGGCGCGGTCCGGCTTGAAGTGCGCGAGGATGACCTGCCAGTTCGCCAGGTTCTCGTCCCAGGTGCCCACCGGGACCTCCCAGCGCAGCGCGAAGCCGCGGTTGCTGGCGGTCGCCACCCCGCGGTTGCGGACGTGGATGCGGGCGCCGTCCCGGCTCTCCAGCCAGTCCCAGTCGGCACAGGTGCGGTACCAGTCGCAGGCCTTGATGCCGATGTACTGGTAGTCGCGGACCAGCCGCTTGCGGTCCGGCTCCAGCTCGTGCCAGTCGGCGACCGCGTCCTTCTTCGGGGTGTTGGTCCACTGGATGAACAGTTCCCGCTTGCCCCCGCTGACGTCGTAGACGATCACCGAGTTGCCGGGGCCGCCGCGGGCCTTCATGCCCGGCGGGATCGGCACCTTGAAGCCGATCGGCCCGGTGTAGAGGGTCCAGCCGGACGGCAGCGCCGCCGCACCGGTGCTCGGGCTGGCCGACGGCGTCGGGCTGGGCGGCGCGCTGCTCGGCGCGGCCGACGTCGGTGCGGCGCTGGTCGCGGCCGGCGGCGCCGGGGCGCCGGAGGTGGCCGCGCCCGACTGGCCCTCGTCGCCGTTGCCGTCACCGCGGTTGAGCAGCGGCACCGCCACCGCGAGGCCGGCCAGCAGGAGCACGACCAGCGCGCCGATCATCAGGTTGCGCCGGTTGCGCTCGGGCCGCGTACCCGGGACGACCGCGGCCCGGCCGGTCGACGGCGCGGGACTGACCGGCTCGGCCAGCACCGAGGTCGGGTTACGCGGCGGGCGCGGCGGCTCCGCGGCCGCGGCGACCGCCGGTTCGCCGTCCACCCGGGTCTCGTCCAGGGCCGCGACCGGACCGTCCACCGGGGACCCGTCGGCGGGCTTCGCGGGCAGGTCGAGCTTGGCGGTCGGCCCGGCCGGCGGCGGCGTCACCTTCGCCGTCGGGGCCGCCTCGACCGAGCCGGCGGGCGTGGCACCGGCGGCAGCCGCCGCGCCCGGAACGAAACTGGGCGGGCTGGCGGGCCGGCCGTCGGCCGGGCGCGGCGCCGGCACCAGCGGCGGGCGCGGCTCGCGCGGACCGTTCGGCCCCGGCCGGCGTACGCCGTCCAGCAGCGAGATGCTCTTCGCGCGCCGCCCGCCGGCCTTGCGGAGCAGGCGCTCCGCCACGTCGGCGGTGATCCGCTCGGTCGGGTCCTTGCGGAGCAGGCCCTGCAGCACCGGCTTGAGCGGGCCGGCGTTCTTCGGCGGCGGCAGCGGCTCGGTGGCCAGCGCGGCCAGCGTGGCGATCGCCGACGGCCGGGCGTACGGCGACTTGCCCTCCACGGCCGCGTAGAGGGTCGCGCCCAGCGACCAGAGGTCAGCCTCGGGACCCGCCGTGCCGTCCCGCGCCCGCTCCGGCGCGATGTACGCCGGCGAGCCCAACACCATGCCGGTGCGGGTCACGTTCGGGTCGCCGGGGATGGTCGCCAGACCGAAGTCGGTGAGCACCACCCGGCCGTCGTCGCCGAGCAGCACGTTGCCCGGCTTCACGTCGCGGTGCATGACACCGGCCTTGTGGGCGGCCTTCAACGCGCCCAGCACCCCGAGGCCGATCTCGACCGCCTTCGCCGCCGACACCGGCCCGTCCTCGGCGATGGTGTCCTGCAGCGACTTCGACGGCACGTACTCCATCACGATCCACGGATCGCCGTCGGTGCGCAGCACATCGAAGATGCGGACCACGTTGACGTTGTTGAGCCGGGCGATGGCCCGGGCCTCCCGCAGCGAGCGTTCCCGCATCTCGCGCCGCTCCTCGGGGGTGAGGCTGGGCGGCGGCACGAGTTCCTTGATCGCCACGTCCCGGTGCAGGACCTCGTCGCGCGCCTTCCACACCCGACCCATGCCGCCCTGGCCGAGCGGCGATTGAAGCCGGTACCGGTCGGCGACGAGTTGGGGAAGCGCGTTCGACATCGCAGAGACGGTACCCGCCAGCTCCCACCGTCACACCGCCGGCACGCCACTGTGCGGCGAAGGTCAAGTTCTGGACGCGTACCCTGAGCTCATGTCTGCCGAAGAGCCGCTGTTCCGGATCGTCCGCGGGGTGCCCACCGCCGAGGAGCTGGCCGCCCTCGTCGGCGCGATCATGGTGCGGACCCGGCCGACCGCGGCCCCGCCGGCGCCCGTCTCGCACTGGGCCCGCAGCGCCCGGCCGGCCGCCGCGACGCCCGTCGCCGGCCCCGGCGCGTGGCGCGCCTCCGGCCTCCCCCGCTGACCCTTCCCGGGGTACGCCCCCTGCCGGGATCCGCCGCGAGCCACTAACCTCACTCAGGGAAACGGCGCGGTGACAGGCAGGGAGGGTCGATGATCCCCGAGGAGAACGAACCGGCGGGCTGGCTACGCGGCTACGACGGCATCGAGGCCGACATCCGGCAGCTACGGGAGTTCGCCGACCGGCTCCAGGACGAGGTGACCCGCAACTACGCACCGCACCTGTCGTACATCGCCGACGACATGCGGGCGCGGATCCCCAACCCGGCCGACGCCTTCGTCGAGCTGGTCCAGTTCCTCCAGGCCCACCACGAGACCCAGACCGCCGCGGTGGAGATGGTGTGGGGCATGGTGCCCGCCACCGGCCGCCTCGCCGACGCCGCCGGCCTGATCGCCGCGAAGTACCAGCACTCCGACGCTTTCTCGGCGGCCCGGGTGGCCGACGTCGAACGCGCCCTCGCCGCACCGTCCACAACGGTCCCCCGCCCCGTGCCACCGCTGCGCGACCCGACCGCGCCCGAGGACGGCCCGGTGGCGCTGCCATGATCGAGCGTGGCAGCGGCCGGACCTCCGGCCTCACCGACTGGCAGCGGATGGACGTGCTCAGCATGTGGGCGTGCGTCCAGGACCAGGACACCACCGGGCAGTGGAAGCAGGTCGCCGGCTGGCGCAAAATCTGCGACCTCGCCCTGGCCCACCTCAGTCGCCTGCGGGAATACCGGCACGGCCTCGCCGAGGCGTGGCCGCCGGCGACCAACGCGGCCGCCCGGGCGTACCTCGCCGAACTCGACCAGCTCATCGACAAGGTCCAGCGCACCCACGACGCCGCCGCCGCGAACTACGACGCGCTCGCCGCCGCCACCCGCGCCCTCGCCGCCGCCCGGGCCGAACTCAAGCCGCTGTACGACGAGTACGCCGCCAAGCTGAAGCAGAAGCAGGCGTACGAGGAGATCCTCGCCGACCCGAAGGCGGTGGCCGGCAGCCGCCTGCCGAGCACGCCTCCGGTGACGGACGCCGACCTGGAGCGGTTGAACGGGCGGGCGCGGGGGTTGATGGCGGGGCTGAGCGGAGAACTCCAACAAGCCCAAGTGATGCTCCGCCAACCACCACCGAAGCCAAATATCCCCAGGCAGCCGGACGAACGCGGCTCGTCGGGTGTGTCAGGGGACCTGCCAATCATTCCGCCCATCGTGCCCGTGACCGCAGTAGTTGAGTCGCCGACAACCCGACGACATGTCACGACCGCTAGACCGGTGCTACCCGAGACTCGCCCAGTCTCGGGAGCAGGACCAATCCTTGGCGGGGCAGGACCCATTGTGGCTCCGGCACCCACTGGCCCAGCCCCACCCCATACTCTGCCACTACCGTCCGGCCAGCCACCTGGGCCATCCTTCCCGCTGCCCGTACGCCACCCCTCAGCTGCACCTCCTGCACCGGGAAGGGCCGAGTTAAGGCCTCGGCAGAATGGCCCGCTTGGAAAGCCGCCAACGGGTGGCGCGAATGGATCACCACCGGCTCCCCCTCGCCCGCTCCCGCCCGGAGGAGTCATCGGCGGAGCACCCACCGGAGGGGGAGGGCAGCTCACCAGCAAGGGCTCTTCGACTCGCCGAATTAATCCGATCGGAGGCGTAATCGGCGGCGGAGGCGCCGGCACGGCTCCGAGTGGCTCGGCAGGGTCTCGTCCAGGTTCGGGACGTGCTCCTCATCTGATGACTCATGATGGTTCTTCACCGATCGGCGGGGGCCCTGGCATAGGGACACCCAGGGGCAGTGGGGATTTCTCAGCAGGGACGAGAGGCAACCCTCGAGGTGATCAAGGATCTCGAACGTGGGACCCTGACCAGCCTTGGGAGGTTGACCAGGGCGTGGCTCCCGTCATGCGTCCTCCAGATGAGGATGGGCAAATTGATCCAGGACCCGCTATTGGCCTTGACCGGTGACCACAGCCATACTTCGTGCCACCCTGGCGGTGTCCGCGGCTCTGACTACAGCCATCTCGCCGATTGCTACAGCCAGTGCAAGGGATGACTTGATTGGTCCAAGTCAAGTGCGAGCCATGCAATGGCATATACAGTATCTCGATGTGGCGAGGGCCCATCAAATTAGCCAGGGAGAGGGTGTCGTCGTAGCTCTGGAGGACACGAGCGTGTCGAGCCATCCAGATCTGGAAGGATGCCTTCTCCCTGGCATTGATCTAGTAGGCGCACAACAACCTAGCCAACAGCAGCCCTCCAGCCATGGAACACTAATGGCTGGACTGATAGCAGCGCACGGGCGCAACAAAGACGAAGGCGCACTCGGGGTCGCCCCGAAAGCGAAGGTACTGCCCGTTCGAGTCCAACCCGATACCCGAGACGGAAGTACAGACATACTCGCCGCCGGAATCGAGTGGGCGACCGCAAATCACGCCGACGTCATTAGCGTGTCATCAGTCGCAGGAGCGAGCGTCCGCCTACAAAGGGCAGTCAGGACTGCGCTGGCGGCAGACATCGTTTTGGTTGCAGCGGCCGGAAATCAACCAGAGGATTCCGGTGTCGGTTATCCGGCTTCAGAAGAAGGGGTTATCGCTGTAGGAGGGAGTGATCAGTCAGGCCGACACGCTCCAGTCTCAGTCGTAGGTCGAGAAATCGACGTAGCAGCTCCGGCGGTCGACATCTACAGCACAGGTCGTGGTGACAAGTACTCAAAGGGGACGGGCACATCTAGTGCCACTGCCATCGTTGCGGGTGCGGCTGCTCTGATCCGCTCCAAGTACCCCGACCTCCCCGCCGAGGAGGTCGCCCACCGCCTCACTGCGACCGCGATCGACAAGGGCCCGCCGGGCCGCGACGACGAGTACGGCTACGGCGTCATTGACCTGGTCGCCGCGCTCACGGCGGACGTTCCTCCGCTGGGTTTCGAGTCGTCGGCCGTGACTCCGCCGGCATCCGGGACGGCCCTGCCCGAGGGCGGTGACGCCGGCGACGATGGCGCGGCGGTACGCGGACTGGCGACGTTGGGGGTGCTGGTCGCCGCCGGTGGTGGGTATCTGGTGTGGCGGCGGCGTCGCCGTGCCGATGATCCTCCACCCCGGGTCAGCCGGTAGCGTCGGAGGCGTGCTGAGTTCCGTACCGCTGCGCCTCGTGCTCGCCTCGCAGAGTCCCGCCCGCCGCAAGCTGCTCCACGCCGCTGGGATTGAACCCGACGTGCTGGTGAGCGGGGTCGACGAGTCGCAGGTGGTCAGCGACCGGGCCGAGGATCTGTGCCTGGAACTGGCCCGGCTGAAGGCGCAGGCGGTGCTGGGTCGGCTGCGCCCGTCACCGGACGAGCGGACGCTGGTGCTCGGCTGCGACTCGGTGCTGGCGTTCGACGGGGAGATTCTCGGCAAGCCGGCCGACGCGGCGGAGGCTACCCGGCGGTGGCAGCGGATGCGCGGTCGCAGCGGGGTGCTGCACACCGGGCACTGCCTGATCGACGTGGTGCACGAGGCGCGGGCGGAGGCGGTCGCCTCCACGAGGGTGCACTTCGCGGACATCAGCGACGAGGAGATCGCCGCGTACGTGGCGACCGGCGAGCCGCTGGCGGTCGCGGGGGCGTTCACCATCGACGGGCTGGGCGGGCCGTTCCTGACCGGCATCGAGGGCGACCCCGGTACGGTGGTCGGCCTTTCCCTCCCGCTGCTGCGCAACCTGCTGGCCGAGCTGGGCCTCAACGTCACCGACCTGTGGACGAAGGTCGCGCCGGGGGGCCAGGAGATCGAGCATCTCGGCTAGGTTCCGGTCATGAGCACAAAGCCGCTGCCGCTGACCCCGGAACTGCACGCCTACCTGGTGGCCCACGGTTCGGCCCCGGACGAGATCGTCCGTGAGCTGGCCGAGGAGACCCGAGCCGCCCTGCCCGACCAGGCCACCATGCAGGTCGCGCCGGAGCAGGCCGCGTTCCTGACCTTCCTCACCCGGTTGCTCGGGGTCCGGCAGGCGGTGGAGGTGGGCACCTTCACCGGGCTCTCCTCGCTGGCGATCGCCCGGGGGCTCGCCGAGGGCGGCCGGCTGACCTGCTTCGACATTTCCGAGGAGTACACCGGCGTGGCCCGGCGCTACTGGGCCAGGGCCGGGGTGCAGGACCGGATCGAGCTGCGCATCGGTCCCGCCGCGGAGACGCTGCGCGCGCTGCCGCGCGAGCGCTACCTGGACTTCGCGTTCATCGACGCGGACAAGGTGGGCTACCCGATCTACTGGGACGAGCTGGTGCCGCGGATGCGGCCGGGCGCGGTCATCGCGGTGGACAACACGCTGCGCGCGGGCCGGGTGCTGGCGCCGCAGAACGCCGACGACCGGGCCATCGCCGCGTTCAACGACGAGATCCTCGCCGATGTCCGCGTCGACGTGGTGATGCTCCCCATCGCCGACGGAGTGACCCTCGCCCGCGTGCACTGAGCCCGACCGGGAGCGGCGCCGCCGCCGGCGGGAGCCGCTCCCCGCTGGCGACGGGATGCGGCATTCCGGGGCATCACGCGGGCGGGAAGCCGCACCTTGCCGCAAGCCGGGACATCACAAGCTCCAGAGCCCCAGTTCCAGCCAGGTCGTCTTGTCCTGGGTGAGGCGGGGCACCGGCCTTACCCAACGCGCGGACGGCCGGCGCCCCGCCCCTGGTGAGAGGCAGCTCTTGTGCTGCTAGCGGACGCTGCGGGCGAACTGGCGGGCGGCCCAGACCACCCCGGCGACGGCGAGCACCGCGACGATGCCGAGGCCCTGCCAGACCTTGTCGTTGCCCAGGTCACCGGCGAACAGCGCCCGGGTGCCGTCGACCGCCCAGGCGAACGGGTTCCAGGTGGCGATGCCCTGGAGCCAGCCGGGCGCGTACATGAGGGGCAGCAGGATGCCGGAGAGCAGCAGCACCGGCTGGGCCACGGTGTTCATCAGCGGGGCGAGCGCGTCCTCGCTCTTGACCTTGAGCGCGACGCCGTAGGAGACGGCCGAGGTCATCAGCGCGATGAGGGCGAGCATCAGGTACGCGAGCAGCACGTAGCCGAGACTGACGCGCAGGTCGAACAGGAGCGCCAGCAGGGTGATGATGACCGCCTGGACAATCAGCGAGACCACGTCGCGCAGGGAACGGCCGAGCAGCAGGGCGAGCCGGCTGACCGGGGTGACCCGGGACCGCTCGATCACTCCGGCGCGCAGTTCGGCGATCAGGCCGAAGCCCTGGAACAGGCCGCCGAAGATGGCCAGCAGCACCAGCAGGCCGGGCACGAAGACCTTGTACGCGGCGGCCTGGGTGGGCGCGTTCAGCGCCGGCTTGAGCAGCGGGGCGAAGAGCAGTAGGTACATCACCGGCTGGAAGACGCCGACGAAGACCCAGACGGGGTTGCGTAGCAGCAGCAGGATCTGGCGCTGGAAGATGAGCCAGGTGTCGCGGGCGAGTTTCATGAGTGCTCCCGTTGGTCAGGACTCGCGCAGCGAGCGGCCGGTCTTGGTGAGGAAGACGTCGTCGAGGCTGGGGCGGTGCAGCTCGACGGAGCGCAGGTCCAGCCCGGCGCCGTCGAGGCGGCGCAGCACCTGCGGGATGGCGGTGGCGCCCTCGTCGACGTAGAGGCGCAGGCCGCCCTCGTCGACGGTCTCCAGCTTGGTGACGTACGCCTCGGTGTCGAGCAGCTCGGCGGCGCGGGGCGTGCTGGCGGCGTCGAGCCCGACGAGCACCACCTCGCCGGAGATCTCCCGCTTCAGCTCGGCCGGGGTGCCCTCCGCGACCACCTCGCCGTGATCCATGATCGCGATCCGGTCGCAGAGCGCGTCCGCCTCGTCGAGGTAGTGCGTGGTGATGAAGACGGTCATCCCCTCGGTACGCAGCCGGCGGATCTCGTCCCACATGTGCGCGCGGCTCTGCGGGTCGAGGCCGGTGGTCGGCTCGTCCAGGAAGACGATCTTCGGCTCGTGGATGATGCCGAGGGCGATATCCACCCGCCGGCGCTGGCCGCCGGAGTAGGTCTTGCACTTGCGGTCGGCGTACTCGCTGAGCTGGAAGGCGTCCAGGGCGCGGGTGGCGCGGCGGTGCGCCTCGGCCTTGCCGATGCCGTAGAGCCGGGCGTGCAGCACCAGCTCCTCCCGGGCGGTGGACTCGTCCCAGGTGCTGCCGCCCTGGGCCACGTAGCCGATCCGGCGGCGCACCTCGGCCGGGTCCTTGCGCAGGTCGGCGCCGGCGATGGTGGCCTCCCCGCCGTCCGGCTCGATGAGGGTGGCGAGCATCCGCAGGGTGGTGGTCTTGCCGGCGCCGTTGGGGCCGAGGAAGCCGAAGATCTCGCCCTCGGCGACCTTCAGGTCGACCCCCCGGACCGCGTCCACGGTCTTCGTCTCGCGACCCGCCCGGGAGCGGAACGACTTCCGCAGTCCCCTGGTCTCGATCATCTCTGCTCCTGGTCCTCCGGGCCGGACGGGACCGGCCGCTGGTCGTCCGCCAGGAGGACACACCACTCCCCGACGGTTCCCGGTGACACTAACGCGATATAACTTTCTTAGTCAACGTTGATTATTCCGGTTGGTCCGCGCCGCCCGTCCGGCCCGACCACCCTTCGGTCTGGCCCATTCCAGCGGGCAGGTACGACACTCCGGACTCGATCCGCTCGGCGATCCGCTCGCACCAGGCCATGTCCGCCTCGGCCCGGGCCAGCCACAGCTCGAACATCCACCCCACGTGCACCGGTTTGCGGTTGCGCACCCAGTCCGAGTCCAACGAGGCGCGCATCGACTCGATACCGGCGCGGATCAGGTTGGCCCGGTTGCGCAGCGCCGCCGCCGCCTCGTCGCGCGGCATCGCGGGCAGGAACGAGAAGGCCGCCACGAACGGGTCCGCCGGCTCGTGCAACTGCCACCACTGGGCCCGCAGCAGGGTCTCGAACTCCTCGTCACCCTTGGGCGTCACCTCGTACGTGGTGCGGGCGGGGCGGGCGCCCACCTGCTCGACCGAGACCGTGCGGAGCAGCCCTTCGTCGGTGAGCTTGCGCAGCGCGTGATAGATCGATCCCGGCTGCACGTTGGCCCACTTGTCCGCACTCCAGCTCAGCAGCTCACGGCGTACGTCGTAGCCGTGCACCGGCTGCATCCACCGGACCAGACCCAGAATCATCATTCGCGTTGCCGACACCCGACAAGCGTAATAAACAAGTTTGACTAGGCCGTGGCGTGACAGTGCCGCATCCCACACTGAGCGACCGTTAGGGCTTCAAGAGGGGCCGATACACTCCCGGCTATCGACCTCCGGGGAGGAGCACCAAGGTGCGCAAGGTACTCATCGCCAACCGCGGCGAGATCGCCGTCCGCGTCATCCGCGCCTGTCGCGACGCCGGGCTGCAGAGCGTCGCGGTGTACGCGGACTCCGACCGGGACGCGCTGCACGCCACCCTGGCGGACGAGGCGTACGCCCTGGGCGGCGACACCGCGGCCGACAGCTACCTGCGGATCGACAAGCTGATCGAGGTCGCCGGCAAGGCCGGCGCCGACGCCGTGCACCCCGGCTACGGGTTCCTCTCCGAGAACGCCGACTTCGCCCAGGCCGTCATCGACGCCGGGCTGACCTGGATCGGTCCGACCCCGCAGGCGATCCGCGACCTGGGCGACAAGGTGACCGCCCGGCACATCGCCCAGCGCGCCGGCGCTCCCCTGGTCCCCGGCACCCCGGACCCGGTCGGCAACGCCGACGAGGTGATGGCCTTCGCGGTCGACCACGGCCTGCCGGTCGCCATCAAGGCGGCCTTCGGCGGCGGCGGGCGCGGCCTCAAGGTGGCCCGCACCATGGAGGAGATCCCGCACCTGTTCGAGTCGGCCACCCGCGAGGCGGTCGCCGCGTTCGGCCGGGGCGAGTGCTTCGTCGAGCGCTACCTGGACCAGCCCCGCCACGTGGAGGCGCAGGTCCTCGCCGACCAGCACGGCAACGTGATCGTCGTCGGCACCCGGGACTGCTCGCTGCAGCGCCGGCACCAGAAGCTGGTCGAGGAGGCCCCGGCGCCGTTCCTCACCGAGGCCCAGCGCCGGCAGATCCACGACAGCGCCAAGGCGATCTGCCGGGAGGCCGGCTACCACGGCGCCGGCACGGTCGAATACCTGGTCGGCGCCGACGGCACCATCTCGTTCCTCGAGGTCAACACCCGGCTCCAGGTGGAGCACCCGGTCACCGAGGAGACCGCCGGCGTCGACCTGGTACGCGAGCAGTTCCGGATCGCCGACGGCGAGAAGCTGCGCTTCACCGAGGACCCCACCCCGCGCGGGCACGCCATCGAGTTCCGGATCAACGGCGAGGACCCGGGCCGCAACTTCCTGCCCGCGCCCGGCAGCATCACAGCGCTGCGGCTGCCCAGCGGCCCCGGCGTCCGGGTGGACACCGGCGTCTCCGCCGGGGACGTGATCGGCGGCAACTTCGACTCGCTGCTGGCCAAGGTGATCATCGTCGGCGAGACCCGGACCGAGGCGCTGGAGCGGGCCCGCCGGGCGCTGGACGAGATGGTCGTCGAGGGCATGGCCACGGCGCTGCCGTTCCACCGCCTGGTGGTCCGGGACGAGGCGTTCACCGCGGAGCCGTTCCGGGTGCACACCCGCTGGATCGAGACCGAGTTCGACAACACCGTGCCGGCCTTCACCGCCCCCGCCGGCGCCGTCGAGGGTCCGGCCGAACGGGAGACCGTCGTGGTCGAGGTCGGCGGCAAGCGGCTGGAGGTGGTCCTCCCCGCCGGCCTCGGCGCGGGTACGACCACCGCCGCGCCCGCCGCGAAGAAGCCGGGCCGCCGGGGCGGGGGCGCCAAGGCCGGCGCCGCGGTCAGCGGGGACGCGCTCACCTCCCCCATGCAGGGCACCATCGTCAAGATCGCCGTGGCGGACGGGGACACCGTCGCCGAGGGTGACCTGGTCGTCGTGCTGGAGGCGATGAAGATGGAGCAGCCGCTGCACGCGCACAAGGCGGGCACGGTCAGCGGCCTCTCCGCCGAGGTCGGTGCCGTGATCACCGCCGGCGCACCCATCTGCACCATCGCCTGACGTCCTGCCCCACGACCGGCCCGGGCGGGCCGGTTGCCGGGCGGCGAGGGTGGTTTGGGCCACCAGCGGGGGCGGGAGCGGACCTCAGCAGGAATGATGGCCGGGTGCGGTTCCTTCACGGCGCGGTCCCCGCGCACGACCTGACCTACAACGACGTCTTCATGGCGCCCAACCGCTCCGAGGTGGGCTCCCGGCTCGACGTCGACCTGGCCACGGCCGACGGCACCGGCACCACGATCCCGCTGGTGGTGGCGAACATGACCGCGGTGGCCGGGCGGCGGATGGCCGAGACGGTGGCCCGGCGCGGCGCCATCGCGGTGATCCCCCAGGACATCCCGATCGAGGTGGTGGCCAACGTCGTCGCCTGGGTGAAGCAGCGCCACCTGGTGCACGACACGGCGATCACCCTCGGCCCCACCGACACCGTCGGCGACGCGATCCACCTGCTGCCGAAGCGCTCGCACGGTGCGGTGATCGTGGTGGACGCCGAGCGCCGGCCGGTCGGAGTGGTCACCGAGGCGGACACCGTGGGCGTGGACCGCTTCGCCCAGCTCCGGCACGTCATGTCGACCGAGCTGCACACCGTGCCGGCGGACGCGGACCCGCGTACCGGCTTCGACCGGCTCTCCGCGGGCCGCCGCCGGCTCGCCCCGGTGGTGGACGGGCAGGGGCGGCTGGTCGGCGTGCTGACCCGGCAGGGCGCGCTGCGCGCCACGCTCTACACGCCGGCGGTGGACGACCGGGGGCGGCTGCGGATCGCCGCGGCGGTGGGCATCAACGGCGACGTGACCGGCAAGGCCGCCGCCCTGCTGGAGGCCGGGGTGGACACCCTGGTGGTGGACACCGCCCACGGCCACCAGGAGCGGATGATCTCCGCGCTGCGGGCGGTCCGCAAGCTCGACCCGGCGGTACCGGTGGCGGCCGGCAACGTGGTCACCGCCGACGGCGTACGCGACCTGGTGGCGGCGGGCGCGGACATCATCAAGGTCGGGGTCGGGCCGGGCGCGATGTGCACCACCCGGATGATGACCGGCGTGGGGCGGCCCCAGTTCTCCGCCGTCCTCGACTGCGCCGCGGCGGCGCGCGCGCTCGGCCGGCACGTCTGGGCCGACGGCGGCGTACGGCATCCGCGGGACGTGGCGCTGGCGCTCGCCGCGGGCGCCTCGAACGTGATGATCGGCTCCTGGTTCGCGGGCACCTACGAGTCCCCCGGCGACCTGTACACCGACGCCGACGGCCGGCGCTACAAGGAGAGCTTCGGCATGGCGTCGGCCCGTGCGGTCAGCGCCCGGACGGCCGAGGACAGCGCGTTCGACCGGGCCCGGAAGGCGATCTTCGAGGAGGGCATCTCCACGGCGCGGATGTACCTCGACCCGTCCCGCCCGGGCGTGGAGGACCTGATCGACGAGATCATCTCCGGGGTACGCAGCGCGTTCACCTACGCCGGCGCGCGCAGCCTGGAGGAGTTCCACGAGCGCGCCCTGGTCGGCGTGCAGAGCGCCGCCGGCTACACCGAGGGGATGCCGCTGCCGACGAGCTGGTGACGCCCGGGGGCCCGGCTCAGGCGAAGAGCCGCCCGATCACGGTACGGGCGGCGGCCTCCGGGTCGTCGCCGACCCGGGGCGGCAGCGCGCCGGCGAGCCAGAGGGTGGCGAAGCCGTGCACGATCGACCAGGCGGCCAGCGCGTCCGCGTCCCGCTGCCCTCCGGTGTGCCGGGCCACCCCGCCGCGCAGCAGTTCGCCGGTACGGGCGCGGGCGGCCACCAGTTCGGGGTCGTCGGCCCGGTACAGCTCGGGCCGGAACATGACGTCGAAGTGCGCCCGGTGCCGCACGGCGAACCCGACGTAGGCCACGCCGGTGTCGAGCAGGTCCCCGTCGGCGGCACGGAGCGCGTCGGCCAGCAGGTCGAAGCCCTGCGTGGCGAGCGCGGTGAGCAGGCCGGCCTTGTCACCGAAGTGGTGCGCGGGCGCGGCGTGCGAGACGCCGGCCCGGCGGGCCAGGTCCCGCAGGCTCAGCGCGGCCGGCCCGGACTCGGCGATCGCCGCCGCGGCGGTGGTCAGCAGGACCCGGCGTAGATCGCCGTGGTGATACGAGGCCATGCCCCAGCCTAACTTGTCATTGACAAGATGGTGCCGTGGGCGGCAATCTTGTCGTTGACAAGATCGGCCCGTCGAAGGGACACGTCGTGGCACCCCTCATCGCACTTCTCACCGGCACCGCACTGGCCCGGGTCGCCGGCCTGCTCGGCGTGGACGCGCTGGACGGGTGGCAGCCCGCCCTGCGGGTCGGGCTGGCGCTGATGTTCCTGCTGACCGGCGTGGCGCACTTCGCGTCCCGTCGGGCCGACCTGATCGCCATGGTCCCGCCCGCGCTGCCCCGGCCCGACCTGCTGGTCACGCTCACCGGCGTGCTGGAGCTGGGCGGCGCGCTCGCCCTGCTGCCACCGGCCACCGCGCGCTGGGCGGCGGCCGGGCTGGCGCTGCTGATGCTGGGCATGTTCCCGGCGAACGTGTCGGCCGCCCGCCGCCGGCTCACCCTCGCCGGCCGGCCGGTGACCCCGCTGGGCGCGCGCACCGCGCTCCAGATCGTCTTCGTGGCCGCCGCGGTGGCGGTCGCCGTGGGCGACGCATGACCCGGGCGGCCGGGGTCACACCCGGGCGGGCTCCGTCCCCGCCGCCGATGCGTCCCCGGCCTCCTCGGTGCGTACCCTCGGCAGCCGCAGGCAGGCGATGAGACCGACCAGCAGGAACCCGGCCGCCGCGAAGGCGGCGTAGCGGGTGGCGTCGGAGAAGGCCCGCTTCGCGTCCTCGGCGATCGGCGCGGTACGCGGGTCCGCCGCCAGCCCGTTGATCGCCGCGCCGGCGCTCTCCTTGACCGCGCTCACCACCTGGTCCCGCTGCGCGGGGCTGAGGTCCGGCCGGTCGGCCAGGCGGTCGCCCAGCAGCCCGCCGAGACCGGCGAAGAGCACGGTGCCGAGCACCGCGATGCCGAGCGCCGAGCCGACCTGCCGGGCGGTGCTCTGCAACCCCGACCCCTGCCCGCTGCGCCGGACCGGCACCTCGGACAGGGACACGCCGGTGAGCTGCGCGGTGGCCAGGCCGACGCCGGCGCCGTAGACGAAGAGGAACGCCAGCGGCGCCCACCAGCGGGTGTCCGGGGCGACCACGAACCCCAGCCCGGCGACGCCGACCAGTTCGGCGGCGACGCCGAGCTGGACCGCCCGGGGCGCGCCCCAGCGCCGGGCCAACGGGGTGACCATGCCGCTGGCCAGGAAGCTGCCGAGGGCGAGCGGCAACAGCGCCAGGCCGGTCCGGAAGGCGCTGTAGCCGAGCACGTTCTGGAACCACAGCGGCAACGCGAAGAGCAGGCCGAACTCGCCCAGGCTCACGATCGCGGCGGCCAGGATGCCGTTGCGGAACGAGCGGATGCCGAACAGCGACAGGTCGAGCAGCGCGGGGCGGCCGGCCCGGTTGCGGCGTACCTGGTGGGCCAGGAAGACCCCGAGCGCGACGAGCCCCACCAGCGCGGCCACCGGCACCGGCGAGATGCCGGCGGTCCAGTCCAGCCCGAACAGGTGGAACGGCCGCTCCCGCTCCCACCAGCCGTAGGTGCGGCCCTCGATCAGCGCGAAGACCACGCCGGTCATGCCGATGACGGAGAGCAGCGCGCCGATCAGGTCCAGGCCACGCTCGGCCCGCTCGTCGCGGGATTCAGCGACCAGCACCAGCGTCGCCACGATCACGGCCAGGCTGACCGGGACGTTGATGCCGAACGCCCAGCGCCAGGAGTACGTGGTGGTGAGCCAGCCGCCGAGCAGCGGTCCGAGCGCGGCCGCACCACCGATCGTGGAACCCCAGACAGCGAACGCGATGCCCTTCTCCCGGCCGGTGAAGTTGGCGTTGAGCAGGGAGAGCGAGGTGGGCAGCATCAGCGCGCCGCCGATGCCCTGGAGCACCCGGGAGGCGATCAGCGTCTCGCCGGAGCCGGCGAGCGCCGCGAGCACGCTGGCCACCACGAACACGGTGACCCCGACGAGGAACATCCGCCGCCGCCCGGACCGGTCCGCGAAGCGGCCGGCGACCAGCAGCAACGCGGCGAAGACCAGGGTGTACGCCTCCTGCACCCACTGCGCGTCGGTGGAGGTGATGTCGAGGTCCCGGATGATCTGCGGCACCGCGACGTTCACGATGGTGGCGTCCACGATGATCATCGCTACGCCGAGGCTGATGGCGAGCAGCCCGAACCAGCGTCCGCGCCCGTTGCCGCGCATGGCTCCCCCTCTTGTTAGCTAGATTTTCTAGCTACCCGAGATGCTAGCTTCATCCTGTGGAAGGGCTGCCGTCAACCGGAAGGGCCGCGCCGCCGAGCAGCGAGGCCGCCCGGGCGCTCCGTGAGGTGCTGCGGATCGCCGGGGACACCCGGGCCGCGCTGGCCCGCCGGCTGGGCATCGGCGCCACCGACGCGGCCGCCATCGACCACCTGGTCTCCAGCCCCGAGCCGCTGGGCCCGGTCGAGTTGGGCAACCGGCTCGGCATCCGGTCCGCCTCGGCCACCGCCCTGGTCGATCGGCTGGTGCAGGCGGGGCACATCGCCCGGACCCCGCACCCGCACGACCGCCGGCGGCTCAGCCTCCAGGTGACCGAGGGCGCGGTCGGCGAGGTGCTGGAGGCGCTGCGGCCCATGCTGGTCGGCGTCGACCGGGCGGTCGCCCGGCTCACCCCCGATCAGGCCGAGGCCACCGCCGCGTTCCTGCGGGAGGTGGCCCAGGTGATGCGGGACTACGTCGCCGACACGCCGGACGAGCCGCCGGGGAGCCGCGCCGACCGCGGCTGACGGGTTTCCGAAATTAGTTTGGGCCCTGACGGTCTGGGAGCTAACCTAGCGTCCGTGAACATGGGACCCCTCGTCCGCTTCCCCGACGCGCTGCACCACGCGCCGCTCGGCCGGCTGCTCTCCATCGCCGGCCACGTGGTCGAGCAGCACTGGGGGCGCTACCTCGCCGAGCACCACGGCCTCACCTCGGCCGGCATGCGGGTGCTGCTCGTCCTGCTCCGCGCCGGCGACAGCAGTCACCGGGAAATGGCGGAGCGTTGCTTCGTCCGGCCGGCTACCCTCACCGGCATCGTCGACACGCTCGAACGCGACGGCTTCGTCACCCGCCAGCGGGACCCGAACGACCGGCGCAGCGTCCAACTCACGCTGACCGACAAGGGGCGCGAGCGTGCCCTCGCGATCATCGATCTGATCCACAGCGACCGCCCGTTCACCTCGGTCGACGCCGACCCGGCGAAGAAGACGGTGATCCGCGAGTTCCTGATCGAAGTCATCACGTCCATGTCCGACGGGGAGGTTCGCCGGTTGAACCGGGACAGCGAGTCCACCACCGAGACGCCATCGGGGAGCAGTCCGTGCTGATCCGTCTACTCCGCACCCACCTCCGGCCGTACCGTGGGCCGCTGGCCGCAGTGGTGGCCTTCCAGTTCGTCGGCACGCTGGCCTCGCTCTACCTGCCGAGCCTCAACGCCGACATCATCGACCGGGGCGTCGCCCTCGGCGACACCGACCAGATCCTGCGTACGGGCGGCTGGATGCTGCTGGTCAGCCTGCTCCAGATCGCCTGTTCGATCGCCGCCGTCTACCTGGGCGCGCGGACCGCGATGAGCTTCGGCCGGGACGTGCGGGGCGCGATCTTCCACCACGTCAACCGGTTCTCCGCCCGCGAGGTGGCCCACTTCGGCGCCCCCTCGCTGATCACCCGCAACACCAACGACGTCCAGCAGGTACAGATGCTCGTGCTGCTCAGCTGCACGATGCTGGTCGCCGCGCCGATCATGAGCGTCGGCGGGGTGGTGATGGCGCTGCGCGAGGACGTCGGGCTCTCCTGGCTGATGCTGGTGAGCGTGCCGGTCCTGGCGGTCGCGCTGGGCCTGCTCACCCGCCGGATGGTGCCGGCCTTCCGGCTCATGCAGACCCGGATCGACACGGTCAACCGGGTGCTGCGCGAGCAGATCACCGGCATCCGGGTGGTCCGCGCCTTCGTCCGCGAGCCGTACGAGACGAAGCGCTTCGGGGTCGCGAACGCCGACCTGACCGCGACCGCCCTGCGGATCGGCCGGCTCCAGGTGCTGATCTTCCCCACCGTGATGCTGGTGCTCAACGTCTCCAGCGTGGCGGTGCTCTGGTTCGGCGCCGGCCGGGTCGACTCCGGTCAGATCGAGATCGGCGCCCTCACCGCCTTCCTCCAGTACCTGATGCAGATCCTGATGGCGGTCATGATGGCCACCTTCATGCTGATGATGGTGCCCCGCGCGGCGGTCTGCGCCGAGCGCATCGTCGAGGTGCTGGACACCGACTCCTCGGTGGTGCCGCCGGCCCGGCCGGTGACCGAGGTGACCGGCCACGGCGAACTGGAGTTGCGCGGGGTCGGCTTCCAGTACCCGGGCGCCAGCGCCCCGGTGCTGCACGACATCTCGTTCCGGGCCCAGCCCGGCCGCACCACCGCGATCATCGGGTCCACCGGCGCGGGCAAGACCACCCTGCTCACCCTGATCCCCCGGCTGGTCGACCCGACCGTCGGCGCGGTCCTGGTCGACGGCGTGGACGTCCGGGAGCTGGCCGCCGAGGAGCTGTGGCGGCGGATCGGGCTGGTGCCCCAGCGGCCGTACCTGTTCACCGGCACGGTGGCCAGCAACCTGCGCTACGGCAACCCGGACGCCACCGACGCCGACCTCTGGGCGGCGCTCGAGATCGCCCAGGCCCGCGACTTCGTGGCGGAGATGCCGGGCGGGCTGGAGGCGCCGATCGCGCAGGGCGGCACCAACGTCTCCGGCGGGCAGCGGCAGCGGCTGGCCATCGCCCGCGCGCTGGTCCGCAAGCCGGAGATCTACCTCTTCGACGACTCGTTCTCCGCGCTCGACCTCGGCACCGACGCCCGGCTGCGGGCCGCGCTCAAGCCGGTCACCGTGGACGCGGCGGTGGTGATCGTGGCCCAGCGGGTCTCCACGATCGTCGACGCCGACCAGATCATCGTGCTCGAGGACGGCGGCATCGTCGGGATGGGCCGGCACGACGAGCTGGTACAGACCTGTCCCACGTACGCCGAGATCGTGGCGTCCCAGCAGACCGCGGAGGTGGCCGCATGACGGCGGTGCAGGAGAAGGAGTCGCCGAAGCGGCTGCCACCCGGCGGCCGGCGCGGCGGCCCGCCACACATGAGCATGGGCATGCCCGCCGAGAAGGCGATGAACTTCGGGCCGTCCGCCCGCCGGCTGCTGGCCCGGCTGCGGCCGCACCGGGCGCGGATCAGCGCGGTGGTCGCGCTGGCCGTGGCCAGCGTCACGCTCAGCGTGATCGGGCCCAAGGTGCTCGGGCACGCCACCGACATCATCTTCAGCGGGCTGATCGGCCGGCGGCTGCCCGCCGGCACGACCGTCGAGCAGGCGGCGGCCGCCGCCCGGGCGGCCGGCAACGAGAACTTCGCCGACATGCTGGCCCGGATGGACGTGGTGCCCGGCGTCGGCATCGACTTCGACCGGCTGGGCTCGGTGCTGGCCCTGGCGGTGCTCCTCTACCTGGGCGCGAGCGTGCTCATGTGGGGGCAGGGCTGGCTGCTCAACGACGTCGTGCAGGGGGCCGTGCTGCGGCTGCGGGCCGACGTGGAGGACAAGCTCAACCGGCTGCCGCTGCCCTACTTCGACCGGCAGCCCCGCGGTGAGCTGCTCAGCCGGGTCACCAACGACATCGACAACATCTCGCAGACCCTCCAGCAGACGCTGAGCCAACTGCTCAACGCGCTGCTCACGGTCGTCGGCGTACTCATCATGATGGTCTGGATCTCGCCGCTGCTGGCCCTGGTGGCCCTCGTGGCGGTGCCGCTGTCGGTGGTGGTCACCAGCCAGATCGCGAAGCGCTCGCAGCGCAAGTTCATCGCCCAGTGGAAGCACACCGGCGAGCTGAACGGCCAGATCGAGGAGGCGTACACCGGGCACGAGCTGGTGAAGGTCTTCGGCCGGCAGAAGGAGGTGGAGGCCGCCTTCCGGGCCAAGAACGACGAGCTGTTCCAGGCCAGCTTCGGCGCGCAGTTCGTCTCCGGGATCATCATGCCGGCGATGTTCTTCATCGGGAACCTCAGCTACGTGGCGATCGCCGTGGTCGGCGGTCTCCGGGTCGCCTCGGGTTCGATGAGCCTCGGTGACGTGCAGGCCTTCATCCAGTACTCCCGCCAGTTCACCCAGCCGCTGACCCAGGTGGCCTCGATGGCCAACCTGCTCCAGTCCGGGGTGGCGTCGGCCGAGCGGGTCTTCGCGGTGCTCGACGCCGACGAGCAGAGCCCGGAGCCGGCCGAGCCGGCCCGGATCGCCGAACCGCACGGCCGCGTCGAGTTCGAGCACGTCTCCTTCCGGTACACCCCGGACACCCCGCTCATCGAGGACCTGTCCCTGGTCGCCGAGCCGGGCCACACGGTGGCCATCGTCGGCCCGACCGGCGCCGGCAAGACCACCCTGGTCAACCTGGTCATGCGCTTCTACGAGCTGGACGCCGGCCGGATCACGTTGGACGGGGTGGACATCACCACGCTGCGCCGCGACGAGCTGCGCGGCCGGATCGGCATGGTGCTCCAGGACACCTGGCTCTTCGGCGGCACCATCCGGGACAACATCGCGTACGGCCGGCCGGACGCCACCGAGGAGGAGATCCTCGCCGCGGCCCGGGCCACCTTCGTGGACCGCTTCGTACGCAGCCTTCCCGACGGGTACGACACCGTGATCGACGAGGAGGGCAGCAACGTCAGCGCCGGTGAGAAGCAGCTCATCACCATCGCCCGGGCGTTCCTGGCCGAGCCGTCCCTGCTGATCCTCGACGAGGCGACCAGCTCGGTGGACACCCGCACGGAGGTGCTGCTCCAGCGGGCCATGGCGGCGCTGCGCTCGGACCGGACCAGCTTCGTCATCGCTCACCGGCTCTCCACCATCCGGGACGCCGACCTGATCCTCATGATGGAGCAGGGCCGGATCGTCGAGCAGGGCACCCACGACCAGCTCCTCGCCGCCGACGGCGCGTACGCCCGGCTGTACCGGTCGCAGTTCACCGGCGCGGCGGTCGACGAGGAGGCCGCCGCGCCGGTACCGGCGGCCCGGCCGGGCGGGTCCCGACCGGCGGCGGCGCCGGCCGGGAGCTGAGGTGA
This sequence comes from Micromonospora sp. NPDC050495, assembly GCF_040655175.1. Classification (NCBI taxonomy): domain Bacteria; kingdom Bacillati; phylum Actinomycetota; class Actinomycetes; order Micromonosporales; family Micromonosporaceae; genus Micromonospora; species Micromonospora sp. NPDC050495. Next base: position 52,685 of record NZ_JBFAJK010000029.1, on the reverse strand, counting down.
ACGCCACCGGCCCGGCACCGGCCCCCCGCCCCGACGGCGGGGAGCCGGTGCCGGGGTGCCGACCGCCGGGCGGCGCCCCGGGGCGCCCGGCCCCGGTCCACGGGCCCCGGCGGGTCGGGGGCGGCCCCGCCGGCCCAGGGAGCCGCCGCTCAGCCGGGCGGGAGCAGGTCCGCCGAGCGGGCCGCCACCACCGCGCCGATCAGGTCCAGCGCGGCCGCGACCGGCATCGGGTCGAGCCGGCGCCCGTCCCGCAGGCGCAGGGCGACCGACCCGTCGGCCGCCTCCCGGTCCCCGACCACCCCGAGGTACGGCACCCGGCGGCGGGCCGCGTCGCGGATCCGGGCGCCCAGCGAACCGGCCCGGTCGACCTCCACCCGCAGCCCGGCCGCCTCGCCCCGACGGGCCACCGCGTCGGCGGCGTCCACCTGCCCGTCGTCGACCGGGAGCAGCAGCAGCTGCACCGGGGCGTACCAGGCGGGGAAGGCGCCGGCGTGCGCCTCGATCAGGTACGCGAAGAGCCGTTCCATGCTCCCCACCAGGCTGCGGTGCACCATCACCGGCCGCAGCCGGCTGCCGTCCGGCCCGGTGTACGACAGGTCGAACCGCTCCGGCTTGTCGAAGTCGAGCTGGACGGTGGAGATGGTGGACTCCCGGCCGGCCGGGTCGACGATCTGAATGTCGATCTTCGGGCCGTAGAAGGCCGCCTCACCGGGCGCCTCGGTGACCGCCGCCCCGTCGAGCGCGGCGCGGAGCAACTCCTCGGCCCGCGCCCACTGGGCGTCGTCACCGGCGTACTTCTCCCCCGGCCCGCGCAGCGACAGCCGGTACCCGGCCGGCCGGACGCCGAGCGCGGCGTGCGCCTCCCGGATCAGCCGGAGGATCTCGCGCACCTCGTCGCCGACCTGGTCCAGCGCGCAGAAGTTGTGCGCGTCGTTGAGCGAGATGGCCCGCACCCGGGACAGCCCGCCGAGCACCCCGGAGCGTTCCGCCCGGTACATCCCGCCGATCTCGGCGATCCGCAGCGGCAGCTCCCGGTAGGAGCGGCCCCGGGCCCGGAAGACCAGCGCGTGGTGCGGGCAGAGCGCCGGGCGGAGCACGAACTCGTCGTCGGCGCTCAGCCGCATCGGCGGGAACATGTCGTCGGCGAAATAGCCGAGGTGCCCGGAGAGCTCGAACAGCTCCCGTTTGCCCAGCGGCGGCGAGTAGACGTGCCGGTAGCCGGCCCGGCGCTCCAGGTCCCGCACGTACTCCTCGACGGCGTGCCGGGCGGCGGCGCCCGCCGGCAGCCAGATCGGCAGCCCGGCGCCCGCCAGCGGGTCCGAGACGAACAGCTCCAGCTCCCGGCCGAGCCTGCGGTGGTCGATCATGTCGCTCTCCTTGATCGGGTACGACCCGGAGGCGACCTGGTCCGGAACGCCGCGAGGCCCCGGGGCGGTTCGCCCCGGGGCCTCGTCGACGGTTACGTCAGTGCGGCGCGCCGGGGATTCCCGGCGTCGTGGTCACCACCGCGCTGCGCATGCGACGACGGTACGCGCGCCGGCTCGGCTCGCGCAGCTGGAATTCGGGAGGTAGGGGCGGGTCGCCGGCACGGGACCTGCCGGCGACCCGCGGCGACCCGGCCGTCAGGAACGGGGGGCCCGACGCCCGCGGGGTCGCGCGCCGACAACGGTACGCCGGGAACGGCCGTCCCGCCGCCCCTCGGCGTCCCGCCGGGCGGTCACGTCCGGCCGCCCCGGGTCGTCCTGACCAGGTGGCCGAGGGGTGTCGGCGGTCACCGCGGGGCGGGCCTGTCCGCGGTGACGCCGGACATGCCGTCAGGCTCAGTGAAGTCGAACGGGGGGATCCGGCGAGGTGGCGGTCATGGCCCAACTCATCTCTGAGATGGCGTCGCCCACCTGGGCGTACGCCGTGCTGCTGGCGTTGCTGATCGCCGACGCGTTCGTGCCGGTCGTGCCTACCCAGCTCGTGATGATCACCAGCGGTGCGCTGACCGTGTACGGCGGCCTGAGCCTGCCGCTCACCATCCTGGTCGGCGCGCTCGGCGTCTTCGCCGGTGACGTCGCCTGCTACCTGCTGGGCCGGCGCGCGCCGGATCGCCGGCCGCCCCGGCCGGGGGCGCGGGTCGGCCGGGCCCGCCGCGCCGCCGCCCGGGTCACCCGGGGCCTACGCGAACCGGGACCGCTGGTCATCCTCCTCTGCCGCTTCGTACCGGGCGGCCGGATGGCGGCCTGCTTCTCGGCCGGGCGCAGCCGCTACCCGTACCGGCTCTTCCTGCCCTACGAGGCGGCCGCCGCCCTGTCCTGGGCCAGCTACGGCACGCTGGTCGGCCATCTCGGCGGGGCGGCGTTGACCCACTCGGCGTGGCGGCTGCTGCTGATCGGCGGCGTCGCGGCGGCCGGGTTCGCGGCGGCCGGCTGGGCGATGACCGCGATCAGCGCCCGCAACGCCCGTACCGAGACCCCGGTCGAGGTCCCGGCCGACTGACCGGACTTTCGACTTGCCGGCGCGTCATCGACCTGAACAATATAAGCTGACCTTATATTGACGGCATGTGGGAGGTAAGGCTGCACCCCGAGGTCGAGTCGTGGTTTCTGGACCTCTGTAGCACCGACCCCACCACAGCGGACCTGGTCAGTGAGGCAATCGACCTACTGGCGCAGCACGGTCCATCGCTCGGTCGACCACTGGTCGATCGCCTGAAGGGCAGCGGCTTCCATCACATGAAGGAACTGCGGCCCGGTTCAACCGGCTCGACGGAGGTACGGATGATCTTCGCGTTCGATCCCCTTCGGGAAGCCGTCTTCCTGGTTGCCGGGGACAAGTCGGGCCAGTGGCAGAGCTGGTACCTGACGGCCATACCCTTGGCGGACGAACGGTTCCAGGAGCACCTGATCAGCCTCAAGGAAACGCAGCCATGACCGGTGGAGAGAACTGGCAGGACGTCAAGGCGAAGGCCAGGCAGATCGACCCTGCCTGGGACGCCCCTGATCGGGTGGCTCGGCGTGGGCGGATGCGGGAGCAGATGCTCGCCTCGGTCAGCGGCGCTCAGCTCGCGGAGATCCGGAAGCAGTTGGGTATGACGCAGATCCAGCTCGCTGAGGCCGCGGGCCTGACCCAGGCCAGGATCAGTCAGATTGAAAACGGGGAGAGCACGAGCCTCGAGACACTCCGGGCCTACGTGACCGGCCTCGGTGGTCACCTCGACATCGTCGCCCGGATCGGGAACATCCAGTTGAACGTCGCCTGACCGCGCCCGCGCCCGGGCCTCTAGGGGGCGACCCGGGGATGGAAGTGGGTGGCCGGCCCGGATCCGTTTCGGGTGCCGGCGGCGACAGGCTGAGGCATGCGTGAAAACCGGACGATCGGGCTGTTGGCCCTCGGCGGGATCGCCCTGGCGGCGGTGCTCGCGGTGATCGGTCACCTCGAGGTGAACGACGACCTGAACCCCTGGTCGTTGACCGTCAGCGACTACGCCGTCTCGGACCGGGGCGGGGTCATCGACGTGGCCATGGCGCTGCTCGCCGGGGCCACCGTCGTACTCCTGCCGAGCCTGCGCCGGACCGGCGTGGCGCGGCCGGCGCTGGCCCTGCTCGCGGCGTGGTCGGCCGGTCTGGTGGCCGCCGCCGTGATACCCACCAACGAGCCCGGCCTGCCCATGGACACCGCCGCCTACGTGCACCGGTACGCGTCGGTGGTGGCCTTCCTCGCCCTGCCGCTGGCCGGCTGGCTGCTCGCCCGGCGGCTCGGCGGCGGGGCCGCCGGCTGGCTGCGCGGGCTCACCGTCACCAGCCTGCTGCTCGCCGCCGCCATGATCTGGTCCGCCTACCCCGGCGACCGGGTCCTGATCGGTCTCGCCGAACGCCTGCTCGTGCTGGCCGAGGTGGCCCTGCTCGCGGTCGTCGCGGCCACGCTGGTGCGGCGCGGGGGCGGCGCGCCGGCGGCGCCCCGGGTCGGGGAGCAGCCCAGCCCGGCCGGCACCGCGCCGCGCGGGCGCGACCTCACTCCAGCTCGTGCAGCATGAGCTGGCGGGCGGCCTCGGTGATCGAACCCGACAGCGACGGGTAGATGGTGATGGTCTGGGCCAGCTCGTTGACGGTGAGGTTGTTCTCCACCGCCATGGTGATCGGCAGGATCAGCTCGCTGGCCTTCGGCGCCACCACCACGCCGCCGATCACCTGGCCGCTGGCCGGCCGGCAGAAGAGCTTCACGAAGCCGTCGGCCAGGTCGTCCATCTTCGCCCGGGCGTTGCCGGACAGCGGCAGCATCACCTGGCGGGCCGGGACCTTGCCGGCGTCCACCTCGTCCTGCGAGACGCCGACGGTGGCCAGCTCCGGGTCGGTGAAGACGTTCGCCGCGACGGTACGCAGCCGCAGCGGACGGACCGCCTCGCCGAGCGCGTGCCACATGGCGATCCGCCCCTGCATGGCGGCGACGCTGGCCAGCGGCAGCACCCCGGTGCAGTCGCCGGCCGCGTAGATGCCGGGGACGTTGGTGCGGGAGACCCGGTCGACCGTGACGTAACCGCCCCGGGCCAGCTCGACGCCGTACTCGGCGAGGCCCAGGTTGGCGGTGTTGGGAATCGAGCCGACCGCGATCAGCGCGTGCGAGCCGGCCACCACCCGGCCGTCGCCGAGCACCACCTCGACGCCGTCGCCGACCCGGCGCACCGCCTCGGCCCGGGAGTTGTTCAGGATGGTCATGCCCCGGTTGCGGAACACCCGCTCGATCGCCGAGGCCGCGTCGGCGTCCTCGTGCGGCATGACCCGGTCCCGGCTGGAGACCAGGGTGACCGGCACCCCCATCGCCAGGTACGCGCTGGCGAACTCGGCGCCGGTCACGCCGGAGCCGACCACGATCAGGTGCTCGGGCAGCTCCGGCAGGTCGTACACCTGGCGCCAGGTGAGGATCCGCTCGCCGTCCGGCACGGCGGTGGGGAGCTGGCGCGGGGTGGCGCCGGTGGCGATCAGCACGGTGGACGCGGCGATCGCGTACTCCGCGCCGCCGCCGGCCGGGGTCACGTTCACCCGGTGGGTGTGACCGAGCGTGTCCTCGCCGAGCCGGGCCGTCCCGGCCACGAACTCGACGCCGGCCTTGACCAGCTTGTCGTGGATGTCGGCGGACTGGGCCAGGGCGAGCCGCTTCACCCGCTCGTGCACCGCGCGGGCGTCGACGGTCACCGCCTCCAGGCCGTCGGAGTCCACCCCGAACTCCTCGGTGTCCCGGTAGCCGGTGACCACCTGGGAGCTGGCGATGAAGGTCTTCGACGGGACGCAGTCGGAGAGCACGCAGGCGCCGCCGGCGCCCTCGGCCTCGACCACGGTGACATCAGCGTCCAGCTGGGCGGCGACCAGCGCCGCCTCGTACCCGGCCGGCCCCCCGCCGATGATCACGATCTGGCTCACAGGGCCATCCTTTCGTTCGCGACTGCGGGGCTCCGCTCCGCTGCGCTCCTCGCGCTCACCGAGCCATCCTTTCGTTCGCGACTGCGGGGCTCCGCTCCGCTGCGCTCCTCGCGCTCACCGCGCTCGCCCCTCGTCAGTGCTCACAGTGACTTTCTTCTCCCCATCGCGCTCGACACGCACCGTCGTATTCTCCCCCACCGGCCGGCCGGGCTATCGTCATCGCCGTGCGTCTGTACGCCGCCTATGGCTCAAACCTGGATCCCGCCCGCATGCGTGCCTACTGTCCGCATTCGCCGATGGTGGATACCGGCTGGCTGGAGGGGTGGCGGCTCACCTTCGCGGGCGAGGACGTGATCGGCTGGGAAGGCTCGGTCAGCACCGTGGTCGAGTCCCCGGGCGACCGGGTCTTCGTGGCGCTCTACGACATCCACCCGTACGACGCCGCCCAGCTCGACGAGATCGAGGGCGTGACCGCCGAGACGTACCGCCGACTGACCGTCCGGGTCTCGACGCTGGACGGGGACGTGACCGCCTGGGTCTACGTCTTCGACGGGTACGAGGGTGGCCTGCCGACCTCGTGGTACCTGTCGGAGATCGCGAACGCGGCCGAGAAGGCGGGCGCGCCGGACGACTACGTCACCGAGCTGCGGTCCCGCCCCACGGGCACCGCGTCGGCCTAGCCGATTTCTCACGCCACCGAGTCTGCTCCGGCCGGGATCCCGGCCGGCCGGCGGCCCCGGCGGGGGTCGGCTATCCCACAGTCCGGGCGGGGACACTCCGGTCGTACATGTCGGTCCAGCGCGTCTCGACCAGCCCCACCGACCGGTAGAGGGTGACCGGGGTGGTCGGGTTGGCCAGGTCGACGCCGAGCCCGGCCCCGGTCCGGCCCTTGGCCGCGTAGACCGCGAAGGCCCGGCGCAGCAGCGCCGCCCCGACCCCGCGCCGGCGGTACGCGGGCAGCACCGACAGCGTCCGGACCCAGCCCAGATCCTGGTCGAGGGCCTGGTCGGAGGATTGCAGGGCACCGGCTGGCGCCCCGTCGACCTCGGCCAGGAACCACTCGTCCCAGATCTTGCCGTAGGACGGCAGCTGCGACCGCCACTGCTCGAAGTCGACCGGCTCGTAGTCCGGGGTGTCCCGGAACGCGGTGTCGAAGATCCGGTGGAACAGCCGCAGGTCGGCCTCGTCGTCGGCGTTCACGGTCCGGATGGTCACCCCGGGCGGGGGCGCCGGCTCGGCGGGCAGGTCGGCCAGCGACCGGCTCATCCGGATGTACCGCTTGATCCGGGTGAAGCCCGCCTCGGCCAGCTCCGCCGCCCAGCGGGTCTCCGGGGCGAAGACGGCGGTGCGGGTGGTGAGGGCGGGCAGGCCGCGCTCGGCGGCCCGCTCGGCGACCCGGTCGAGCAGTCGGGCCAGCAGCGGGGCGCGCAGCCCGGCGCCGCGCTCCGGATCGACGTAGACCTCGACGAACTCCCGGCCCACCCCGGTGGGGTTGCTCAGGATCGTCCAGCCCACCGCGGTGCCGTCCGGGTCGGTGACCAGCCAGGAGTCGCGGGTCATGTCGACGAAGGGCGCGGTCAGGGCGTCCCGGACGTCCTCGGCGTCGAAGTCGGGGTAGCCGACGGCGAAGGTGTCCGCGGCGTGCACCACCGCCAGGATCGCGGGCACGTCATCGAGGGTGGGGCGGCGGGCGGTCCAGCCGGCGGGAAGCGTCACGCCGGCGATAGTGGCAGTCCGCCCGGCGGTGGCGCCGCTCATTTTTGCCGGCCGCGTTGGTGCAGCCGGGCGGCGGAGAGCAGGTTGAGCAGCTCCGCCCCCTCGCCGGGGGCGAGCGCCCGGAACGCGACCGAGGCGAGCCGGTCGGTCACCGCCTCCGCCCAGAGCCGCCGTCGCACCAGCGGCCCGACCGGCGGGTACGGAGGTGGCCACCCGCAGGCCGCGGCCCCCGCCTCCCCCTCCGGGCCGGCGAGCACCGCCTCCAGCGGGGTCATCCCGGCGGCCCGGACCGCGAGCAGGTGCGCCCCGGCGAAGTGTTCCCGCAGCAGCAGCAGCCCGACCGCGGCCCGGGCCCCCGGGGAGCGGTCCGGCACCGGCATGGCCCGCCAGGCGGCGAAGAGCGGCATCCCGCTGGCCTCGGCCGCGCCGACGGCACGCTCCAGCAGGCCGGCCAGGCGGGGCACCCCGGGGGCGTCGCCCAGCCGGTCGGCGCCCCACCGGCAGCACTCGGCCAGGTTCGCCTCGGCCACCGCCAGCGGCCGGACGGTACGCGCCGCGGCGTCCCAGCCGTCGGCGACCGCGTCCGGGGCGATGAAGCCGAGCGCCGCCGCGACGGTCTCGGCGCGGACGTCGCCGAGCGCGCCGGCCCGGCCGGTGATGTAGAACGCCCACCCGGAGATGCCGAGCAGCCGGGCCCGGCGCAGCGTCGACGGACAGCGCGCGAACGCCTCCCCCAACTCCAGTACCAGCGGCTTGCTGGCGGCGGCGACCTGCTCGGGAGTCATCGACGCCGCACCGCCGGGTGTCCACCATGGTCATCCATCACCGTCAGTCTGCCTGCGGATCACCCGCCGCGACATCCCCCTCTTCGGCCGCCAACGCCTCCACTGCGGCCTCGACCTCGCCGGTCCGCCGGCGGGCCGCGCTGACCGACCGTTCGGCGCCGCGACGGGCCAGCTTCGCCCGGCTCAACTCCTGCTCGGCGACGGCCCGCCGGCGTTCCAGCTCGGCCAGTTCGGTCTCGATCCGGTCCAGGGTCGCGGCGCCGTCCTGCTCGGCGCGGACCGTCCCGGCCAGTTCCCGCTCGGCCCGGTCCTGGTCCTCGCGGGCCTTCGCCAGCTCGCGGTCCAGCGCCCGGCGGCGCTTGGCCCGCTCGGCGCGGGCGGCCCGCTCGGCGGCCCGTTCGTCGCGCGCCCGCCGGTCGCCGGCCCGCTCGGCCGCCCGCTCCGGTGCGGGTGGCTCCTCGACCCCGCCGGTGACCAGCCGCAGCTGTGGCCGGGGCACCTCGCCGAAGCCGGCGTAATGGGTGGCGCGGAGCAGCCGGCCGGCACGGATCTGGTCGGCGACCTCGGTGTCGGAGAGCGCGGCGTTGAGCGTCGCCTCGACCTCGCCCAGCGGCAGCTTGCCGGCCGGCGGGGTGTCGGGTTCGGCGGCGGCCAGCTTGCGTACCTCGGCGACGAGGGCGCCGACCACGGCCCGGCGCTGCGCGGAGAGCTCGCGGAGCCGGCTGCCACGCAGCTCCCGCTGGGCGGAGCGGAGCGACTCGGCGAGCTGGCCCAGGTCGGCGACGAGTTCCGGGCGGCGGATGGCGAGCAGGTTGACCAGCCAGGCGGCGACGGTGGGCCGGCGCAGCTTGCCGATCTCCCGGGCGGTCTTCGGGTCACCGGCGCGGCGGGCCTCGGCGACCGCGGCGTCCCGAGCCGCGACGAACCGGTCCGGCGGCGTGGCGTAGAGCCGCCGGATCAGCTCACGGGACGGGTCGGGCATCGCTCAGGCGTCGATCCGGGTGCCCGGTTCCAGGCGGCGGTAGTCGGTCTTCGACATCGCGGCGTACTGCCGGTCGAGCACCCCGAGGCCGTTGTGGTTGAGCAGCGCGTCGTGCAGCGCGTAGGCGCGGCGCGGGGCGACCGCCCGGATGAAGTCGAGCACCTCGGAGAACTTGTTCCAGGGCGCGTGGATCGGGGCGAAGAGCGTGTCCACCTGGACGTCCTCGGGCACGACCAGGGCGTCGCCCGGGTGGTAGACCACGTCGTTGACCAGGTAGCCCACGTTCGGGACGACCGGGATGTCCGGGTGGATGACGGCGTGCTGCCCGCCGTAGGCCCGCACCGGCACGCCGGCGGCGGTGAACGACTCGCCGGGCGTGACCACGGTCAGGGTCTCGGCGGCGTCGCCGAGCACGCCGACCAGCGAGGCGGGCCCGTGGACCGGGATCGGGCGGCGCTCCAGCGCCTGGGTGAGCGCCTCGACGTTCACGTGGTCCGGGTGCTCGTGCGTGATCAGCACCGCGTCCACCCCGTCCAGCGCGGCGGTGTCACTGAAGACACCGGGGTCCACCACGAGCACTCCCCCGTCGTGCTCGATCCGGAGGCAGGAGTGGGCGTACTTGGTGACCTGCATCGTGACTCCTCGATTATCGAATCGTGATGTCCTCGTCGCAGTCTGCCGGAACCGGCGCGGTAGCGCGCCACGTCCGACGTATCGGCTCCGGGTGGGGCCGCGGAGGATCGGAGCGGGGAGATGAGCGTACGAGGAACACGCCGCCGGGGCGCGCTGCTGGCGGCGGTGGGGCTGGCCGCGGTGCTGGCGCTGGCGGGTTGCGGCGCGGACGGCGGGGGCACGGCCACGGATTCCGGGGCCGCGCCGGCCGCGGGCGGCGCCCGGGACGCGGACGCCGGCGCCGACGCCGGCGCGCCGGCCGGCGCGGGCAAGGCGGCACCGGCCGAGAGCGGTGCCGGCGGCGCGGACCTGCGGGTCGACCAGCGGTCCATCATCTACACCGGAACGATGCGGGTCCGGGTGACCGATGTGGAGCGGGCGGCCCGAGAGGCGACCGACCGGGTCCGTACGGCGGGCGGCTTCGTCGGCGGCGACCAGCGCGACAGCGACTCCGCCGACGCCCGGGCGGAGCTGACCCTGCGGGTGCCGGCGGACCGGTTCACCGCAATCATCGACCAGTTGGCCGGGCTGGGCCGGCAGGAGCAACGCGAGATCCGCACCCAGGACGTCACCGAGGAGACGGTCGACCTGGACGCCCGGATCGCCACCCAGCGCGCCCGGGTGGCCAGCGCCCGGAACCTGCTGGCCAAGGCCAGCACCATCGGCGACCTGGTGAACCTGGAGAACGAGGTGGGCCGGCGGGAGGCCGACCTGGCGTCGCTGGAGGCGAAGAAGCGCCGGCTGGCCGACCTCACGGCGCTCTCCACCATCACGGTGACCTTCGTCGGCCCCGACGCGGCGGCCGTCGAGCCGGAGGAGAAGAGCGAGCTGGGTTTCCTGGTCGGGCTGCGCGGCGGGTGGGATGCGTTCGTCGGCGCGGTACGCGTCGCGCTCACCGTGCTGGGTGCCCTGCTGCCGTTCCTGGTGGTGATCGGGGTGCCGCTGGTGCTGCTGCTGCGCTGGTCGCGCCGGCGGGCACGCCGGACGCCCCCGGACCGGCCGGCGCCGATGCTGCCGACGCCGGCCGGTCCGGTGGATGGTCCGTCGCCTAGCGGGCCGCCGCCAGTGCCCGCAACGCGGTCTGCACCATGAGGCGTACGCCGACCGGGATGGCGCGCTCGTCCACGTCGAACGAGGCCCGGTGCAGGTCCACATTGGGCCCGTTCCGGCCGACGCCGAGGCGGGCGAGCGCGCCGGGCACGTGCTCCAGGTACCAGGAGAAGTCCTCGCCGCCCATGCTCTGCGGGGTCTCCGCGATCCCCTCGGGACCGAGCGCGGCCGCGGTGGCGGCGGTCAGCACCCCGATGGCGCGGGCGTCGTTGGTGACCGGCGGCCGGCCGCGCAGGTATTCCAGGTCGACCGTGGCCCCGGTCGGGGCGAGCACGTCGCGGACCACCTGAGCCACGATCTTCGGCGCCTTGTCCCAGGTGTCCCGGTCCATCACCCGCAGGGTGCCGGCCGCGCACGCCTCGGAGGGGATGACGTTGTACCGGGTGCCGGCCGAGGCGTGGCCGAACACCAGCAGCAGCCCGCTGTTGGCCGGCACCCGGCGGCTGACCAGGGTCGGCACCTCGGTGACCAGCCGGCCCAACGCGTCGACCAGGTCGACGGTGAGGTGCGGGCGGGCGGTGTGGCCGCCCGGGCCGGTGAGCCGGACGGTGACGTTGTCGGCGGCGGCGGTGATCGGGCCGACCCGCAGGCCGACCTTGCCGACCGGCAGGTTCGGGTCGCAGTGCACGGCGAAGATCTGCACCACGTCGTCGAGGCCGCCGGCCTCGATGACCTCGAGGGAGCCGCAGGGCAGGATCTCCTCGGCCGGCTGGAAGATGAGCCGGACCCGGCCGTCGAGCTGGCCGAGGTCGGCGAGCTGGGCGAGCAGCATGCCGACGCCGAGCATCACCGAGGTGTGCACGTCGTGGCCGCAGGCGTGGCAGACGCCGTCCACGGTGGAGCGGTACGGCACGTCCTTCGGGTCGCTCAGCGGCAGCGCGTCGATGTCGGCGCGGAGCGCGATCACCGGGCCGTCCGGGCGCCCGTCGATGTCGCAGATGACGCCGTTGCCCTTGGGCAGCAGGCGCGGCTTGAGCCCGGCGAGGGAGAGCTCCCGGTGGACCAGGGCGGCCGTCTCGAACTCCTCGCCCGACAGTTCCGGGTGGGAGTGGATGTGACGGCGGGTGGCGATCAGCCCGGGTACCCGGAGGGCGAGCAGGTGGTCCAGCTCGAAGGGCAGGGGTTGGGACCCGGACGGCGGCTCCGGCCAGGACGATGCCAGTGGGCTGCTCGACGGCAGCGTCAACGCACTCGTCACGTCGAATTCTCGATCACTAGAGATGGATGGATCATCAGGGAGAACAGCAGACAGCCTAGACCTCCGCCGGTGACGCTGCGCAACATCTTTCGGGTAGCGATCGGACCGCGCAGCGTCACGAATGCCCTGGTGGGAGGGCTCGAAAATCTGCGGGACAGCAGGTAGATCGCGGTCGAACGCCGTCATCTGCCCCCCACCTCCTACAACGCGTAACCGTTTCAGCGGTCACCAAAACCCGGGCCATCGTTCCGAATTGTCGCATTAGTCGCGACAATTAACTGGCGCTCGGCCAATTGCCCGACAACCCTCGGCGGTCGGGCGACTCCCGACGGTGACATCCCGGTCCGGAGTGCGACCGGACACGCTGTCCGTCCCGGTCACCCGAACGGTTTACCCGCATTCCGGCCGGCCACTCGGGGCCCGGCGGGTCCGCGCCACACCGTCACCCGGAGTCACCGGCCGCGCACCCCGGCCCCGGCGTGGGCCGCACGCCCCCGGGCCGGGTCGAACGGGCCGGGCCGCGTCGCCCGGCAGGCCCCACCCGGTGCCGCACCGCCCCCGCCCGAGCGTCGGGAGACCACCGACTGTACGCCGGAAAAACCCCGCCTGACCAGGTCGGATACGCGACGGCGGCCCCGCGCCGGCACGCGCGGGTGCCGGTGCGGGGCCGCCGGGCTGACGGATCAGAACCGGTCGCTGGGCCGGTACGTCCCCCACACGTCGCGCAGCGTGCCGCAGACCTCGCCGACGGTCGCCCGGGCGCGCAGCGCCTCCTTCATCGGATAGAGCACGTTGGCGTCGCCCTCGGCGGCCGCCCGCAGCTCGGCCAGCGCCCGCTCGACCGCGCCGGAGTCCCGCTCGGCACGCAGCTTCGCCAGCCGCTCCGCCTGGGCCGCCTCGATCGTCGGGTCCACCCGCAGCGGCTCGTACGGCTCCTCGTCGTCGATCTGGAACCGGTTGAGCCCGACCACCACCCGCTCGCCGGAGTCGATCTCCTGCGCGATGCGGTACGCGGACTGCTCGATCTCCCGCTTCTGGAAGCCGGCCTCGATGGCGTCCACCGCCGACCCGTGGTCGAAGACCCGCTGCATCAGCTCGTCGGTGGCCGCCTCGATCTCGGCGGTCATCGCCTCCACCACGTACGAGCCGGCGAACGGGTCGACCGTGGCGGTCAGGTCCGTCTCGTACGCCAGCACCTGCTGGGTCCGCAGGGCCAGCCGGGCCGCCTTCTCGGTGGGCAGCGCGATCGCCTCGTCGAAGCTGTTGGTGTGCAGCGACTGGGTGCCGCCGAGCACCGCGCCGAGGCCCTGGACCGCCACCCGGACCAGGTTCACCTCCGGCTGCTGCGCGGTGAGCTGCACGCCCGCGGTCTGGGTGTGGAACCGCAGCATCATCGACTTCGGGTTCTTCGCCCCGAACTCGTCGCGCATCAGCCGGGCCCAGATCCGCCGGGCCGCGCGGAACTTGGCGACCTCCTCCAGCAGCGTGGTGCGGGCCACGAAGAAGAACGACAGCCGGGGGGCGAAGTCGTCCACGGCCAGCCCGGCGGCGAGCGCCGCCCGGACGTACTCCACGCCGTTGGCCAGGGTGAACGCGATCTCCTGCGCGGGCGACGCGCCGGCCTCGGCCATGTGGTAGCCGGAGATGGAGATGGTGTTCCACTTCGGCACCTCCTTGCGGCAGTACCCGAAGGTGTCCGCGACCAGCCGCAGCGAGGGCTTCGGCGGGAAGATGTACGTCCCCCGGGCGATGTACTCCTTGAGGATGTCGTTCTGGATGGTGCCGTTGAGCGCCGAGCCCGGCACCCCGGACTCCTCGGCGACCAGTTGGTAGAGCAGGAGCAGCACCGAGCCCGGCGCGTTGATGGTCATCGAGGTGGAGACCTTGTCCAGCGGGATGCCGCCGAACAGCGTGCGCATGTCGTCGATGGAGTCGATGGCCACGCCGACCTTGCCCACCTCGCCGTGCGCGATCGGGTCGTCGGAGTCGTACCCCATCTGGGTGGGCAGGTCGAAGGCGACCGAGAGACCCATGGTGCCGGCGCGCAGCAGCTGGTGGTAGCGCGCGTTGGACTCGGTGGCCGTGCCGAAGCCGGCGTACTGCCGCATGGTCCACGGGCGGGAGGTGTACATCGTCGGGTAGACCCCGCGGGTGTACGGGAACTCGCCGGGGGCACCGAGCCGCTCCGCCAGCTCCCCGGGCAGGTCCGCCGCGGTGTACACGCCCTTGATCGGGAAGCCCGACTCGCTTTGCCGCCGTTCGCTCATCACCGGATGGTAGGACGCGACGGCACATCGATGAATGAGGGATTGCGCACATCGGGCCCGCGACGGCCGTGGACCCGACGTGAGTACCTGGCCACATACGGTCGAGTAGGTAAACGTCCGCCGCGTCGGGTTTCGCATCGGCCGCCGGAACCAGCAATATAGGGGGGTTGTGTCCCAGCCCCCTCGATATCCCCCGGTGGCTCTTCTGTGACTCAGATCCCGACGTGGAGCGGCGGACCAGTCAGTCCCCCCACTGGCCGCGCCGCGACCGGCACCACCATCGGTGGGCGCTACTCGTTGCGCTCACCCGTGGGCAACGGCGGCATGGGCACGGTCTGGCGTGCCACCGACACGCTGCTGCGCCGCGACGTCGCGGTCAAGGAGGTCGTCCTCCCGCCGGGGCTGGCCCCTAGCGACCGCGACGCGATGTACGAGCGGACCCTGCGGGAGGCCCGCGCCGCCGCGGCGATCCAGCACCCCGCCGTGGTCCAGGTGTACGACGTGGTCACCGAGGGTGGCCGCCCCTGGATCGTGATGGAGCTGCTGGACGCGCGCAGCCTGGCCGACATGGTGATCGAGGACGGGCCGGTCGCGCCCCGGGCGGTCGCCAAGATCGGCATCGCGCTGCTCGGCGCCCTGGAGGTGGCGCACGCGATCGGCGTGCTGCACCGCGACGTCAAGCCGGCCAACGTGCTGATCTGCGCCGACGGCCGGTGCGTGCTGACCGACTTCGGGGTGGCCCGGATGCCCACCGACGTCCAGCTCACCACCCCCGGCATGGTGCTCGGCTCACCGCACTTCATCTCGCCCGAGCGGGCGATGGGCCAGGACTTCGGCCCGCCCAGCGACCTCTTCTCGCTCGGCGTCACCCTCTACACCGCCGTCGAGGGGCGTCCGCCGTTCGACAAGGGCGACCCGATCGAGACCATGCACGCCGTGGTCGAGGACCCGCCGGCCACCCCCCAGCGCAGCGGCCCGCTGACCCGGGTGCTGATGGGCCTGCTGGAGAAGGACCCGGCCCGCCGGCTCGACGTGCACACCGCCCGCGGCATGCTCCGCGAGCTGCTCGCCGGCCCGCTGACCAGCAACGCCACTGCGGTCAACTCGGTCACCGACCCGTACGCCGTGGTGCCGGTGCAGCGGCCCGCCGCGCCGCCGCCCGCCGCCACCCCGCAGCCGAAGCCGAGCGGGCAGATCGGCGGCCGGGCCATGATCGCGCCCGGTGAGTCGCTCACCGACCGGCTCGCCGCGCTGCGCCGGGGCGAGCGGCCCGGGCCGACCGGCGGGGCCGGCGGTGCCGCGTTCGACGACACCAACGCGGACGCGCTGGCCGGCCCGCTGCACACGCCGACCGGCGCCCTGCCCGCCGGCGGGCTCCCGGAGGCCACCCAGCGGATCGCGCCGGACGCCACCCAGCAGTTGCCGCACGGCGCCCCGCCGGACGCCACCCAGGCGCTGTACGGCCGCGGCGCCGACGCCACCCAGCCGGTGTACGGCCGCGGCGTCGACGCCACCCAGCCGGTGTACGGCCGGCAGCTCCAGCCCGGCGGGCCGGACGCGCCGCACCCCGGCGCCGGCAACCAGTGGTCGGTGCCGGGCAGCGGCCAGCCGTGGGCCACGCCGGCCGCGGCGCCGGCCGGTGGCCCGCTCGGCACGGCGAAGGGCCTCGGCGGCCGGCTGGTCGGCACCGTCAAGGGCTGGCCGCGCAAGGTCCAGCTCGGGGTGGCCGGTGGCGTGGCCGTGCTGCTGCTGGTCGCCGTGATCGCCCTCTCCGGCGGTGACGACAAGGCCCCGCCGCCGATCGTGACCTCGCTGCCCAGCGGGACGGCGCAGGCCGCACCGCCGGTGGACATGCAGGAGCAGACGGTCAAGGGCGTCACCCTCCAGGTGCCGAAGGGCTGGGACCGGAACGCCGGCGGGGTCTTCGTCGACTTCGTGGACCCTCGGCAGGACGGCCGCAAGGTCCGCATCCTCGCCGAGAAGTGGACCGGCAGTTCGACCAGTTGGGCCGAGTTCGCCTCGCGCAACCTGCGCGAGAAGAGCAAGTCCTGCGCCAAGCCGTACGACCAGCTCGCGATGACCGAGACCACGCTGGCCGGCCAGCCGGCGGCCGAGTTCGAATACACCTGCGGCGACGGCGACACCAAGCGGCACGGGGTGTGGCGCGGGGTGGTCCAGGGCGGCAAGGTCTACTCGTTCTACCTGACCGCGAACGACGCCGACTTCGCCGCCAGCCGGCCGATCTTCGACGCGATGGCGACCTCGTTCAAGTTCGGCGGGGGTGCCTGAGCCAGGGCGCGGGACCGTGGTGATCCGCCGTCGTGCTATCAAGAGGCAATGGCGGCGGATACCAAGGAACTTGACGAACTTCGCGAACAGGCCCGGCGGTGGCTCGACGACGACCCCGACCCGGCCAGCCGCGACGAGCTGCGGGCCGTCCTCGACGGGCTACCGGGCAGCGCACCCGAGCTGGCCGACCGGTTCGCCGGGCCGCTGACCTTCGGCACCGCCGGGCTGCGCGGCCCGCTGCGCGCCGGCCCGAACGGGATGAACCTCGCCGTGGTCACCCAGGCCGCCGCCGGCCTGGTCGGCTGGCTCGCCGCCCAGAGCGGCGAGGGCCCGCTGGTCATCGGGTACGACGCCCGGCACGGCTCGCGCGCCTTCGCCGAGCGCACCGCTCAGGTGGCCACCGGCGCGGGCCGCCCGGCGCTGCTGCTGCCCCGCCCGCTGCCCACCCCGGTGCTGGCGTTCGCGGTGCGGCAGCTCGGCGCGGTGGCCGGGGTGATGGTCACCGCCAGCCACAATCCGCCGCAGGACAACGGCTACAAGGTCTACCTGGGCGCGCAGCTCGGCGGGGAACTGGGCGCGGGCGCGCAGATCGTGCCGCCGGCCGACGCCGGCATCGAGGCGGCCATCCGGGCGGTCGGCCCGCTGGCGCGGGTGCCGCTCGGCCCGGCCGGTGAGGTGCTCGGCGACGACCTGGTCGCCGCGTACGTGGAGCGGGCCGCCGCGGTGGTCGACCCGACCGGTCCGCGCGACCTGAAGGTGGCGTACACCCCGCTGCACGGGGTGGGCGCCTCGGTGCTCACCGCCGCCTTCGCCCGTGCCGGCTTCGCGGTGCCGGGGGTGGTGCCCGAGCAGGCCGAGCCGGACCCGGCCTTCCCGACCGTCGCCTTCCCCAACCCGGAGGAGCCCGGCGCGGTGGACCGGCTGGTGGCGCTGGCCGACACCATCGGCGCGGACCTCGCCATCGCCAACGACCCGGACGCGGACCGCTGCGCGGTGGCCGTGCCGGACGGCGCCGGCTGGCGGATGCTGCGCGGCGACGAGGTGGGGGCGCTCCTCGCCGACCACCTGATGCGCCGCGGCGTGACCGGCCTGTACGCCACCACCATCGTGTCGTCGTCGCTGCTGCGGGCGATCTCCGCGGTGCGGGGCGTGCCGTACGACGAGACGCTGACCGGGTTCAAGTGGATCGTCCGGGCCGGCGGCGGGACCGCGCCGCTGGCCTTCGGCTACGAGGAGGCGCTCGGCTACTGCGTCGCCCCGGAGCACGTCCGGGACAAGGACGGCATCACCGCCGCGCTGACCGTCGCCGAGCTGGCCGCCGGCCTCAAGGCGCAGGGCCGGACGCTCACCGACCGGCTGGACGAGCTGGCCGCCGAGTTCGGGGTGCACCACACCGACCAGCTCTCGGTGCGGGTGGCGGACCTGCGGATGATCGCCGAGATGATGGCCCGGGTCCGGGCCGCCACCCCGCAGACGCTGCTCGGGCACCCGGTGACCGAGGTCGTCGACCTGCTGCCCGGCGCGGACGTGGTGATCCTGCGCACCGACACCGCCCGGGTGGTGATCCGCCCGTCCGGCACCGAGCCGAAGCTGAAGGCGTACCTCGAGGTGGTGGAGCCGGTCTCCGACGGTGACGTCCCGGCCGCCCGCGCCCGCGCGCAGCAGGCCGTCACCACCCTCCGCACCGAGATCGCCAGCACCCTCGGCCACTAGCTTCCGCACCCCGTTGATCCGGAAGCTGGCGGGCGGGGAACGCGCTCCCCGCCCGCAGCCGGACGGAGAGCGGGAGCTAGGGGCGTTTGCCCAGGGCGGCGTCGACGGCTTGCGCCAGGGCGGCGATGACCAGGCTGATCGAGGGGCGGACCACGGAGTCGTCCAGGCTCACGGTGCCGGAGAAGCCGGCGCCGGTGGCGATCTCCGCCAGCCGCTTGCCGGCCTCGTCGGCGGCGCTGCCGCTGAGCCGGAGGGCCGGTTCCATCCGCAGCACCGCCACCAGCGTGGCGAGCGCGGCGGTCCGCTCGTCGGGGAGTTGCCCGCTGGTCAGCGCCGCGGCCAGCCGCTGCCGGATGTCGGCCTCCACCGAGGCGTCGGCGACCGGGTAGCGGTGCACGTGGATGAAGCCCAGCTCGGTCTCGTCGACGTCCCGGACCACGCCCCGGCCGCACAGGTCGCCGAGGATCCGGTCGCGCAGGCCGTGCCGCAGCCGCTGCACCCAGGAGGACGGGCTGTGCGGGGTGTCGGCGGCCATCCTGGCCAGGACGTCGTCGGCGACCGGCTCGCCGGTCGGGGTGGAATCGATCACCGCCAGGTTCCCGTCGGCGTACGCGATCCGGCCGGCCAGGGCCAGCTCGACCAGCACCGCGGCGGCCATCCCGAGGTCCAGGCTGATCCGGGGCATGGTCGCCTTGCCGGTTTCGTCGTCGTAGGCGAGGAGCAGCAGCTCTTCGGCGAGCGCAACACCAGTCATGGCCCGAGACGGTAGCGGCTGCGCGCACCCCGCGCACGGACTCGCCGGACGCGGGAGCCGACCGGCCCGCCGGGGCTGCCGCGGGCCGGTCGGCGGGGCTCAGAAGCGGGGCATGCCGCCGAACTGGCGGTCGCCGGCGTCGCCGAGGCCGGGGACGATGAACATCCGGTCGTTGAGGCCCTCGTCGATGGAGGCGGTGACCAGGCGCAGCGGCAGGCCGGACCGCTCCAGCCGTTCGATGGCGACGGGTGCCACCAGCACGCAGAGCACGGTGATGTCGGTGCAGCCCCGGTCGGCGAGCAGCCGGCAGGAGTGCTCCAGCGAGCCGCCGGTGGCCACCATCGGCTCGAGCACCAGCACCGGCAGGCCGCTGAGGTCGCGGGGCAGGGACTCCATGTACGCGCGCGGCTGGAACGTCTCCTCGTCGCGGGCCAGGCCAACGAAGCCCATCGACGACTCGGGCAGCAGGCCGAGCGCGGCGTCGGTCATGCCGAGGCCGGCCCGCAGCACCGGCACCAGCAGCGGCGGGTTCGCCAGCCGGGTGCCCTCGGTGGCGGTGACCGGAGTCTGGATCGGGTACCTCTCGACCGGGAACGAGCGCGCCGCCTCGTACACCAGCATCGTGGTGAGTTCGTGCAGCGCGGCCCGGAACGACGCCGAGTCGGTCCGGGCGTCCCGCATGGCGGTCAGCCGCGACTGGGCGAGCGGGTGGTCAATGACGTGTACGTCCACGATCGCTCAACCTACCGCCCGGCGGCGGGTCGGCGTACGGGTGCCGGTCGAGCAGCGACGCCGCTCACCACCGGAGCCCGCTCGTGACCAAGATCACAGGGCGCGCCGGTGCGTAGTATTCGGGGCATGACGGCGACAGCGACGTCGGCCCGGTCGGACCTCTCCGAGCTGGGACGATCCGAGACCGCTCTGCGGACCTTCCTGCACGGCCTGCCCGGCGTGGACCAGGTCGGCGCGGAGCAGCGGGCGGCGCAACTCGGCACCCGCTCCATCAAGACCACCGCGAAGGCCCAGGCCATCGACCTGGCGATCCGGATGGTCGACCTGACCACTCTCGAAGGCGCCGACACCCCCGGCAAGGTGCGCGCACTGGCCGCCAAGGCGCTCCGCCCCGACCCGGCGGACCCGTCCTGCCCGCACGTCGGCGCGGTCTGCGTCTATCCCGCCATGGTCCCGTACGTCGCCGAGGTGCTGCGCGGCAGCGCCGTCCACCTGGCCAGCGTGGCGACCGCCTTCCCGTCCGGCCAGGCCCCCCTGGATGTCAAGCTCGCCGACACCCGGGCCGCGGTCGCGGCCGGCGCCGACGAGATCGACATGGTGATCAACCGGGGCGCGTTCCTGGCCGGCCGCTACCAGGAGGTGTACGACGAGATCGTCGCCACCAAGGAGGCCTGCGGGGACGCGCACCTCAAGGTGATCCTGGAGACCGGCGAGCTGGCCACCTACGACAACGTGCGGCGGGCCTCCTGGCTGGCCATGCTGGCCGGCGGCGACTTCATCAAGACCTCCACCGGCAAGGTGCCGATCGCGGCCACCATGCCGGTGTCCCTGGTGATGCTGGAGGCGGTCCGCGACTTCCGGGCCGCGACCGGCCGGCAGGTCGGCGTGAAGCCGGCCGGCGGCATCAAGACCACCAAGGACGCGATCAAGTACCTGGTCATGGTCAACGAGACCGTGGGCCCGGACTGGCTGGACCCGGACTGGTTCCGGTTCGGCGCGTCCAGCCTCCTCAACGACCTGCTCATGCAGCGCACCAAGCTGACGACCGGCGTCTACGCCGGTCCCGACTACTTCACCCTGGACTGAACGTGATGTTCGAATACGCACCCGCCCCCGAGTCGCGCTCGGTGGTGGACATCAAGCCCTCCTACGGGCTCTTCGTCGACGGCACGTTCGTCGACCCGGTCGACGGGGGCAGCTTCAAGTCGATCAACCCGGCCTCCGAGGAGGTCCTCGCCGAGATCGCCGAGGCCGGCGAGGAGGACGTGGACCGGGCGGTGCGCGCCGCGCGCCAGGCGTACGAGAAGGTGTGGGGCCCGATGCCGGGCCGGGACCGGGCCAAGTACCTGTTCCGGATCGCCCGGATCATCCAGGAGCGCTCCCGCGAGCTGGCCGTGCTGGAGTCGCTGGACAACGGCAAGCCGATCAAGGAGTCCCGCGACGTCGACGTGCCGCTGGTCGCCGCGCACTTCTTCTACTACGCCGGCTGGGCCGACAAGCTCTCCCACGCGGGCTTCGGTGCCGATCCGCGGCCGCTCGGCGTGGCCGCGCAGGTCATCCCGTGGAACTTCCCGCTGCTCATGCTGGCCTGGAAGATCGCCCCGGCGCTCGCGGCCGGCAACACGGTGGTGCTCAAGCCGGCCGAGACCACCCCGCTGACCGCGCTGCTCTTCGCCGAGATCTGCCAGCAGGCCGAGTTGCCGGCCGGCGTTGTCAACATCGTCACCGGCGCCGGCGACACGGGCCGCGCGCTGGTCGAGCACCCGGGCGTGGACAAGGTCGCCTTCACCGGCTCGACCGAGGTCGGCAAGGCCATCGCCCGCGCGGTCGCCGGCACCCGCAAGAAGCTCACCCTGGAGTTGGGCGGCAAGGCCGCCAACATCGTCTTCGACGACGCCCCGATCGACCAGGCCGTCGAGGGCATCGTCAACGGCATCTTCTTCAACCAGGGGCACGTCTGCTGCGCCGGCTCCCGGCTGCTGGTCCAGGAGTCGGTCGCCGACCGGGTGCTGGAGTCGCTGAAGCGGCGGATGGCCCAGCTCCGGGTCGGCGACCCGCTGGACAAGAACACCGACATCGGCGCGATCAACTCGGCCGCCCAGCTGACCCGCATCCGGGAGCTCTCCGAGGCCGGCGCCGCCGAGGGCGCCGAGCGCTGGTCGCCGCCGTGCGAGCTGCCGGACCGCGGCTTCTGGTTCGCACCGACCATCTTCACCGGGGTCACTCAGGCGCACCGGATCGCCCGCGAGGAGATCTTCGGCCCAGTGCTCTCCGTGCTGACCTTCCGCACCCCGGCCGAGGCCGTGGAGAAGGCCAACAACACGCCGTACGGGCTGTCGGCCGGGATCTGGACCGACAAGGGCTCCCGGATCCTCTGGACGGCCGACCGGCTGCGCGCCGGCGTGGTCTGGGCCAACACGTTCAACAAGTTCGACCCCACCTCGCCGTTCGGCGGCTACAAGGAGTCGGGCTACGGTCGCGAGGGCGGCCGGCACGGGCTGGAGGCGTACCTCAATGTCTGAGCGGGTCGCGGTACGCAAGACGTACAAGCTCTTCATCGGCGGGAAGTTCCCGCGCAGCGAGTCGGGACGGTCGTACATCGTGCAGGACTCCAACGTGTCGCTGGCCTCCCGCAAGGACGCGCGGGACGCGGTGGTCGCCGCCCGGGCCGCGGTGAAGGGCTGGGCCGGGGCGACCGCGTACAACCGGGGTCAGATCCTCTACCGGGTCGCCGAGATGCTGGAGGGCCGCCGCGACCAGTTCGTCGCGCTCGGCGCCCCGGCCGACGAGGTCGACGCGGCGATCGACCGCTGGGTCTGGTACGCCGGCTGGGCGGACAAGCTCCCCCAGGTGTACGGCGGCGCGAACCCGGTGGCCGGCCCGTACTTCAACCTCTCCGCGCCGGAGCCGACCGGCGTGGTGGCCGTGGCGGCCCCCGCGGCGCCCGCGCTGCTCGGGCTGGTCAGCGTGATCGCCCCGGCGATCGTCACCGGCAACACCGTGGTGGTGGCCGCCTCGCCGGACGCGCCGCTGGCCGCGGTGACCCTGGCCGAGGTGCTGGCCACCTCCGACCTGCCGGGCGGGGTGGTCAACATCCTCACCGGGCGGATCAGCGAGACCGTACCCACGCTGGCCGCGCACATGGACGTCAACGCCATCGACCTGTCCGGGGTCGCCGACGCCGAGCTGGCGGCCGACCTGGAGGTCAGGGCCGCGGAGAACCTGAAGCGGGTGCTCCGGCCGGCGCCGGCCGACCACGACTGGTACGCCGACCCAGGCCTCGCCCGGATGACCACGCTGCTGGAGACGAAGACGGTGTGGCATCCGAAGGGGGTTTGATCCTCTTCCGGGTGGGGTTCGGCTTCCGGTGGGTGGGCTGGGGGCGTGGGGGGCGTCTACTACGCGGGGTAGGATTGCCGGGTGACTCGGCTTGGTGATCTCGAACGTGCGGTGATGGACGTGCTGTGGGACACGGTGCCCGCCGCGTCGGACGGCGTGACCGTCCGCGAGGTCGCCGACGCCCTGGACGGGCGGGAACTGGCGTACACGACGGTGATGACCGTGCTCGACCGGCTCGCCGGCAAGGGCATGGTGCAGCGGCAACGCGAGGGGCGGGCCTGGCGCTACCGGCCGGCGGCCACCCGCGAAGCGCACATCGCCCAGCTCATGCTCGACGCGCTCGACCTCGGCGGCAGCCGGGACGCCGCGCTGGTGCGCTTCGCCCGCTCGGTGACCGGCACCGAGGCGGAGGTGCTGCGCGCCGCACTCGGCGCCGAGGCGGGCGGGACCGGCGCCGAGCTGACCGACCGGGTCGAGGACCCCCGGGCCGGCGGCCCGGCGCTCGACGAGGCGACGGACCGGTAGGGCGGCTGCCGTGGCGTACGCCCTGCACTTCGCCGCGACCATCCTGGCCTGCTGGCTGACCGCACAGGTCCTGGCCACCGCGCGGTGGACCTGGCGGGCCCCGCGGGTGGCGATCGTCTGCTGGCAGGCGGTCGGGCTGGCGCTCGGGCTCTCCGCCATGGGGCTGCCCATGGCGCTCGGCCTGGCCGCGTACGACCTGCCGACCGGCAGCGCGCTGCTGGCCCTCGCCGACGACCTGGCCCACAGCACCCTCCCGGCCGGGCTGGGCGTGCCGCACCTGGGCCTGGTCGGGGTCGGCTTCGGCATCGGCGCGGTGCTGCTCACCACGACCGTCCGCAGCATCCACGGCACCGTGCGGGCCCAGCGCCGGCACCGCGAGCTGCTCAGCCTGGTGGCCCGCCGGGACCCGACCGTCCCCGGCGCGCTGGTGCTGGACCACCCGAGCGCGGCCGCGTACTGCCTGCCCGGGGTGAAGCCCCGGGTGGTGGTCAGCGCCGGCACGCTCAGCCTGCTCGACCGGGCCGAACTGGCGGCGGTGCTCACCCACGAGCGGGCCCACGCGCAGGAGCGGCACGATCTGGTGCTGCTGCCGTTCACCGCGCTCTGCCGCGCGCTGCCCTGGTTCCGCTGGGTTCGCGACGCGCACGAGCGGGTGGCCCTGCTGGTCGAGATGCGCGCCGACGACAAGGCCCGTGAGCTGCACGCCGATGAGCCCCTGGCCGGGGCGCTGCGGCGGTTCGCCGCCGCCGGGCACCGGGTCACCCCGGCCGGCGCGCTCGGCGTCGGGGACCGCGACCTGGACGTCCGGGTGCAGCGGCTGATGGTCGCCGACCGGCCGCCGCGCGTGCTCGGCACCACCGCGCTCTCCGTCGCGACCCTGCTGGTCGCGCTGCCGATCTCCCTGTTCCTGAGCTGACCGGCGGGAAGCCGGGCCGGCGCTCCCTCCCACCGTCATAGGTAGTGAGCCTACGTGTAGTCTCGCTATGACAAGCGAGTCAACCCGTGGGAGGACGGCCATGGATTCCCTGCTCCTCGCCCGCCTGCAGTTCGCCACCACCACCTCGATCCACTTCCTCTTCGTGGTGGTCACCCTCGGGCTGGTCACCCTCCTGGTCGGGTTGCAGACCGCCGGGTTCATCACCGGCAAACCGGTGTACGAACGGCTGACCCGGTTCTGGGGCCAGCTCTACGTGATCAACTACGTGCTCGGGATCGCCACCGGCATCGTGATGGAGTTCCAGTT
Organism: Micromonospora sp. NPDC050495; assembly: GCF_040655175.1. Classification (NCBI taxonomy): domain Bacteria; kingdom Bacillati; phylum Actinomycetota; class Actinomycetes; order Micromonosporales; family Micromonosporaceae; genus Micromonospora; species Micromonospora sp. NPDC050495. The sequence goes on along the minus strand of NZ_JBFAJK010000029.1, from coordinate 27,958 downwards.
CGGGCTGAACTGGAGCGGCCTGTCGCGGTACGTGGGCAACGTCTTCGGCGCGCCGCTGGCCATCGAGACGCTGGTCGCGTTCTTCCTGGAGTCCACGTTCCTCGGCATGTGGATCTTCGGCTGGCACCGGCTGCGCCGGGGCGTCCACCTCGCCCTGCTCTGGGGCGTCGCGATCACCGCGTACGCCTCGGCGTACTGGATCATGGTGGCCAACGCCTGGCTCCAGCACCCGGTCGGCTACGAGGTCCGCGACGGCGTCGCCCACCTCACCGACTTCGGCGCGCTGCTCACCAACCCGACGCTCACCTACGCGTTCGGCCACGTGGTGATGGCCGCCCTGGTCACCGGGGGCACGCTGATGGCCGCGGTCAGCGCCTGGCACCTGCTCCGGCGCACCCCGGACTTCCTGCTCTTCCGCACCTCGCTGCGGCTCGGCCTGATCACCATGGCGCTCGCCGTGCCCACCCTCCAGGGCTTCGGCTTCGCCCAGTTCGGCCCGGTCGGGACCCTCCAGCCCACCAAGTTCGGCGGCGGCGCGGACCGGGACGCGCTGGTCGCCGAGTGGACGGCGCGGTTCGGGCCCGGCGACTACACCCCGCCGGTGCTCTCCAACGTCGGGCTCGGCTTCATGATCCTGATCGGTTTCACCCTGGGCTGCGTCTGGCTGCTGCTGCCGCTGCTCTGGCGGGACTGGATCATCCGGCTGAAGTTCCCGCTCTGGCTGCTGCTGCTCGCCCTGCCGCTGCCCTTCGTGGCGGTGCTCCTCGGCTGGCTCGCCCGCGAGGTCGGCCGCCAGCCCTGGGTGGCGTACGGGCTGCTGCCGACCGATCAGGCGGTCTCGCCGGTGAGCAGCGGACTGATGCTCACCTCGCTGATCGGCTTCACCCTGCTGCTCGGCGCCCTCACGGTCACCAACTGGACCCTGCTGGCCCGGCACGCCGCCCGGGGCGCCGCCGACCCGGCGCTCGGCCGGCCGCCCGCGCCCGACACCGACGCCCGTCCCCACCCCGTGTTCGCCTGAGGGAGCCCGCCGTGGAACTCGCCTGGTACGCCCTGCTCGGCCTCTTCTTCGCCACCTACCTCGTCCTCGGCGGCTACGACTACGGCGTCGGCCTGCTGCTCGCCCGGCGGCCCGCCCCGCCCGCCACGCCGGACCACGGCCGGGCGGCGGACGCGTCGAGCCGGGCCGCGCTGAACGCCGTCGGGCCGTTCTTCCTCGGCAACGAGGTGTGGCTGGTGGCCGCCGTCGGCATCCTCTTCGGCGCCTTCCCGATCCTGGAGGGCGAACTCCTCTCCGGCTTCTACCCGGTCGTGCTCGGCGCGCTGGCCGGGGTGGTGCTGGTGACCGCCGGCGTGCAACTGCGCAGCCGGCCCCGCGCGCAGGCGGCCCGCGCCGGCTGGGACCGGGTGGTGGTGGCCGGCAGCGCCCTCGCCGCGCTCGGCTGGGGCGCCCTGCTCGGCGGCCTGCTGCAGGGCGTGCCGCGGACGGCATCCGGCCACGTCACCGGGGTGGGCCACGTGTTCACCCCGTTCGTGGCCGCCGCCGGGCTGGCGGTGCTGGCGCTGGTGGCCGTGCAGGGTGCGACCTTCCTCACCCTCCGCCTGCCGGCCGCCGACGCGCCGGCGGTCGCCCGGCTCGCCCGCCGGCTGATCCCGGTGGCACTCGCCGCGGTCGGCACGGCCGCCGTCCTCGGCCTGCTCTCCGATCGGGTACGCGCCGCCGTGGCGCGACCGGCGGTCGCCGTACTCCTGCTGGTGGCACTGGTCGCCGCGCTGCTGGTGGCCCGCGCGGCGCTGGGCCGGGGCCGGGCCGGGGTGGCCTTCGCGGCGATCAGCGCCGCGCTGGCCCTGCCGGTGGCGCTGGTCGGCGCGGCGCTCTGGCCCCGGGTGCTGGTCTCCACGGTCGACCCGGCCGCCTCGCTCACCGTCGCCGACGCGGCGGCGAGCGGACCGACCCTGTCACTGCTGGGCTGGCTCGCGCTGCCGCTCGTGCCGGCCCTACTAGGCTTTCAGGCGATGTGCTGGTGGGTGTTCCGGGGACGGACCGACGGCAGGGCACCGGTGTACTGGTGAACCGCCGCCCGTTCGACCCGCGTGTGCTGCGCCGGGTCCCCGCGGCCCGGCGCGATCTCGCCGTGCTCGCGGTGCTGGGCGGGCTCACCGCGCTGCTCGTGGTCGCGCAGGCCACCGCGCTGGCCACGCTGCTGGCCACGGCGATCGACGGGCGGCTGCACCGCACGGCGCTGGCCGGTTTCGTGGCGGCGGTCGGCGCGCGGGCGCTGGTCAGCTGGGGGCAGGGCACGGTGGCGGCCCGGGCCGCGGCCACCGTCAAGGCGGCGCTCCGCGCCGACCTGCTCCGCGCGGTCGGCCGGCACGGCCCCACCTGGGTCGCCGGCCAGCGGGCCGGCCAGCTCGCCACGCTGACCGGGCGCGGCCTGGACGCGCTCGACCCGTACTTCACCGGCTACCTTCCCCAGCTCGTGCTGAGCGTCACCGTGCCGCTCGCGGTGCTGGCCCGGATCGTCCTCGCCGACTGGAGCTCGGCGCTGATCATCGCGCTGACCATCCCGCTGATCCCGGTCTTCGGCGCGCTGCTCGGCTGGCAGGCGCAGGCCGCCACCGAACGGCAGTGGCGCCGGCTGTCACTGCTCGGCGGGCACTTCCTCGACATGGTGGCCGGGCTGCCCACGCTGCGCGCGTTCGGCCGGGCCCGGGCCCAGGTCGACGTGGTCCGCCGGATGGCCGACGGGCACCGGCAGGCGACCATGCGGACGCTCCGGATCGCCTTCCTCTCCGCGCTGGTGCTCGAACTGGTCGCCACCCTCTCCGTGGCGCTGGTCGCGGTGCCGGTCGGCATCCGCCTGCTCGGCGGCGGGCTCACCCTCTCCACCGCGCTGCTGGTGCTGCTGCTCACCCCCGAGGCGTACCTGCCGCTGCGGGCGGCCGGCAGCCGGTTCCACGCCAGCATGGAGGGGCTCACCGCGCTGGACGAGGCGCTCACCCTCTCGGCGCCCCCGGCGGACGCCGCACCCGCCGGCACCCTTCGCCCGGCTCCCGACGGCCGCGGCGAGATCCGCTTCGAGGGCGTCACCGTCGCGTACGAGCGGACCACCGCGCTCCGGGACGTCACCCTCACCATCCGGCCCGGCGAGCGGATCGCCGTCATCGGGCCCAGCGGGGCCGGCAAGACCACCCTGCTCAACCTGCTGCTCGGCTTCGTCACCCCGACCGCCGGCCGGGTCACCGTCGACGGCGTGGACCTCGCCGGAGTGGACCCCGACGACTGGCGGCGGCAGCTGGCCTGGGTACCGCAACGGGCGCACCTCTTCGCCGGCTCGCTCGCCGACAACATCCGCCTCGGCGCGCCGGACACCCCCGAGCCGGTGCTCGCCCGGGCGGTCACCGACGCCGCGCTCGACGAGGTGGTCACCGCCCTGCCCGACGGGCTGGCCACCGTGCTCGGCGAGCGCGGCCACGGGCTCTCCAGCGGGCAGCGGCAGCGGGTGGCGCTGGCCCGGGCGTTCCTCCGGGACGCCCCGCTGGTGCTCCTCGACGAGCCGACCGCCCGGCTGGACACCGCCAGCGAGGCGGTGGTGCTGGCCGCCACCCGGCGGCTGGTCGCCGGACGTACCGCGCTGCTGGTCGCGCACCGGCCCGCGCTGCTGGCGGACGCCGACCGGATCCTGCGGGTGGAGGACGGCCGGGTCATCGAGCTGACCCCGGCCACGAAGGCGGCGACCCGATGACCGACGCGACCAACCGACCCGACGACCCGGCGACCGGCCCCGGACCGCACGGCGCGTCCGGGCCGGCGGGTGTGCGGCCCGGTCCCGACCAGCCGGTGCGGGCCGTGCCGGGCGGGGTCGCCGGGGACGGGATGACCCCGGCCGGGCGCGACCCCGGCGTGCCGACCGCCGGCGAGCCGAACCCGTCGGAGCTGCTGCCCGGCGGGCCCGCCCCGACCACCGCCGCCGCCGCCCCCGACGGCCGCCCGGCCGGGCTGCGCGCCGAGCGGGCGGTGCTGCGGCTGGCCCGGCCCTACCTGGGCCGGCTGGTCGGCGCCGGACTGCTCGCCGCAGCCACCGAGTTCGCCGGGCTGGCCCTGATGGCGACCGCCACCTGGCTGCTGATGAGCGCCGCCGGCCGGCCGCCGCTGGACCGGCTCACCGTGGCGATCGTCGCGGTCCGCGCCCTCGCCGTCAGCCGGGGCGTGTTCCGCTACACCGAACGGCTCGCCGGGCACGACGCCGTACTCCGCATGATCACCGACGTCCGGGCCCGGGTCTTCGGCACCCTGGCCGCCCGGCGGGACGCCGCCACCCAGCGGACCGGCGACGCGCTGAGCCGACTGGTCTCCGACGTGGAGGCGGTGCAGGACCTGCTGCTGCGGGTGCTGGTGCCGGGCGCGGCGGCCATGCTGGTGAGCATCCTCGCCGTCGGCAGCGCCGCGCTGATCTCACCGCCGGCCGCCGGCGTGCTCGCCGCCGGCCTCCTGGTGGCCGGCGCGGTGCTGCCCGCCCTGGCCACCGCGCTCACCCGGCGGGCCGCCGACGAGGTGGCCCCGCTGCGCGGCGCGCTCGCCGTCGACGCGGTGGACCTGACCCACGGAGCCGCCGACCTGGCCGCGTTCGGGGCGACCGGCACGGCGCTGGCCGCCGCCGAGGCGCGGGCCAACCGCCTGGCCCGGCTCGAACGCCGGCTCGCCGCGGCCGGCTTCGCGGTCGACGCGGTCGGGGTGCTGGTCGCCGGGCTGACCGCCGCCGCCGTGGTGTACGTGGCGCTCCGCGCCGGGGTCGGCGGGGTGCTGGTCGGCGTCCTGGCGGTGGGCACCCTGACCGCCGTGGAGATCGCCCTCGCGCTGGTCGGTGCCGCCCGGCAGCGCACCCAGCTCCGGGCCGGCCTGGACCGGGTCGCCGCCCTGCTCACCGCCCCCGAGCCCACCGCCTCGCAGCCCACCACCGCCGAGCCCTCCACCGCCGGGCCCACCGCTCCCGAGCCCACCGCTCCCGAGCCGACCGCCGCCGAGCCGACCGTCGCCGGGGCGGTTCCGGCCGGCCGTGCGGCGGTTCCGGCCGCCGGCGAACGGGTCGGCGGGGAGCCGGCCCCCGCCGGGCCGGGCCCCACACCGGCCGGCCACGACGTGCGGTTCGCCGGCGTGACCGTGCGGTACCGTCCCGGCGCCCCGCCGGCCCTGGCCGGGGTCGACCTCGACCTGCCCGCCGGCCGCCGGGTCGCCGTGGTGGGGCCGAGCGGCGCCGGCAAGAGCACCCTCGCGGCCGTACTCACCGGCGCGGTGCGCCCCGACGCCGGCCGGGTGACGCTGGACGGGGTGGACGTCTCCGGGTACCCGCCCGAGGAACTGCCCCGGGCGATCGGCGGGCTGCTCGCCGAGGCGTACGTCTTCCACGCCACCGTCCGGGAGAACCTGCTGCTCGGTCGGCCCCGCGCCGACGAGGCCGAGCTGACCACCGCGGCCCGGGCGGCCGGCCTGCTGGACTGGGTACGCGCCCAGCCGGACGGCTGGGACACCGTGGTCGGCGAGCAGGGCGGGCAGCTCTCCGGCGGGCAGCGGCAGCGGCTCGCGCTGGCTCGGGCGCTGCTGGCCGCCCCGGCCGTGCTGGTGCTGGACGAGCCGACCGAAGGGCTCGACCCGGCCGCCGCGGACGCGGTGCTCGCCTCGGCGCTGGCAGCCACCCCGGCCGGACACTCGGTGCTGCTGATCAGCCACCGGCTCAGCGGCCTGGCCGGGCTGGACGAGATCCTGGTCCTCGACGCCGGCCGGGTGACCGAGCGCGGCCGGCACGCCGACCTGATCGCCCGGCCCGGCTGGTACCGGGACCAGTGGCTGCTCCAGGAGGCGGCCGAGCGCGGCTACCTCGCCCTGGGACCGGCCGCCTGACACCCTCGCCCGGCCCGGATCGCCGGCCCGGGTGGACCCCGATCCCATTCCGGGAAAACCCCGGACGCGGCGGGCGGCGCCGGGTGGCAGGGTGGTCGCATGCGGGGGTACGCGGAAGTGCTGGTCGAGGAGCGGCTGGACGAGTTGGCCGGCCGGCTGCGGGGTCCGGCCCGCCTCAAGTCCGATCTGCTGACCGAGGCACGGCACGCGTTGCGGGACGCGGTCGAGGCGTACCGGGAGGACGGGCTGCCGGCGGCGGAGGCCGAGCGGCGGGCGGTGGCCGAGTTCGGCAGCGCCGCCCAGCTCGCCCCCGACTACCAGGCCGAGCTGGCCGCCGGGGCGCTGCGCGGGCTGGCGGCGCGCGCGCTCGCCGTGGCCGGGGTGCTGCTGGCCGCCGGCGACCTGACCTGGCAGGGGTCGAGCTGGAGCGACGGCCCGCACCCGCCGGCCGGCTACCAGCTCCTCTCCACCTCCCTCAACGGCATCTGGAGCCTGGTCGCCGGGCTGGCGGTCGCCGGGTTGCTGCTCGGGTTCCTCGCCGCCCGGCACCCGTCGCCACGACTCCCCCGGCTCGCCCGCGCGGCCGGCTACGGGCTGACCGCCGGCCTGGCCGGCGGTGCCGTGGCGGGCGGCGCGCTGTTCGGCTGGTCGGTCAGTCTCTGGGACGCGGCCCTGACCTGGCCCCCGATGATCATCGGGGCGGTGCTGGTCAGCGCCGGCTGGTTCGCGCTGGCCAGGGCGGCCCGCTGCTGGCTGGTGGCGGTCCGCTGACGGCCGGGCCTGCCGGTTCCACCGCGACGCCCGCCCGGCCGCCCGGGCCCCGGCAGGATCAGGCCGGGGTGGGCGGGTCAGGCGGGGGTGGGCGGGTCAGGCCGGGGCGGGCGGCTGGTCGGTGCCGAGGAAGCGGCCGACCGTGTCGCTGAACTCGCGCCAGCCGGCGCGTTCGCCGGCGAGCGCCCGCACCCCGGCGTCGGTGAGCCGGTAGGTGCGCCGTTCCCGGCCGTTGACCGTGCTCCACGAGCTGGCCACGTATCCGGCGCGCTCGAGGCGGCGCAGCGCCGGATAGATGGTGCCGGTGGGCAGGTCGAGGGTGCCGCCGCTGCGGGCCCGGAGCGCCTCGATGATCGCGTAGCCGTGCAATTCGCCCTGCTCCAGCACCGCCAGCAGCAGCGCGTCCAGGTGTCCGTGCAGCGCCTGGGCCCTCATGTGTAGCAAGACTACTTGTCCGCCGCTCGGGACGCCACCGGGGTGCGCTCCCAGTCCGCCGCGTCGCCCACTAGGGTATGTGCGCAGAGTCACTCGGCGGCCGGAAGGGGCCGCCGCGTGGGCAACCCGAAAGCACCCGGAGGTCAGCGTGGCCCGCCAGTCGCCCCAACGGCCCGACGCCGACGAGCCCGAGCTCGACGACACCACCGCGTCGGCCGCAGATGACGAGGTCGAGGTCGACCGCCCGGCCCCGGACCGCACGCTCTGGGACGAGCTGCGCATCGACCCGGTGGAGATCGACCTGCCCGCCGGCACCGGCTACACGCTGCGGGCGTACCGGTCGGCGCGGGAGCTGACCCCGACGGACGTCGCCGAGCGCGACCTGGACGACCCGTTCCTGGCCCGCCGCCAGGTCGTCGACACCGAGGACGAGGAAGAGGTGGTGATCCTCGACGAGGAGTACGCCGCCCTCACCGCCGAGGACGAGGACGAGGAGCGCCCCGCGGGCCGCCGGCGCGGCAAGTCGGCGGCGACCGACACCGACACCGACACGGCCGAGGACGTCGACGCCGAGACCGACGAGGACGCCGATGCGGCGGCCGAGGCGGACGAGGACGAGGCGGACGAGGACGAGGCGGACGAGGACGAGGACGAGGCGGACGACGCCGGCGACGAGGAGGTGCCGGCCTTCCTCACCCACCGCGGCAAGCTGCTGCTCTTCAAGAGCCCGGAATCGTTGGTGTCATTCATCCGTTCCGGTGCGCCCAACGATCTGTCTCAACTGGACAGCTGGAATGAACTGTCCGAACGGGTGGAGCCGGCCGACATCACGCCGCTGGACGAGGACACCTACGAGCTCGACCTGGTCGTGGAGAACCTGCGCGGCGGCCACGACGCCTGGGATCCCACGCTCCTGATCGAGGCCGGCGAGATCGCCCGTGACCTGGCGTACGCGCTGCGGCTACCCGCCGTGCTGGACATGCTCTCCGCGGGCTCCAGCCTGGACGACCTCGACGAGGCGCTGCGGGCCAGTGTCAACGGCGGAATCGGTGGTTTCCTCGGCCGGCGCCGGTTGAAGAAAATCGGGGCACAAACCGCAAGTCTGGGTTGGCGCACCATTGTCGGCAAGATCTCTGCGGTTGTGGACTGGCGCGACTGACCCGAAGCGGGGAGCATCAGTCTCTGGCAGAGAAAGCCTTGTGTCCCGGGAGGAGGACGACGCCTTGGCGCTCGTGCGCGTGTACTGCGGTCTGGCCTCGGCGGATCCGGCCGACCGGCCGGCTTCGGCCGGTTCGACGTTGACGTCCGCTGTGGTCGACGACGCAGGCCGGCTGCTGCATGTCTGCGAGATCGGCGACGACCCCGCCGGCTACGCCCAGCTGGTCGCGCTGCTCGTCGAGCGATCGGGCGGCCCGAGCGGTGCGGCGATCGCCGCGGACAGCGACGACCACACGGTCACGTCGCTGCTCAGCGCGGCCGGCCGACCGCTGGCGATCGCGGACGACGACTCGGTCGACGACTTCGCCGAGCGCTTCGCCGATGACGACTCGCTGGAGGAGATGCAGTCCCCGCCGGCCGAGCGTCGGGCGGTCGGGCTGGCCCGCGCCCTCCAGGCCGGCGCGCTCTCCGCGATCACCCTCCCGGCGCCCCGCGACCTCGCCGGCTACAAGCAGGTTCTCGCCGCGCACGCGGCGCTGGCCAGCGGGCGGCACTCCGCCGCCGTGACGCTGCGCGAGGTGCTCCGCGAGCTCTACCCGGCGGCCCTGCGGGCCTATCCGGACCCGGCCGAGCCGGTCTCCCTGGCGGTGCTGGACGCGCTGCCCGAGCCGGGCATGCTCAGCGGCACGGTGGCCGGCGGACGGGACGTCCCGGTCGCCGCGGACGCCGTCGCCGCGCATCTCACGGCCGAGGGCGTCGCCGACGCCGACACCGTCAACGACGCGGTCACCGCGCTGCGGGTGGCCATCTCGGAGACCCCCCGGCGCGCCACCGTCAACCGGGCGCTCACCGCGGCCGTCGCCGAGACCGTGCGGCAGGCGGTCGCCTCCGTGCGGGCCTGCGACGCCGGCTGCGACTCGCTCGTCGGTGCGCTCGCCGCCCGGGTCACCACACCCGCCCCGACCGCCGGTCGCCGGGCGGCCGCCCGGCGCGGCGAGTCGGTCGGCGAGCTGACCGGCCTGCGCCCGGGCCGCCCCGCCGGGCCCGAGCCGGTGGGCCGGCGCAGCCGTCCCGAGCCGGTCTCCGGTCCCGCCGCGCCACCCTCGCCGCGGCCGCTCGCGCCGCCGCCGGTCGCCCCGGCCCCGGTCACGCCACCGCCGGTGGCGCCCGCTCCGGTCGCCCCGGCGGCCGCCGCCAACCGGCCGGCCACCCGTCCCGAGCCGGCCGGCGCGCCGCTGCCGTCGCGGGTGGACGCCCCGACCAATCGGCCGATCTCCGCGCCGCCCCCGCCACCGCCGGGCATCACCCCGATCACCCCGGCCCAGCGCGGCACCGTGCCGCCGGCCGAGGCCGGTGAGCCGTTCCGCCCGACGCTGACCACGGCCGCGATCAACAGCGCCCGGGCCGAGCGCCAGCGGACGGTCATCCCACCCCGGCCCAAGATCACGCCGGAGTCGCCGACCGGCGGCTTCAGCGCGACCGACCTGACCATCCCGGTGCCGGCGCCGCGTCCCGGGCAGGAGTCCGCTCCCCCCGGTTCCCGGGCCAACTGGCCGCTGGTCAACACCGGCGACGAGGACGACCGCGCCAAGGAGGCCGCGCCCGGCTACGGGTACGGCGGCCGGAGCGTGGACGCGCCGAGCGACCCGGGCCGGGTCACCCCGCCGTGGCTCGCGGACGACCTGCCGCAGGAGCCGCCGATGCTGCGGCTGGTCGAGCCGCCGCCACTGGCCGACCGGGCGCTGCGGGACGAGCAGAACCCGCCGACCGATCCCGGGCTGGAGACCCCGCCGCTGCGGCTGGTCGAGCGGGGCGCCGAGCGTTCCGGCCCGCCGGCCCCCCGGGCCGAGCTGCCGCCCCCGCTGGAGCGGCGTCCCGCGCCGAAGGAGCACCGGCCCCCGCCGGTCTCCGACGAGGGCGACGGCGACCTGCTGATCTTCGCGCAGGCGAAGTCCGCCTGGTTCGTCGGGCACGGCGACGAGGCCGACCTGGAGTGGGCGAGCACGGCCGACACCGGATGGCAGGCCGCCGAGCAGGCGGCCCGCCCGGCGGTCGGCGACGAGACCAAGGCCGGCCTGCCCAAGCGGGTCCCCCAGGCCAACCTGGTGCCGGGCTCGCCGCTGCGCGACGAGCGTCCACTACGGATCGTGCGGAACGCGGCCAGCCTCGCCGAGAACACCACCGGCTACTTCCGGGGTTGGCGGCGCGGTCAGGAGATCGGCGGCTTCGCCGTCGGCGGCCGCCCGGGTCGCGAGGCCGCCGGCGGCTGGGACTTCACCCGCGACTCCGGTGACCGCGACGATGACCGGGAGTACGAGTACCGCTCCGCCGGGTACCGCTCCTGAGCACCGCCTCGCTCCGTTCCTGAGCAGCGCGGCACTCCGGACTACCGGGGTGTTCCTGCCCACACCCGGATAATTTGACGTCGGGTCTGGCCGGCCGGAACCATACCCGGCGGACCAGCCGGCGCGGGCGTCGCCGGGGTGGGAAGGCGACTCCAATGGCGACACCGGCATTCGACCCGTCCGTGTTGACCCGGCGCGGCGTGCTCGCCGCGGCGGCGAGCACCCTGCTCCTCGCCGCGTGCGGACAGCCCGGCCAGCGGCCCGACGACGGCCCGGCCAGCGACGCACCGGACGACCACGAGCTGGTGGTCGGCGCGAGCCTGGAGCTGACCGGCAGGGGCGCCGCCCTCGGCGTGCTCCAGCAGCGCGCCCTGGAGATCACCGCCGACACGCTGAACGTCACCGGTTTCCCGGTCGGCAAGCTGCGCCGCACGGTGCGGCTGGAGATCCGCGACAACGGCGGCAACCCCGCCCAGGCCGCGCAGCAGGCCACCGACCTGGTCCAGCGGACCCAGGCGCACGCCCTGATCGGCGGCACCCTCGCCGAGACCTCCATGGCCGTCATCGACGTGGCCGAGGAACTCCGGACGCCGTTGCTGTCGCTGGCCGCCGGCGACGGCATCGCGCTGCCGCTGGCCGAACGCACCTTCGTCTTCAAGCTCACCCCCGACGCCGCGGAGGTCGCCCGGCGGCTGGCCCGGCTGCTCGGCACGCTGGAGATCCGGCGGGTGGCCCTGCTGGCCGCCGACGGCCTGCACGGCGACTCCGGGGTACGGGCGGTCCGTGCCGCGCTGCCCCGCGCCGACGTCCAACTGGCCCGGACCGTCCGGCTGCCGGCCGGCGGGCAGGACTTCGGCGCCGCCGCGGCACGGGCCGCCGCCGGTAAGCCGGACGGCGTGATCGTCTGGGGCACCGCGCCCGACTCCGGTGCCGCCGCCCGCGAGCTGCGTCGGGCCGGCTACCGGGGGCCGCTCTTCTTCGACGCCGGGGCGGTCGCCGACGACACCCTGGCCCGGCCCAACGCGGCCGCCGTAGAGGGCGCCTACGTGGTCCACCCGGCCTGCCTGAGCAGTTCCCCGCTGACCGCGGCCAACTCGGCGGAGGTGGCCCGCAAGGACTTCACCTACCGCTACCTGCGGCGGCACGGCAGCTACACCGGCTTCGCCCCGTACGCGTCCGACGCCCTGCAACTGCTCGTCTCCGCGGCCCGGATGGCGACCAATGTCGACCGTGGCCGGCTGCGGGCGTTCCTACAGGCCCAGGTGGTCGAGGGGATGGCCGGCGCCTACGCGTTCACGCCGACCCGGCACGGCGGCATGGAACCGGACTCACTCGGCATCTACCAGGTCCACCAGGGCGTCTGGGAGCGCTACGCCTGATCGTCCAGCACGGCAGCCGGAGCGCTACGCCTGACCGTCCACCCGGGCCGGTCGGGGTGGCGGGCCCGCCCAGCGGCGCGGCCGTGACGTGGACAGCGATAAGCGCCCGGTGACCTCAGGTCACCGGGTGCTTGTGCTGCCGCCGTCAGGCGGGCGCGACCGCCCGCGAGCGCCGCATGGTCAGCACGTACTCGACCAGGGAGATCAGCACGTGCTTGGTCGACTCCCGGTTACGGGCGTCGCAGGCCACCACCGGCACGTCGTGCGAGATCGCCAGCGCGTCCCGGACGTCCTGCGGGTCGTGGTACTGCATGCCGTCGAAGCAGTTGATGGCCACCAGGTACGGCAGCCGCCGATGCTCGAAGAAGTCGATGGCGGCGAAGCAGTCGGCCAGCCGGCGGGTGTCGACCAGCACCACCGCGCCGATGGCGCCGCGGACCAGTTCGTCCCACATGAACCAGAACCGGGTCTGACCCGGCGTACCGAACAGGTACAGGATCAGGTCGCGGTCGATCGAGATACGCCCGAAGTCCATCGCCACCGTGGTCGTCGTCTTACCCGGCACCTGCCGGTTGTCGTCGACACCCACACCAGCGGAGGTCATGATCGCCTCGGTGGTCAGCGGCGTGATCTCCGAGACCGAGCCGACCAGCGTCGTCTTGCCGACGCCGAACCCGCCGGCGATAACGATCTTCGCTGACGTCACGCGCCCGCTCGGGGCCGGCGGCCGGTGCGACATGTCAGAGCCTGCGAAGTCCACTCAGCACCCTCTCCAGCAGTTCAGTGCCCACCGCGTCGTCGGAGTCGTCCAGGATGGTCGGCTCGTGGACCGCGACCAGGCCGTCCGTCGCCATGTCGGCGATGAGCACCCGGGCCACGCCGAGCGGAAGCTGCATACGCGCCGCGATCTCGGCGAGTGACTGCACACGTCCGTCGCACAGCGCGGCGATGTACTGGTGTTCACGGCCTTGGCCGCCGTTGCCGGTGGCAACGGCGCGACCGCGCACCGTCGTCTCGACGAGCGCCTCCAGGGCAATGTCGAGCCGGGGACGGGTACGACCGCGGGTCACGGCGTATGGACGGACCAACGCTCCGGTCGGTTCGTCACGATCGACCATGTCGCCGCTCACCTCCTTCGTACCCGGCACCGGCTCTCCCCGGTGGTGTCCGTCGATGTCGTAGTTGTTGCCGCTCCTGACCCACCGGTCAGCGCGTCGATCAGCCCATCATCCCCACAGCCGTACGCGGCTGCGGGGTCAGGGCGTCACCCACCCGGTCGACGAGCAGAGCCATCTCGTAGCCGACCTGACCGACGTCGCAGCTGCGGGCCGCGAGGACCGCGAACGACGAGCCGTCGCTGATGGACATCAGGAACAGGAAGCCGTTGTCCATCTCGACCACCGTCTGGAGCACCGCACCGCCCTCGAAGCAGCGGGCCGCGCCCTGGGTCAGGCTGACCAGACCGGAGGCGATCGCCGCCAGCTGGTCCGCCCGGTCCCGCGGGAGGTCCCGGGACGAGGCCAGGAGCAGGCCGTCGGCGGAGACCGCGACCGCGTGCGCCACGCCGGGCACCCGGTCAGCGAAGTTGGCGAGCAGCCATCCGAGATCCTGCGTAGTTGTCATCCTTGTTGCTCCTTCTGCCCGCTCCCGGCCACTGGGCCTGAGCCAGACTGCGAGGACTGCTGCCCGTCCGGAGTGCCCTCCGGACCGGTCGAGTTGCTGTCGGTGGGGCTGCTACGCCCCCGCTGCACACCTCGATGGTAGGCCGACAGGAGGCCCCGTACGCCTTCCGGCGTCCGGCGCTGGACCGAGGCCGACGGCTTCTCGATGCCACCCGGCACGAGCTGCGCCATCGGGGTCCGCTTGGGCAGACCCTTCTGGGTCGTCTCGGCGACCGGGACCTCGGTGGCGGCCGTGGCCGCCCGCCAGCCGTCGTCGGCCGCGGTCTGCCAGCCGGGCGACTGCGGTTGCTGGGGCCGGCGGTTCGGCAGCGCCTCGGCGAAGCCGGAACGCCCGCCCCCGTTGGCCGAACCGTTCTCGCGGGGCCCTGCGCCGGCCGCCGGGGTGTGTGCCATCGGCGTGTTACCTGTCGTTGCGGGTGTTGGCTGCTGCGCGGCCGGACCGGCGACGTCGACCTTGGCGAACTGCTGGGTCGCGGCGGCGTTCGTGGCGGCCGCCTGCGGCGCGGTTGTCTCCTCGTTCGGCCCTGGCCGGCGGGTGCGGAACCAGGCCGATTCCAGCTCCCGGAAGATCGGCAGCTCCATGGTCTCGTCCGCGTACCGCTGGCGGTTGGCCGCCTGCTGCGGAGTCGGCCGGGCCGCCGGAGCCGGTGCGGCCATCGGGCGGCTGGCCGCCGGCGGCGCGGCGGCCTGCCGCGGCTCCGGCCGGGTCACCCGCGGCAGTTCGGTGGTCATGTCCAGGCCGGCGGCGAGACGCTCCGGCACCGGCGGGGCACCCTGGTCGGGCGCGGCGACCGGCGGCCAGGCCGGCGGCGCACCGGCACCCTGGGTACCGGCCTGCGGGACCGGCCGCGACGGCAGCTGGTTGGCCGGCGGCACCGAGCCCGGTTGGCCGGACGCGGGCGCGGCCGACACCGGCTGGCCCGGGTAGGGCTGACCGGAGTAGGGCTGGCCCGAGTAGGGCTGCGCCGAGACCGGGTAGCCCGGATAGGGCTGACCGGAGACGGGGTGGCCGGAGACCGGCGAGGCCGAGACCGGGTAACCGGAGACCGGCGAGGCGGAGACCGGGGCGCCGGAGACCGGCGGCAGCGGCGGGGCCGACACCGGCGGCACCGGCGGCGCGGAGACCGGCGGCGGGTTGTACGGCCGCTCGGGGCTGCTCGGCAGCTGCCGCGGGATGGCCGGCTGCTGGCCGGTGCTGCTCGGGTCGCCCTCCGGGCCGCGCCGCTGCGGCAGCGGGTCGACCGACTGCCCGTTGGACGGCCGCGGCGGGAACCCGTCCCCGCCGGCCAGCGCGTTGGCGCCGGTGAGGTCGGACCAGGCCGGCATCCCGCGCGATCCGCCCGTGTTGGCCGGGGTGCCGGAGCCGTTCCGCGGCGCGGGCTCGAACGCCCGGCCGCCGAGGGTGACCTGGTTGCCGGAGCCACTGGGCCGCTGCGCGGGCGGCGCGGGCGGCGTGTACGGGCCGTTGCCGAGCGCGGCCAGCGCGCCGAAGGCGGGCGCCGGGCCGGGCTGCTGCGGGCCGGCGGCCGGCAGCGCGGCCGCCGGGTGGCCCCGGCCACTCAGCGCCCGCGGCACGAGGACCGACGGGGGCAGCGTGACGTCGGCGACGGTGCCCCGGTCTGCGCCGGGCCGCAGCTCGGCCTTGACGCCGTGCCGGGAGGCCAGCCGGGCGACCACGACCAGGCCCATCATCCGGGAGACCGCCACGTCCACCTGCGGCGGCGTGGCGAGCCGCTCGTTGAGTTCGCGCAGCTGCTCCGGACCGATGCCGATGCCGCGGTCCTCCACGTAGAGGGAGGCGCGGTCGCCCACCCGGCGGGCCTCCACCATGACGTGGCTGTCCGGCGGGGAGAAGGCGGTCGCGTTGTCGAAGAGCTCGGCGACCAGGTGCACGAGGTCGTTGACCGCGTGCGCGGCGATCTCGATGTCCCGGTCGATCACGCCGAACTCGATCCGGGTGTAGTGCTCGACCTCGGACTGCGCGGCGCGCAGCACGTCGATCAGGGCGGCCGGCTCGCGCTGCACGCGGGTGGAGTCCGCGCCGGCGAGAACCAGCAGGTTCTCGTCGTTGCGGCGCATCCGGGTGGCCAGGTGGTCGAGCTGGAACAGCTCCGCGAGGCGGTCCGGGTCCTCCTCGCCGCGCTCCAGCCGGTCGAGGTGGCCGATCAGCCGGTCGACCAGGATCTGCGACCGGCGGGCCAGGTTGACGAACATGGTCGCGACGGAGGCCCGCAGGGCGGCCTGCTCGGCCGCGGTCCGGACCGCCTCCAGGTGGACGGCGTTGAACGCCTCGGTCACCTGGCCGAACTCGTCCTTGCTGCGGACCGGCAGCGGCTCGGCGATCTGGTTGGCCAGCTGGATCGGGGAGAGCTGGCCGGTGACCTGCGGGTCACGCAGCCGAGCCACCGCCTGGGGCAGGCCGTACTGGGCCACCGAGAGGGCGCCCTGCCGCAGCTCCCGCAGGGAGCGGGCCATCGAGCGGGCCACCAGGTAGGCGAAGAGGATGGCCAGCAGCAGCATGATGAGCAGCAGGCCGGTCTCCAGGAACACCTGCGTCTGGGTGTTCGAGCGGAGTTGCTCGGCCTTGCGGACCACGTTGGCGTCGAGCCGCGACTCGACGGTACGGATCAGCTCGGTGTTGGCCACCATGGCGTGGTCCCACTGGTCCGACCCGAAGCGGAGCTCGGAGAGGTCGCCGCTGCTGCTGCTGATCTCGTTCTGGTAGTTGACCGACTCGCGCAGGTCGGGGCCGGCGACGGTCTGCTGGTAGAAGTCCTGGTCGGCCTGGCTGGCGACGGACTTGTAGGTCTCGGCGGCCTGCTGTTCGCCGGTGACGGTGGCGATGTAGTCGTCGCGCAGGGCCGGGGTGAGGGTGCCCTGCACCAGCGCCCGGTGGACCACCACGCGGCGCTGGGCGATGTATTCCTTCTGCCGCGCCGTGGCGGCCGCGGCGCGCATCTGGTCGCTCAGGTTGGTGTCGCCGGCGAGCTGGCTGGACGAGTCCCGGATCCCGAGCAGGCCGCTGATGAGGCCGGCGTACATCTGCTGGGCCTCGGGGATCGTCATCTTGCCGTTGAGCACCTGGCTGCGGGTGCCGGGCAGGTCGGCGAGGCTCTGGTCGATGTCGTCCAGCAGCTGCTCGAAGGTCGAGGGCAGGCCCTCGATGTCGAGCCGCTGGTCGGAGTACGGGTTCTTCCGCTGGTCGACCCGCTGGGTCGCCCGGTTGTACGCCTCCTGGTACTGCGCGTTGCTCTGGGTCCGCTCGGCCGTCGTCTGGCCCTTGCGGTTGGCGCCCAGCCAGAGCACCGCCGCCACCCGCTCGTCCTGCAGGCTGTCGACCAGGTCACCGGACGTTTCGATGAGGTTGGCCAGGTTCCCGGCCCGGTTGGCATTGTTGAGCGTCTGCAGGTGGTCGACCAGCCCGCTGGTGCCCACCACAACCGTGGCGATGGTCGGCACGATCATGATCAGACCGAGCTTGGACCAGATCGGCATGTCGCGGAGCCGGCTGGCCGGCCGACGTAGACGCGACAGGAAGGAGCCCGCCGTCGTTGGCCGTTTGCTCACGTCACCGCCCTCGCATTACCGCGCCCGGGCGTTGCCTGTGGGCAACGCCGAGCGACCGACCCGGCGGGTCGGACCTCCGAGATTCCATCACGCCGCCCCGCAAAGAGAAAGACCAGGTTGTACCTCGCCGGTGGTGTGATGAGATGTTGATGCAATTTGATAGCAATCCGTCTGGCCGGAGTCACTCAAAGTAATGGCACACCCTCACCGCGTCGTCCTGCTCGCCGGGCCTTCCGGCTCCGGAAAGTCCTACATTGCCAAACGAACCGGACTTCCCGTCCTCTGCCTGGACGACTTCTACAAGGACGCCGATGACCCTACGTGTCCACGCCAGAACGGACAGGTGGACTGGGAGTCCCCGCTGTCCTGGGATGCGGACACAGCGGTGGAAACCATTGCCCGACTGGCCCGGGAGGGCAAGGCCGAAGTGCCGGTTTATGCGATCGGCGCGGACCGGAGGGTGGCCACCCGGCCATTCGACGTGACCGGATCGCCATTTTTCATCGCCGAAGGGATTTTCGCCGCCGAGATCGTGGCGGAGTGCCGCCGCCGGGGCCTGCTCGCCGGGGCGTACGCGCTGCGCCGCCCGCGCGGGGCGACCTTCCTCCGCCGGCTGGCCCGCGACCTCGCCGAGCAGCGCAAGGCGCCGGGGGTGCTGTTCCGCCGCGGGCTGGCGTTGCTGCGGACCGAGCCGCACGTGCTGCGCCGGCAGACCGGGCTGGGCGCCGAGGCGGCCCGGGCCCGGGAGGTGCTGCGCCGGGTGGCCGACCTGCTCGCCGGCCACCCGCAGCAGCATTCCTGATCAGCCGATCAGCTTGGCGTACCCCGGCTTGATCACCTCGTCGATGATCGCCAGCCGCTCGTCGAACGGGATGAAGGCGCTCTTCATCGCGTTGATGGTGAACCACTGGAGTTCCTTCCAGCCGTAGCCGAAGGCCTCCACCAGCAACGCCATCTCCCGGGACATCGAGGTGCCGCTCATCAGCCGGTTGTCGGTGTTGACCGTCACCCGGAAGCGCAGGTCGCGCAGCAGCCCGATCGGGTGTTCGACGATCGACGCCGCCGCCCCGGTCTGCACGTTCGACGACGGGCACAGCTCCAGCGGGATCCGCTTGTCCCGCACGTACGCGGCCAGCCGGCCGAGCACCGGCGGATCGCCCGGGGTGATGTCGTCGACGATCCGGACGCCGTGGCCGAGCCGGTCGGCGCCGCACCACTGGATCGCCTGCCAGATCGACGGCAGCCCGAACGCCTCGCCGGCGTGGATGGTGAAGTGGAAGTTCTCCCGCTGGAGGTACTCGAAGGCGTCCAGGTGCCGGGTGGGCGGGAAGCCCGCCTCGGCGCCGGCGATGTCGAAGCCGACCACGCCGGTGTCCCGGTGCCGCACCGCCAGCTCGGCGATCTCCTGCGAGCGGGCGGCGTGCCGCATCGCGGTGAGCAGGGTGCCGACCCGGATCGGGGTGCCCGCCTCGGCGGCCAGGGCGCTGCCCTCGGCGAAGCCGGCCACCACCGCCTCGACCACCTCGTCCAGGGTCAGGTTCCGCTCCAGGTGCTGCTCGGGGGCGAACCGGACCTCCGCGTAGACCACCCCGTCCGCGGCCAGGTCGAGCGCGCACTCGCGGGCCACCCGGCGCAACGCCGACGCGGTCTGCATGACCGCCACGGTGTGCGCGAAGGTCTCCAGGTAGCGCTCCAGCGAGCCGGAGTCGGCCGCCTCGACGAACCAGCGGCCCAGCGCCGCCGGATCGGTGGTGGGCAACTCGTGGCCGACCTCGGTGGCCAGCTCCACGATCGTGGCGGGCCGCAGCCCGCCGTCGAGGTGATCGTGCAGCAGCGCCTTGGGGACCTTAACGATGTCCGCGTACGAGATTGCGACCATGCTCAGACCCTAGTCACCGCCGGTCCGGACCCGGCAACGGACCGGGTCGGATCACGGGCGCCAGCCGTACACCCGCTCGACCGCCAGGCGGAGCACGACCCGGCCGTCGGCCACCATGGCCGTCCGGTAGTCCGCCCAGTCCGGGTGCTCGCCGCGGATCCGCCGGTAGACCTCGACCAGCTCCTCGACCGTGGCATCGTCGGTGGCCGCGGCCGGCGGGGTCACCGTCACCGTGCCCTCGGCCACCGCGTACGCCCCGCCGTCGGCGGTGGTGACGTGGAAGCTGGCCCGCGGATCGCGACGCAGGTTGCGCACCTTGGCCCGGTCGCCGGTGGTGGAGCAGCGGATCAACCCCGGCTCGGCCAGGTAGTCGACGTTCGAGAGCTGCGGCCGGCCGTCCCGGCGCAGGGTGACCAGCACCCCGCGCCCCCGTTCGCCGAACAGCTCCCACAGCCGGGCGGTCACGCCGGCACCCGCAGCGGCGCGAGCGCGACGGCCAGCCGGGCGAGCTGGTCGAGCATGACCTCGGCGGCGGCCTCTCGGCCCGGGTCCGGCACCAGCTCGCCGGCCTCGTCGAGGGCCTGGCGCAGGAAGATGGTCACCGCCTCGTTCACCGGCATCATGTTCAACGTGGTCACCACCTGCTTGATCATTTGGACCGCGCGGAGACCGCCGGAGGTCATGCCGTAGCTGACGAAGCCCACCGGCTTGTGCTGCCACTCATGGTAGAGGTAGTCGATCGCGTTCTTGAGCGGTGCGCTGAAGCCGTAGTTGTACTCCGGCATGACGAAGACGAAGGCGTCGGCGGCCGCGGTCGTGGCGCTCCACTCCCGGGTGTGCGGGTGCAGGTAGAGCCCCTCCGAGGGGTGGTGCGGCTCGTCGTGGAACGGCAGCCCGACCTCGGCGAGGTCGACCAGGCGTACCTCGTCGAAGCCCTCGTGGCGGACGGCGGCCGCGGTGAACCAGTCACCGATCCGCCGGCCCACCCGACCGGGGCGGGTGCTGGCAACGATCACGTTCAGGCGGGGCATGGCGGGGTCACTCCTGTCGGGACGGGACGGCCGGCGGCCGGCGTGGCGAGTCGAGGGATGAGGAACTGGGCGAGCGGGCCGATGCCGAGCGCGTAGAGCAGGGTGCCCGGGCCGACGGTGCCGCCGAGCAGCCAGCCGACGGCGAGCACGGCCAGCTCGATCAGGGTGCGGGCGCGTCCGATCGGTAGGCCGAGGGTGGCCAGGCCGGTCATCAGGCCGTCCCGCGGGCCGGGGCCCAGCCGGGCGCCGAGATAGAGCGCGGTGGCGACGCCGTTGAGCAGGATCCCGGCGAGCAGCAGCGGAACACGGACGGCGAGCGAGTCGACCGGTGGCAGCACCGCCAGCACCGCGTCCAGGGCCAGGCCGACCAGCGCGACGTTGGCGACGGTGCCGACACCGGGCCGCTGACGCAGCGGGATCCAGAGCAGCAGGACGGCCAGCGCCACGCCGTTGACCAGCACGCCCATCGGCAGCCCGGTGCGGGCGGCGAGGCCCTGGTGCAGGACGTCCCAGGAGGCGAGGCCGAGATCGGCCCGCACCATCAGCGCCACGCTGGCGCCGAAGAGCGCGAGGCCGGCCAGGAGCCGGGCCAGTCTCGCCGGCAATGTGGTTGACATGTCATCGACCGTACGGATGCCTTGGTGACATGTCAACCACACGGCTAGGATCGGCGCATGGACGGACCACGCTGGCTGGACGAGCGGGAGGAGCGCGCCTGGCGCGGCTACCGCCGGATGCGCCGCCTGCTCGACCTCGAGCTGGCCCGGGAGCTGACCCAGGACGCCGGCCTCTCCGAGCCGGACTACGACGTCCTCTCCGACCTCTCCGAGACGCCCGAGCAGCGGCTGCGCCTCAGCGAGCTGGCCGACCGGATGCTCTGGTCCCGCAGCCGCCTCTCCCACCACCTGGCCCGGATGCAGCAGCGCGGCCTGGTCCGCCGGGAGGAGTGCCCGTCGGACGGGCGCGGCTCGATCGTGACCCTCACCCCCGCCGGCCGGCAGGCCATCGAGGCGGCCGCCCCCGGCCACGTGGCCGCCGTCCGCCGGCACCTGATCGACCTGCTCACCCCCGAGGAGATCGCCGCGCTCGGCGCGCTGACCCACCGGGTGGTCGACCACCTCGCCGGCGACCGCCCCGCCCGGGCGGACGCCTGAGATGGACCCCCGGATCCTGGCCCGGCTGCGCTGCCCGGTCTGCGCCGAGCCCCTCACCGAGACCACCGCCGGCACCGCCCGGGCGCTGCGCTGCCCGCGCCGGCACAGCTTCGACCTCGCCCGCCAGGGGTACGTCAACCTGCTCGCCGGCCGCGCCCCGCACACCGGGGACAGCGCCGAGATGGTCGCGGCCCGCGCCGACTTCCTCGCCGCCGGCCACTACGACCCGGTCGCCGCCGCCCTGGCCGCCGCCGCGCCGCCGCACGCCGCCCGCACCGACCAGGCGTACCCGCTGGTCGTGGACGCCGGCGCGGGGACCGGCTGGTACCTCGCGGCGGTGCTGGCGGCGCTGCCCGACGCCGTCGGTCTGGCGCTGGACGTCGCCAAGCCGGCGCTGCGCCGCGCGGCCCGGGCCCATCCCCGCGCCGCCGCCGCGCTGGCCGACACCTGGCAGCGGCTGCCGCTGGCCGACGGCTCGGCCGCCGTGCTGCTCAACGTCTTCGCGCCGCGCAACGGCCCGGAGTTCCACCGGGTGCTCCACCCGGCCGGCGCGCTGCTGGTGGTCACCCCGGCGACGGCGCACCTGGGCGAGCTGGTCGACGCGCTCGACCTGCTCCGGGTCGACCCGGCCAAGGCCGACCGGGTCGCCGGCAGCCTGGCCGGGCACTTCACCGAGGAGTCCGGCACCGAGCACCGCCGCCGGCTCGCGCTCAGCCGCGCCGAGGTGGCCACCCTGGTCGGGATGGGACCGAGCGCCTGGCACACCGACCCGGCCCGGCTCGCCGGCCGGATCGCCGCGCTGCCCGAGCCGGTCGAGGTGACCCTCGCCGTGCGGCTCGGCGTCCACCGGCCGCGCTGACCGGCTCAGGTGGAGAGGTCGACCTCTTCCCAGCCCGGCGGCTCCTCGTGGTACGGCCCGCGCAGCACCACCGCCCACTCCAGCGCCCAGCGGCGCTGCCCGATGGCGTTCGCGTCGACCAGCCCGGGCAGCGCCCGGCCGGCCTGCTCCGACTCCAGGTACGCCCAGTCCAGGCAGTAGTGCAGGTCGAGCAGGGCGGCGGCGTCGCCGGGGTGCTGCGGCGCGGCCAGGATGCGCGCCCGCCACTGTGGGAAGGTCTCCCCGCCGACCAGGTTCGGCATCCGCTCGACCAGCCGCGGGTCCACCGGGACCGTCGGGTCCAGTTCCTTGGTCAGCCCGAGCACCCAGGCCAGCGAGAAGAGCGCGTCGTGGTGCAGCACGAACGAACGGTGGTCGCCCTTGCCGCCCATCACGAACTGCCACTCGGGCGGGGTGACGGACTCGACGAGGTGCGAATCCAGCAGCCAGCTCATCGCCGCCTGCGGCGGCATCCCGAAGCAGCGGGCCAGGATCAGGTGCAGCACCGCGATCCGGGCCTCGATGTCGGGCGTGGGCCGCAACTCGATCTCGTCCCCCGGCTCCCAGACCAGCGGATACTGCGGCGGCGGCAGGGGCAGGCCCAGCCGGGACAGCTCGTCGAGGCTCGCCTCACGGACGGCCCGGGGGTCGGGGGCGGGTACGCGCACGGCTCAGTCCCTGTCTGCTCGCATCGGCTCAGCGCCGGTCTTTCCCCCTCGACCAGGGAGGATAGCCCCTCGACCGGCGCCGCACCATGACCGGGATCAGCCGCCGACCCGCTCGATGACCAGCGGCTTCGCGGCGGGAGCCGTGGGCGCCACCCGGACCGCCCGCTGCGCCTCGTCGAGGGCGGCCGGGATCCGGGCGGCGTGCTCGGCCCGCAGCTCGTAGAGGGGGTCGCCGGCGCGTACCGGGTCGCCGGGGCGCTTGTGCAGGACCACGCCGGCCGGGATGCTCACCGGATCCTCCTTGCGGGCCCGGCCCGCGCCGAGCCGCCACGCGGCCACCCCGATGGCGTACGCGTCGACCTCGGCGACGTAGCCGTCCTCGGTGGCGCGGACCACCTCGACCTCGGGGGCGGTCGGCATCGGCGCGTCCGGGTCGCCGCCCTGCGCGCGGATCATCGCCCGCCAGGCGTCCATCGCCCGGCCGTCGCGCAGCGCCGCCTCCGGGTCGACGTCCGGCAGACCGGCCGCGGCCAGCATCTCCCGGGCCAGGGCGAGGGTCAGCTCCACCACGTCGGCCGGGCCGCCGCCGGCCAGCACCTCCACCGACTCGGTGACCTCGACCGCGTTGCCGACGGCCCGGCCGAGCGGGGTGGACATGTCGGTGAGCAGGGCCACCGTGCGGACCCCGTGCGCCCCGCCCAGCTCCACCATGGTCCGGGCCAGCTCGCGGGCATCGGCCACGTTCTTCATGAAGGCGCCGGAGCCGACCTTCACGTCGAGGACCAGCGCGCCGGTCCCCTCGGCGATCTTCTTGCTCATGATCGAACTGGCGATCAGCGGGATGGCCTCGACGGTGCCGGTGACGTCGCGCAGCGCGTACAGCTTGCGGTCGGCCGGGGCGAGCCCCGCACCGGCCGCGCAGATCACCGCGCCGACGTCCCGGAGCTGGGCGATGAACTCGTCGTTGCGCAGCGTCGCCCGCCAGCCGGGGATCGACTCGAGCTTGTCCAGCGTGCCGCCGGTGTGCCCGAGGCCCCGGCCGCTGAGCTGTGGCACGGCCCCGCCGCAGGCGGCGACCAACGGGGTCAGCGGCAGGGTGATCTTGTCGCCGACGCCGCCGGTGGAGTGCTTGTCCACGGTCGGCCGGGTCACCGGGGACAGGTCCAGCCGCTCCCCGCTGGCGATCATCGCCGCGGTCCACCGGGCGATCTCCGGCGCGGTCATCCCGCGCAGCAAGATCGCCATGGCCAGCGCCGACATCTGCTCGTCGGCCACCAGCCCCTTGGTGTACGCGTCGACGACCCAGTCGATCTGCCCGTCGCTCAGCACACCCCCGTCCCGCTTGGCCCGAATGACGTCAACCGCCGTGAACACACTCACCTTTGAGTTCCAATCAGTAATCGTGCGGGGTCGCACCGACCCGCGAAGGAGGACCACCGAGGGATCGGGCCGAGGGTGACCGGCGCAGGGATCAAGCCTGACCGCCCGGAGCCGGTCACCCTCGGCCCGATCCCCACCAGCTCAACCCCCGACCGCCCGGAGCCGGTCACGGCAGGCCCCGATCCCCATCAGCTCAACCCCAACGAACCGGGATCTCCGCGGGCGGCTCACCCTCACCCGCCCAGAAGATGGTGCCCGACGCGTCCACCACGACGACCCGCGGCGTCCGCGCCAGCCCCCAGGTGATCGCCTCCGCCGAGTCCTCCCAGGACGGGCCCTCCTCCAGCACGCCGGTCTCGGCGCCCTCGGAGTCCCCGGCCGACCGCTCCCAGTACGCCGTCCAGACCTGCTGCCCGGCGGAGAGGTCCGGATGCACGAAGACGGTGCCCCGCCCGCGCCACGCGGCCAGCCGCTCCGGGACCACCGGCACCGGCGTCTCGCCGGTCACCGCCTCCAGGTCCTCCACGCCGAACGCGTGCGGCAGCAGTTCGGCCATCCGCAGCGTGCCGCCCTTCGCCTCGATCAGGCACTCCGGGCCGCCGTTCTCCCAGAGCAGCTGCCGGCACCGGCCGCACGGCATCAGCGGCTCGCCGGTGGCGTCGACGCAGGACAGGGCGACGATCCGCCCGCCGCCGGTGGCGTGCAGCGAGGAGACCACGCCGCACTCGGCGCAGAGCACCACGCCGTACGCGGCGTTCTCCACGTTGCAGCCGACCACCACCCGGCCGTCGTCGACCAGGGCGGCCGCCCCGACCGGGAATTTCGAGTACGGCACGTACGCGTGTCGCATGACCTCGGTGGCGGCGGCCCGCAGCCGCTCCCAGTCGATCTCCATCACGCCTCCCATTCTGCCCAATTCACCCCGATCGGTCGCGCTGCCCGCCGGAGACGGGCGTGCCCGGCGGGTCTCCCCCCACCGGGCACGCTGCGCCGAGGGCCGTCAGCCCTTGATGTACGGCTTGCCGTCGGCGGCCGGCGCCCGGACCCGGCCGACCAGCCCGGCCACGGCCAGGATCGTCGCCAGGTAGGGCAGCATCGCCAGGAACTGGCTGGGGATGCTGCTGCCGATCGCACCCAGGTAGGTGGCGAGCTGGTCGGCGAAGCCGAAGAAGAGCGCCGCGAGCAGCGCTCCGGTCGGGCTCCACCGGCCGAAGATCAGCGCGGCCAGGGCGATGAAGCCCTTACCGCCGATCATGTTTTTGGTGAACGAGTAGAGCGCCAGGGTGTACGACGCGCCACCGATGCCGGCCACCATGCCCGCCATGATCACGTTGCGGTAGCGCAGCCGCAGCACCCGCACGCCGAGCGTGTCGGCCGCAGTCGGGTGCTCGCCCACCGACCGGGTCCGCAGGCCCCACCGGGTACGGAACAGCGCGAGGTGGATGACCAGCACCAGCAGCAGGCCGACGTAGAGGAAGATGTTGCCCCGGAACAGCGCCGGGCCGAGCAGCGGGATGTCCTTGAGCAGCGGGATCTCCCAGTTGCTGAACCGCGGCGCGCTGTTGTACTTCGTGGCGTCGGTCTGCATCAGCCGCTCGTAGAGGAAGCCGGTGACCCCGACCGCCAGCAGGTTCAGCACGATGCCCATGACCACCTGGTCGACCAGGTAGCGGATGGCGAAGACGGCGAGCAGCAGGGAGATCAGCGCGCCGCCGATCGCGGCGGCGACCAGACCCACCCAGACGCTGCCGGTGATGCTGCCGAAGAGCGCGCCGGAGAAGGCACCCATCAGCAGTTGGCCCTCGATCGCCACGTTCACCACGCCGGAACGCTCGCAGAGCACGCCGGCCAGCGCGCCGAAGATCAGCGGCAGGGCCAGGATGAAGGTGCCCCGGACGACGTTGACCAGCGGCATGAAGTTGCGGCCCTCGGGGGCGGCGGACACCTGCCAGCACAGGAAGCTCAGCACGAACGCGACCAGCCCGACGCCGAGCACCAGCGTGAACCAGCGCTTCGGCACCCCGGCGAGCAGGGCGGCACCGGCCGCCGCCGCGATGATCCCGAACAGGATCGCGCCGACCGTGCCGTTGATCTCCAGGGCGGCGCCGCCCTCGGTCTCGCTGAGCGTGAACCGGGCCTGCTGGCCGGTGGCGAGCGCACCGAACAGGACCGCCGCGAGCACGCCCAGACCCAGCAGGACGGCTCCGGTCTTGCGGGCGCGGGTCCAAAAACCCTCGTCCACGGCGGTCACGGCGACCTCGGGGACAGCGGTGGTGGACATGCTCACCAGCCCTTCGCGAGGCTCGTCTGCAGCCGGGCCGCGCGGGCCGCCCGGAGCTGGAAGATCGCCTTCACCATGGCCGGCGCGGCGATGAAGATGACGATCAGCGCCTGGAGCACGGTGACCAGCTCCAGCGAGATCCCGGAGTACGACTGCATCCGGTTGCCGCCGGCCTGTAGCGCGCCGAACAGCAGCGCGGCCAGCAGCACGCCCCAGGGCTTCACCCGGCCGAGCAGCGCGACCAGGATGCCGTCGAAGCCGATCTGCGCGATCACCAGCGGGGTGAGCGCGTTCGCGGTCGAGCCGAGCACCATGTTCGACCCGCCGAGCCCGGCCAGCAGCCCGGAGATCACCATGACCAGCACGTACGTCTTGGTGACGCTGATCCCGGCGGTCCGGGCGGCGTCCGGGTTCTCGCCGACCGCGCGCAGCTCGAAGCCGAGCGTCGAGCGGTTCAGCAGCCAGGCGATGAACCAGGTGGCCAGCACCGCGACCAGGATGCCGCTGTGCACCCGCAGGTCGGCGCCGAGCAGCCGGGGCAGCTGGGCGGAGGACTCGACCGGCTTGCTGATCGCGTCCGACCGGTTCGGGTTCTGCACCCCGCTCTGGATGATGATCCAGGACAGGAAGTAGACCGCCACGTAGTTGAGCATGATCGTGTTGATCACCTCGTGCGCGCCGGTGCGCGCCTTGAGGATGCCCGGGATGAAGCCCCAGAGCGCGCCGCCGAGCGCGCCGGCGATCAGCGCGACCAGCAGGTGCACGCCCACCGGCAGCGGCAGCGCGAAGCCGGCGACGGCGGAGAGGATGACACCGATGGTGGCCTGGCCCTGGGCGCCGATGTTGAACAGGCCGCCGCGGAAGGCGAGCGCCACCGCCAGGCCGGTGAAGACCAGCGGCGCGGTGTAGGTGAGCGTCTCCGAGATCGGGCTCAGCGTGGCGGTGAAGCCGACCGCGTCCGGGTCGAAGATGGCCCCCTTGAACAGGTTCGCGTACGCCTCGCTGACCACCGTCCAGCTGGCGTTCAACGCGTCCGCCGGGCGGGCCGTGATGTAGCTGAAGGTGCTCAGCACCTCGGGGTCGGACACGATGATCAGCACCGCGCCGACCAGCATCGCCAGCAGCACCGCGAGCACGGTCACGGTGACCGTGTTGGCCGCCCAGAGGTTCTCCAGGAAGAGCCGGCCCAGGGTGGGGCGGGACTCCTTGTCGGCGTCCGGCGCCTTGGTCGCGGTGGCCGGCACCGCGCGTTCGGGGTCGCCGGCGGGCGCGGTCGGGGTGGCCCGTGCCTCGCTGCGCGCCTCCTGCGCCTCGGTCGCCGGCTCCTTGTCCGGGGAGCCGGAGACCGGGTTCACGTCGCTCATTGGTGCACCCTTGTCTCACTCGAGCTGATGTTGGTTCGAGTGCACCGGTGACCGTCGGGCCATCGCCCTGCTCGCTCGACTCGTGAGG
>NZ_JBFAJK010000028.1:0-95845 GCF_040655175.1 Micromonospora sp. NPDC050495 | reverse complement strand
AGCCCCGATCACCTACGAGAACAACACCCGACCAGCGCCAGCTACGCTGGCCCCAGCCGCATAAACCCCGTGTCCAGGATCAGGGGTCAAGCCCCCCTGGTGTGCGCAGCATCAGCTGGGGCCGTCGTGCGTGGGGACGGCGTATCCGAAGAACGCGATGCGGCGGGCATGCGCCGAGCGGGGTCGTGTGGCGGCGGTGTACTCGCCGATGACGGCTTTGATGCGCTCAGTTACCTCGACCAGTTCGTCGGGGTCGAGGTAGCCGATGTCTTCGCCGACCCAGGCCGCTTCCTGCCAGGCGGTGTCGAAACCGTCCTGGTGGCGTTGGTAGGCGTCCAGGGCGGCGAGCCGCTGGGTGATGAACTGCTCTCGCAGGGCCCGGGAGGCGGCTACGAATTCCGGTGAGCCGTCACCGGTCGCTGACCAGGTGATTCCTCGGCTGGTTGCTCGCCATGGCCGTTCGCGTCCTTCCGCCAGCTCGGGTGCGGGCTCGACAAGGCCCCACTTGGCCAGCTGCCCGATGTGATAGCTGATGGATGCCGTGGACTCGCCGGTCCGGTCGGCCAGCTTCCGCCCGGAGGCCGGACCATCGACGGTGAGCAGCTCCAGGAGCTTGAGCCGGATGGGATGGGCGAGCGCGCGCAGGGCCTGTGGGTCGGTGATCTGCTTCTTCTGACCGGACGACATTTGCCCAACATATCTTGGCCAACATGTCTTGGCTAGGTTGCCGGAGTTGAGTCGGTGCGCACTCAACTCGGCAGCGCAGTGGATGCCAGGGGCACAACTGGGTGGACGGCAGGCGTCACGGGCCGTGCCCGGCATGCTCAAGGCCGGTGTAACCCGTCAAGTGGGGTCACCGCTTAACGGATCAAGCGGAGTACGACATGTTCAAGTGCGGTGTGATCCGACAGCTGATGTGCGACGCAGATCCGCCAGGTGATGTGCGACGGGTGGTCCAGGAAACTGAGGTAGCGGTCCGCGGTCGCTGGCCTTTGATGCTACGGACTGGTTGGTTGGTGGTGCGTCGGATGACCTTTGTGTCGCCGTCGGTGAGTTCGATGGCCAGGGTCGTCTCGGAGACGGTCACGGTGACGGTCTGGTGCCGGTGCGCGCGGCCGAGGGCGATTTTCTGGCCGGCGACCATGATGATGCCGCTGCTGGAGGCCCATCGAGGGCCGGCGGTCCCCACCGCCGCTTCGCCCGCAGGTGCAGCACCTTGCGTTCGACCGGCGCTGGGTGCATCGCGGTGACCGGTGCGGGCGGCTCGACCGGTCGACCATCCCCGCTACACCCTCGGCGCGGTACCGGTCCGCCCACCGCTTCGCCGTGGTCGGGCTGACCTGGAACCGCTCAGCCGCCCGCCGCAGCGGCCGACCGTCATCGACCACGCAACGGGCCAGACGCAGTCTGCCGCGTTCCGTCAGGGGTGCATTAGCGTGTGGCACGAGGACCTCCAGGACGGTGTGGAACCTTCGACAAGCTCCACCTCACCCGGAGGTCCTCACATATTCAAGATCCCGGCCCTGTCACCAAGGTCCATGAGCGGAACACCTAGCCCGGACGGCTCGGAGGGTGCCCGCGACGCGGACACCCTCCGAGGGCTGGCGGTGCCGGATTCCCTGCTCGTCCTCAGCTCGGGGCGCCGGACGCCGCCCCACCGAGGGTCACCTTGAGGATCTTCTCGTTGCTGTTGTTCGGGGTGCTGTCCTTGTCCCCGCCGGTGCTCGTGGTCAGCCACAGGTTGCCGTCGAGGGTCGGTTCGACGGTGCGCAGCCGGAAGTACGTCCCGACGAAGTACTGCTGGATGTTGGTGAGCGTGTTGCCGCTGATCTCCGCACGGTACATCCGGTTGCCACGCAGGCAGGCGATGTAGAGCACGTCCCGGACGATCGCGATGCCGCTGCACGAGGCCTCGGCCACCGGGTACGTCCGGATCGGGGCCCTGAAGCTCGGGTTGGCGCAGTCGCCGGAGGTGCCCTCGCAGGCGGGCCAGCCGTAGTTGCCGCCCTTGACGATGATGTTGGTCTCGTCCATGACGTTGTTGCCGAACTCCTGCTCGAAGAGCCGGCCCTGAGAGTCGAAGGCGAGTCCCTGCGGGTTGCGGTGGCCGTAGCTCCACACGTAGTTGCCGAAGGGGTTGTCCGCCGGCACGGTGCCGTCGGGGTTGAGCCGCAGCACCTTGCCGCCCAGGTTGTTGGTGTCCTGGGCCACGTCCGGGTCCTGTCCGTCGCCGGCGGCGGCGTAGAGCTTGCCGTCGGGGCCGAAGCGCAGCCGGCCGCCGTTGTGGTACTTGTTGCGCGGGATTCCCGTGACGAGCACCTGCTCGGTGCCGGTTTGCAGCGTGCCGTCGTAGCGGATGCGCACGATCCGGTTGTCGGTCGTGGTGGTGTGGTAGATGTACAGCCAGCGGTCGGTGGTGAAGTTGGCCGAGACGGCCAGCCCGAGCACGCCGCCCTCGCCGTTGGTGCCGGCCACGTTCGGCACGGTGCCGATGCTGTGCTTGTCGGTGCCGTCCGGGTTCATGGCGACGATGTCGAACAGGTCGCGCCGGCCGTAGAGGACCGTGCCGTCGGGCAGTTGCACCAGGCCCCAGGGCAGGTCCTTCTCGGTGGTGATCACCGCGGCGCCGCAGACCGGGCTCGTGCAGCCCGAGCCGGTGTGCGCGGTGACCGCGGCGCTCGCCCCCGAGACATTGCCCTGGGCGTCCCCGGCGGTCACCGTGTACCGGTAGTCGGTGTCGGGCGTCAGCCCGGTGTCGGTGAACGTGGTCGCCGGCGGGTTGCTGGCGGTGCCGGTGGTGGAGCCGACCGCCGTACCGTTGCGCAGGATGGTGTAGCGGGTGACCGCGACGTTGTCGGTGGAGGCCGACCAGGTGAGGGTCACATCCGTGCCGTTGACCGTCGCGGCCAGGTTGGTCGGCGTGCTGGGCGGAGACGTGTCCTGCTGGCAGAACGGCGGGGTGACCGAGAGCGTGGAGCTGGCCTGCGAGACGTTGCCGGCGGCGTCGCGGGCATTGACGTACCAGCCCCAGGTGACACCCTGCACGACGCTGAGCGTGGCGGTCAGCGTCCGTCCCGAGACCGAGGTGACGAGCTGGCCGTCGTGGTAGATGTCGTAGAAGGCGACGCCGACGTTGTCCCAGGAGGCGTACCAGGAGAGCGTGACCGACTGGCAGGTCAGCCGGGTGCTGCGCAGGCCGGCCGGCCGGGTGGGCGGGCTGGTGTCGGCGGCGAGCCGGGCCGCTGGCCGGCTCCCGGTCGCCGGTACGGCCGGCGCGGCGTTGGCGGGTACGCCGGTCAGGATGGTGCCGGCGCAGGTCAGCAGGGCGAGCGGGACGCGGTGTGGGAGCTGGTGGGGAGTGATCCGCACGGTGTTTTTCCTTCCCGGGGTCTTGGTCAGTACGGGTAGCCGGGGACGTTGAGTCGCACGCTGTACAGGCCGGAGTCGTTCGCTCGGCCGGAGGTGATGTAGAGGGTCTGCCGGTCGGGTCCGCCGAACGCCACGTTGGTGGTGCCGGTGCCGCCGGAGCGGATCGTGCCGAGCTGCGCGCCAGCGGCCGAGTAGACGTGGATCAGCCCGTCCGAGCCAGAGGCCCAGTACACGTTGCCGGCGCAGTCGATGGTGACTCCGTCGGGACCGCCGAGGTAGTTCACGAAGACGCTGCGGGCGCCGGTGCTGCCGTCGGGCTGCACGACGTACTTGTAGATCTTGTTCTCGGCGTAGGCGCCCACGTAGAGCGTGCTGCCGTCCGGGGAGAGCGCGATGCCGTTGGGCTGACGCAGCCGGTCGTCCACCAGCGACACCTGGCCGCCAGAGACGCGGAAGACGCTGGTACGTCCGCTCATCTGGTCGGGTCGGTTGCCGCGCTGGAAGTTGGGGTCGGTGAAGTAGACGACGCCGTCGGAACGAACCGTGACGTCGTTGGGTGAGTTGAACGCCCGGCCCTGGTAGTCGGCGGCGACGGTGCTGCGGGCCTGGTCGCTCAGCCGGTATGCGGAGACGTTCCGCTGGTCGTGGGTGGCGGCGATGATCTGCTGGGCGTCGGGGCTGAGCGCCAGGCCGTTGCTGCCGGCGTTGGCGATGAAGGTGTCGAAGGTCGCCGGCGGGGTGAACCGGCGGATCGTGGAGGGCTGCACGTTGTTCGGCCCGGTGCCCGGGGCCATGTCGGACATCAGCAGGTAGCCGCCGTCGGCGACCCAGACCGGTCCTTCGAGGAACGAGAACCCGCTCTGGATCTTCGTCGCGGACACGGAGCTGGCCGGCAGGGGCGGGCCGTACCCGGTGCCGCCCGGGCAGACCCCGGCGGGCGCGCCGGGTGGGCCGGCGAGCGGGTTGGCGTGAACGTTCACATGAGCGGCTCCCCACTGTGCCGGGGGTGCGGGTGCGGCACCGGCGGAGCCTGGTGCGGTGGTGAGTGCGAGGCACAGGCCGGTGAATGCGGCGATGGTTGGACGCCAGGTCATCGGGGTACTCCAATCGGGGTCGGTGAATGCGAAGCCCGTGCTCGCCAGTGAACTGGGCCCGGCCACCAACGCCTGTTATCGATAACAATCGATGCCTATGGCGCAGCTTAGGCGAGGAAGCAGCGCCCCGCATCAGTTCCCCACGATCACCTTCGGCACCTGCCCCGAAGGCACCCGATGACCTGGCCGGGTGACCGGGTTGAGCGCGGACACTCCGTACACCTTCGCGGTGACCGCCCGCGACGCGGCGGGCAACGTGTCCGCGGCCTCGCCCGGCGTGACCGTGCGGACCGCGATGATCGCCGGCGTCTGCATCAGGCTTCCGCCCGACCCACGGGCGGCAGGAGCGCTTCCCGCCGCGCTGCTGTAGCTGGCTCAGTGGCTCTCCTGCGGCCACTGCTCCCGCCACGCCGCATGGTAAGTAGCGATGGCCTAGATCATGCGTGCCGGGTTTGACCCGCCTGACCTGCTGGACGAGATCAGGGCTCCTCCGTCCCAGTTTGACGCGCGCCTCGGTAGGGAAAGTTCGCGGACACCTCGATGAAGGAGGGTGTATGGAGACGTCCGCTAGCGTCGGGCGCAGTTATCGACAGCCGACACGGCCATGCGTGGCGGGGCCCACTGCAGCGCCAACCGCGAGGGGGCGAGCCTAATGGCTCGCGTCGGTCGCTACGGGATCCCAGGGTTCGTGTGGTTCCTGATCTGGCTCGTCGTCTGCATCTTGATCGTCATCCTGTTGGCCCTGCTCGTTCACCACTTCGGAGGCGCCTCTCTGTCGCTCAAGCTCGGCCACTTCTACCTGAACGTCGGCGTCACCTGACCTGCCACCTCGTCGACACTCCGGCGTCGGTACCGCACAGGCCGTGTTAGCCGTCACCGAAGGTGACGGCTAACACGGCCTGAAGTGCCATGCGGCATCGGCGTACGGCTCGGCGACCCGCGGTGGCGGAGTCGGTCGGGATTGCGGCAGCTGAGACTCGAATCCCACCGTCAATCCGCTGGCCAGGACTCCCTGTCCGGTCGCCTCGTCAGCGGGCTCGAAGAAGTCACCGGGGCAGCGAGACTCGTGTGAGCTTCACAGTGTGTCCTCAGCGCGGCGCTCATTCGCGGGCGCCGGCCAGCTCCACCGGGCGCGTGCGTAGGGCAGCGATCGCGGGCAGCACGGAGGCGACGACCGCCACCACCGCGCACGCCCCCAGCGTCGTCGCGAGGGTCTGCCAGGGGAGGACCACGGTGGACCGGACCGACAGCGCGGCCAGCGAGCCCCAGATGCCGAGCACGTTGAACGCCGTCACGATCGTGCCGAGCACCGCGCCGACCACCACGACCGTCAGCGCCTCGACGCCGACCAAGACGAGGACCTGTCGCTTCGTCGCGCCGGCGAGCCGCAGCACCGCGAGGTCGCGTACCCGGTCCGAGGTGGCCATCACCATCGTGTTGCCCAGCGCGATGCCGGTGTAGGTCAGTGCTATGCCGAGGACCACGAGGTAGCCGACGCGGGTCTGGCGGCTGTTGCTCGGGTACTGCGACTGGATCCAGTCCGTCCGGCTCTGCACTTGCGCCCCGGTCGGCTCCAGAACGGCTCGCACCGCTGCGGCACCGGCGGTCGCGTCGGCGCCGACGGCCCACCTGACGTCCAGCCGGTCCGGTGCCACTGCGACGGCGTTATGGGGGGTCACGAAGACGCCGTTGTCGCCGGTACCCGCGGCGACGACGGCGACGATCCGCAGCGATGCCTTCGTGCCGTCGCCGAGCCAGACGTCGACCCGCTCGCCGACGGTGCGCTGCGCCCACTCGTCGTTGACGACGATGCTGTTGTCGTCGAGGCCGGCCAGGTCACCGGACCGCACCGGCAGCTTGCGGGCGACTGCGAGGTCGCGGGGATCAACGGCGTGCGCCTCCGAGCGGATCAGGGCGGTACCCTCCTCCAAGGTGTAAATGGCGGTGGTGGCGCTGGCCGTCACCGTGGCGCCCGGCACTTGCCGGACCTGCGCGATCGTACGGCTGTCGAAGCCCCCGGCCGCGTCGTCCGCCTGCACGATCAGGTCGGCGCGGGTCTGGTCGCCGATTTCGGCCGCCTTCGCCTCGTTGATGGTCGCCGTAGCCCCCAGCAGCGAGCCGGCCAGCGCCACGGTCACCAGCACCGGGGCGGCGATCGCCGCGGTACGCCGGACCCCGGCGGCGGCGTTCTCCCGCACCAGCATGCCGGTGGCGCCGGGCAGTTGGGCGGGAAGCCAGGCGAGCAGCCGGGTGAGCGGCCGAACGAGGATCGGCGCGAGCAGCGCCACCGCGGTGATCAGCAGCATCGGCTGGGTGGTGTACGTCTTGCGGTGCAGCGCGTCGGCGGGGTCGGACAGCATCCGCCACAAGGCCATGCCGAGCCCGGTGGCGAGCAGTCCGGCACCGAAGACCCAGCGCCCGCACGTCATCGCCTTGCTGTCCACCGACGCCTCTCGCAGCGCCTCGACGGGACGGATGCGCCCGGCCCGGACCGTCGCCACCGTGACGCCGGCCAGCGCCACCAGCAGGCCGGTCCAAAAGGCCACATGGTACGGCCACGAATGGGCGCCAACGGTGAACCACGGCGGCGCGAGCCGTTCGTCGACGAGCAGCCTCGCGAGCCAACGTGCGCCGTACGAGCCCAGCGCGCACCCGGCGATCGAGGCGAGTACGCCCACCGCCGCCGCCTCCATGAACATCATGGAGCGGACCTGCCTCGGGGTGGCCCCGGCCGTACGTAGCAAACCGATCTCGCGGCGCCGCTGGGCGACGGCGAAGGCGAACGTGGACGCGACCACGAAGACGGAGACGAACGTGGTGACCCCGCCCGCGGTGCCCAGCAGCGCGTTCATGGCGATGAGGGCGTCCCGGTCGCGGTCGGGCTCCGGGTCGGCCCGATGCCGGTCGTCGCCGGTGAGCACCTGCACGTCAGCGTTGGGGCCGACGAGCGTACGCACCACGTCGGGCGCGGCCCGCACGACGAGGTTGTCGATCCGGGGCGACAGCTTCGCCGCCTCGCCGTCGGCGAAGAAGATCGCCTCCTCGAAGCGGGCCGGAGCGACCACGCCGGAGACCGTACGGTTGCTCAGCCCCGCCGAGGTACGCACCGGCAGCGCCTTGCCGACCAGCGACGGGTCGCCGGCCAGGACGACCTCGCCGGGCCTGCGCGGCTCGTGCCCGGCGGTCAGCCGGTATCCGCCGAAGGCGGCGATCGACCACGGATGCCCGACGAGGCTGTCACCGTCGCCCGTGGCCACCCGGACCGGGAACGACCGGTCAGCGATCGTGGGCACCTTAGCGGCGAGCACCGTGGCGATCCTGGGCGCGACGCCCCGCGGCTGCGCGAGGGGCCGAGTGCGGTCGCCGGTCGGGGAGTGCACTCGCAGCTCGTCGGCGCCGCGCACCACCACCGGCGCGGCGGCGAAGCGCTCCGGCTTCTGCTGCGGAGCGTCCAGCGTCGAGGCGAGCCCGAGGCCCATGGTGGCGATCAGGGCCACGCCCAGAGCCAGTGCGACGAACGTGCCGACCAGCGTCACCCAGCGGGTCCGCAGCGTACTGAGGGTCACGGTCAGCACGAGATGGTCTCCATCTGGGCCATGCGGGCGGCGACGGCCACGGCGGTCGGCGATTCCAACTCGCCGTTGAGATGGCCATCGGCGAGGAAGACGACGCGGTCGGCGTACGACGCGGCGACCGGGTCGTGGGTGACCATGACGAGGGTCTGCCGCTGCTCGTCCACCATCTTCCGCAGCATCGTGAGCACCTCGCCGCTGGTGGTGGAGTCCAGTGCGCCGGTGGGCTCGTCTCCGAAGAGCACCTCGGGGCGGGTGATCAGCGCCCGGGCGATGGCAACCCGCTGCTGCTGCCCGCCGGACATCTCACCGGGGCGGTGCTTGGCGCGGTCGGCCAGCCCCACCTGGGCCAGGGCGTCCTGCACCTGGGAGCGGCCCGGCCGCCGCCCGGCCAGGCGTAACGGCAGCGCCACGTTCTGCTCGGCCGTCAGGGCCGGCAGAAGGTTGAAGGACTGGAACACGAAGCCAACGCGCTCGCGGCGTAGCTGGGTCAGCTTGGTCTCGTTGAGCGTCGTCAGGTCCGTCTCGCCGAGCAGCACCGAACCGGAGGTCGGGCGGTCGAGGCCGGCCGCGCACTGCAGCAGGGTCGACTTGCCCGAACCGGAGGGGCCCATGACGGCGGTGAAGGTGGCCTCGGAGAAGGACAGCGAGAGATCGTTCAGAGCGGTCACCGCTCCGTCGCCCGCGCCATAGGCACGGGTGACGGAGCGGAGTCGGATCGCGTCACGGGTCATGGTTCAACGTTGGTGTACGGCGAGGGCTCGCACAGCCTCGCGGGAGTGAGTCTTTGCGGTAGTGCTAGCGATACCGGCCAGGGGATCGAGCTGCGCAGACCGATGCGAACGTCGGCTCCCGGTGCGGGGCCGGCGGCCGCTCGAGCTCGCCGTTGAGCGCCGCCAGGTACGTGCGGGGGCAGCGGGTCTTGTCGGTAACGCAGGCACCACCTTCCTCGGTCGCGGGCTGCTGGCTGGAAACGCCATCGCGCGCCGCCTACGGTTGTCCGGGTGAGCGCGCAAAATGTGTGGCAGGCCTTGGCCCGGCCCGGCTTTCTGCGGTCCGGCTGGCCTTTGCGCTCGGTGGGATATCTGATCACCAGTGGGTTGACGGGATTGCTGACGCTGGTCGTCGCCCTGCTTCTGCTCTCGATCGGCGGGCTGCTGGCGGTGGTGGTCGTCGGCATCCCACTGCTCGGCGCGATCGCTCTGCTGGGCGTGCCCGTGGCCGGCATCGAGCGCCGGTCGTTGCGGATGATCGACGCCCGGCCGGTGCCGGACGTGCACCGGACCCCGCCGCGCCCGGGCCTCGCCTCGTGGCTGCGGACCCGCTTTACCGAGCCGGTCACGTGGCGCGAGCTGGGATTCGCCGTGCTGCTCATGGTGGTGCTCTGGCCGATCGACCTGTTCGCCGTGATCCTGGGGGTGACCGTGCCGCTCGCGTTGCTCGCCACCCCGTTCCTGCTTGCCACCGTGGGCGAAGGACAGCAGGTGAACGTGCTGAAGGCGTACCCGGTCACCTCCTGGCCGGCCGCCTTCGCCAGCTGTGCCGCGGGGCTCGTCGCTGTGGTCGCGTGTGCTTACGGGCTGGGTCTGCTGGCCGGTTCCCGCGGCGCGCTGGCCAGGGTCCTCATCACCTCGCCGGTCAGTCAGCTGGGCGACCGGATCACCGAGCTCACCCGCTCCAGGGTCCGCCTGGTCGACGCGTTCGAGGCCGAGCGTGGGCGCATCGAGCGGGATCTGCACGACGGCGCGCAGCAACGCCTCGTGGCGCTCACGATTATGCTCGGCGTCGCCCGGCTTGACGCGCCGGCCGGCCCGCTGGCTGAGCAGTTGACCCGCGCGCATGACGAGGCCGGCCGGGTTCTCGTCGAGTTGCGCGAACTGATTCGCGGCATTCATCCACCGGTGCTCACCGATTACGGCATCGAGGCGGCGGTCGTCGAACTCGCCGCCCGGTCAGCGATTCCGGTGGATGTCTCGCTTGCTCTGCCGCAGCGGTTTTCGCGGCCCATCGAGTCCACGGTCTATTTCGTCGTGTCGGAAGCGCTGTCGAACATGGCGAAGCATTCCGGCGCCAGCCACGGCGAGATCATCGGCGGCTATTCGCGGGGTCGCCTGGCGGTCACCATTTGCGACGACGGCCGCGGTGGCGCCGACAGCGAGGCGGGGACGGGCCTGCTCGGTCTCGGTGACCGGGTCTCCGTCGTAGGTGGCAGACTGTCGCTGTCCAGCCCGCCGGGTGGGCCCACCCGAATAGTTGTGGAGATTTCTTGCCAGCCGCTACCGGACTCCGAATAGTCCTCGCCGAGGACAGCGTTCTGCTGCGGGAGGGTCTGATCGGCCTGATGGCGCGGTTCGGGCACCGGGTCGTGGCTGCGGTGTCCGATGCCGACAGCCTGCGCGAGGCGGTGCAGACGCGGAGTCCTGACGTAGTCGTGACCGATGTGCGGATGCCGCCAGGATTCAAGGACGAAGGGCTGCGCGCCGCCGTGGAATTGCGCCGCGCCCTCCCCGGGCTGCCGATTATCGTGCTTAGTCAATACGTCGAGACGACGTACGCGACCGAACTGCTCAACGTCGGTGACGGAACGAGCATCGGTTACCTGTTGAAGGACCGGATCGGGCAGGTCGAGGAATTTCTCGACGCCCTCGACCGGGTCGTGGGCGGGGGCACCGTCGTCGATCCCGAGGTCGTGCGGCAGCTGTTGCGCCGGCGCCGCAATCCCCTTGAGACCCTCACCGCCCGCGAGCGCGAGGTGCTGGCCCTGGTCGCGGAGGGCCGCTCCAACGCTGCGATCGCCGCGAAACTGGTGGTGACTGAGGCGGCGGTCGCGAAACACATCCGGAACATCCTTCAGAAGCTGGATCTGCCGCAGGCTGAGGAGAACCACCGGCGCGTGCTCGCGGTGCTCACGTTTCTCCGCTCCTGACCCCTGACACCGGTCAGACCCCTGCAGTCTGTCGACCGACGATCGCCGTGTCGTAGCGCAACCGGGTCGCGCGCTGCGGCCTCGTCCGAGCGGCCTTTTGTAGCATCAACGGTGTGGAGGAGCCGCGGCCGCGCAGCAGCCGAGCGACGAGCAGGGTCCGCTTGGTCGCGCACCGTCTCCGCACCAGTCCGCGGATCGTCGACACCGTGCTCTACGTCTGCCTGCTCGGTGTGCTGGCGGCGGACGCGAAGAGTCTGGCCTTCCGCCCCTGGGAGTACGTGACGGCGCCGGTCCTCATCGTCGGGGCGGTTACCCTCTCCCGAATCCGGCCGGCCTGGTCACTCACTCTCGCCGCCCTGTCCGGTACAGCGTGCCTGGTGGACGTCGGCGGCTCTTCGGAGTGGCCGATCGCCCTCATGATCATTATCGGGTACCTGGCCGGGCGCCGGTCGGCCGACCATCGCGGCGCCCTGGTCGGTCTGGGCGGCGCACTGGCCGTCGGTCTGCTGATCGCCCTCCTGACCGGCACGTCGAGCCGCTGGCTGAGTATGGCGCTCACCGTGCTCGGCGCTGCCGCTGTGCCGTGGCTGGCCGGGCGCCACCGGCGGTTGCGCGCTGACCTCGCGTACGCCGGTTGGGAACGCGCCCGCCAGCTGCACCGGGAGCAGCGGATCCGCACGGCCGAGGCGCGTACCCGCGAGCGGGCCCGGATCGCCAGGGAGATGCACGACTCGCTCGGCCACGAGCTGAGTCTCATCGCGCTGCAGGCGGGCGCGTTCGAGCTCGACGACGGCCTGGACGAGCGGCAGCGCCGTGCCGCCGGCGAGCTGCGGGCCACGGCCGTGGCCGCCACCGAGCACCTGCAGGAGATCACCACTATGCTCCGGGACGGGGATGAGGTGGCAACCGACGCCGCGGTCCCCACCGTCGCCGACCTCGTCGCCCGAGCGCGTGGCCTAGGGGTCCCGATCTCGCTCAGCGAGACCGACGGGACCACGGGCCCGGACGGCGGTGCCACCACCCCCATCGCGAGCGACCCGCGAGCTTCCGGCCTCACGCCGATGGCTGCGCACGCGCTGCACCGGGTGGTGCAGGAGGCGGTCACGAACGCCACCCGCCATGCGGCCGGGCTCCCGGTGTCCGTTCGGCTCCACCGCACGGCCGCCGAGTTGACGGTGACGGTCACCAATCCACTGCCGGCGACCTCGGCGCTGGTCGCCGGTCCACATGCCGGCCAGGGCCTGCTCGGCCTCTACGAGCGGCTCCGCCTGGCCGGCGGTACGGTGAGCGCTGGGCCGCAGGACGGCGTCTTTGAGATCAGCGCCCGGCTGCCGATCGGCGCGCGGCCCGCAGCGGTCCGCCGGAGCCTAACCGAGCCGATCGGCGATCGGATGCTTCCGAACCAGGCGGTCCTGACGGCCGGACCGCCGCCTGGGCTGCCCGAGGCGGAGTGGCGCATGCGGCGGAGGCTGATGTCCGCCGCCTGGCTGCCCGCCGCCGCGTTCGGTGCGCTCGGCGCCGTCCTGCTCGGCTACCACCTGCTCACGGTGGTCAACACCGCGCTCGACCCGGCGGACTTCGACCGACTGCGGGTGGGGCAGCACCGTGACGAGTTCGCTGGATCGCTGCCCCGGCGCAGCATCAGCAGCGCCCCTCCGGTGCTGATCGAGTCGCCGGTGCCGGCCGACGCGCACTGTGAGTACTATCTGACCAACCGCAATCCCCTGGTCATTTCCAGTGACATGTTCCGACTCTGCTACACGGGCGACACTCTGGTGACCGTGGACAGGCTCACCCGGTCGTGACGCCGATGGCGGATCATCGGGAGACGAGCGAGGCCCTTGTGATCACCGTCCTGCTGGCCGACGACGAGTTGATGGTCCGGTCCGGCGTCAAGGCGATCCTGTCCACGCAGGACGACATCCAGGTTGTCGCCGAGGCGCAGAACGGTCAGGTCGCTGTCGAGTTGGCCCGTCGCCACCGGCCCACGGTGGCCCTGCTGGACATCCGGATGCCCTGTCTCGACGGGCTGGCCACGGCTGCCCTGCTGCGTGACGACGTGCCGGAGACCAGGGTGGGCCTGCTGACCACGTTCTCGGAGGACGACCTCGTCGCCCGGGCGTTGGACGAGGGTGTCGCGGGCTTCCTGCTCAAGGCCGCCGACCCTCGTGACCTCATCGTCGGCGTCCGCGCGCTGGCCAAGGGTCAGACGCACCTGGCCCCGAAGGTCGTGGAACGACTGATCACCGAGGTCGCCGGCGGTCGCATGGCCCGCGGGATCGCCGCCCGCGAGCGGATCGCCAGCCTCACCCAGCGCGAGGCCCAGATCCTCAGCCTGCTGGTGAAAGGGTTGTCCAACAGCGAGATCGCGGAACGGATACGGCTCGCCGAGGGCACCGTCAAGACCTACGTCAGCACGATCCTGCTCCGCCTGGACGTCAAGAACCGCGTGCAGGCGGCGATCCTCGCCCACGAGGCGGGACTGGTCGGCGACGAGGACTGATCCGCGCGGGCCGGATCGCCACCCGGGGTTCGCGCAGTCGGACACCCCGTACAGCGCGCGAGCGCGGCCACCGTCGCGCAGGTGCTGCACGTAGGTGTCGGTCGGCTTGGGCCGAACCGCACAGGGGTGAACGGTCCGGGCGGCTATGGCGTGGCGATGGCGCCCAGGACGTCGGTCCGGGCGGCACGCAACGCGGGGAGGATCGCCGCGAACACACCGACCACGCCGGCTCCGGCGAAGTAGATCGCCATCTGCCCCCACGGTACGACGAGTTCGTTGATGCCCTGTTCCTCGAGGCCCTGCACGGCGGCGACGCCGAGTCCGCCTCCGACGACCACGCCGAGCAGTGCGCCGAAGAGCGAGATGATCACCGCCTCCACCACGATCATCATGATCGTCTGCGTCCGGTTCAGGCCGACCGCGCGGAGCAGTCCGATCTCCCTCACCCGCTCGATGACCGACAGGGCGAGCGTGTTCACCACACCCAGGATGGCGATGACGATGGCGAGACCCAGCAGCAGCTGGATCATCAGCCGGACCTGGTCGAGCGACTCGGTCTGCTGGTCGGCGAAGCTGGACAGGTCCACCACCGAGACTTCCGGATCGTCGGCGAGCAGCGCCTCGATCCGCGGCTTGACCTGATCGACCGGCACCCCGTCGGCGAGCTGCACGTACCCGAGGGAGATCGTTGGGGCGCTGAGGTACTGCGCGGCGTCCTTCGGCAGGGCCATCCCGCCAGGGAGGTCGGATTCCGGGTAGACGGCGGTGACCGTGTAGGTCCGCTGCTGCCCCTTGGCGAACTGGATGGCCACCCGGCTACCCAGCGACAGCCCCAGGTCGGCGGCGTGGTCCTGGTCGACGACGATGTCGCCCGGCCCGAGCCGCCGCGGATCGCCCTGCACCGGGCGCAGGCCGAAGACCTCGGTCAGCGCCCCCAGGTCGTTGATGACGGTCACAAACCGTTGATCGCCGTTGACGAGCGCCTGATCGCGGTAGACCGCGGCCGCCGCGCTCACCCCGGGCAGGGTCGCCACCTGGTCGAAGACCTCGGGACGTACCCCCGGCTGCTGCAGCCCGGTCTGCTCGCCACGCACCACGAGGTCGGCGCGCAGTGACCCGGATGCCAGACCACGGATGCTCTCCGACGCCGAGCCGAGAACCACGCTGACCGCGGTGATCAAGGCAATACCCACCATGAGCGCAGCTGACGTGATCGCGGTGCGGCGCAGGTTCCGCCCGGCGTTGAGCCGGCCGAGCTTGCCGGGCAGGCTGCCGGCGAACGCCCGGCCGAGCAGCGCCACCGCGGGACGGCTGAGCACGGGCGTGAGCAGCGCGACGCCGATGAACGAGGCGAGCACCCCGAGGAGCACGGCGACCATCGCACCGGGCACCACGGCGGTGAGGCCCAGGACCAGCAGCACCGCTCCGACACCGGTGATCAGGGCGCCGACCGTCGCCAGCCGGGTCAGCGGACGGTCCGGCCCGGCGGCGTCGCGCATTGCGGCGATCGGCGGTACGCGGGAGGCGCGCAGTGCCGGCACGACCGCGGCGACCACGGTCACCACGACGCCGACGCCGAATGCCGCAGCGACCGCCGCCGGCGGCACGCTCAGCCCGGCCAGAGTCAGGCCGCCGCTGTACCGGCTGACCAGGTACGCGAGCCCGGCGCCGGCACCGACCCCGGTGGCCAGGCCGAGCACCGCGGCGATCAGGCCGATAACCGTCGCCTCCCCCAACACCGACAACATCACCTGCCGACGGCTCGCGCCGATCGAGCGCAGCAGCGCCATTTCCCGGGTGCGTTGGGCGGCGATGATCGAGAAGGTGTTGAGGATCAGGAAGATGCCGACGAACAGCGCGACCGCGGCGAAGCCGAGCAGGATCTGACTGAAGAACGCCAGCCCGTCGCGGAAGCCAGCGGCAGCTTCATCGGCGAGCTCCGCACCGGTCTTGACGTCGTAGCCGCCGCCGACTGCCTGCCGCACCCGGTCGCGCAGCTCGGCCGGCTCGACCCCGTCGGCGGCCCGGACGTTCAGGCTGCTGAACACGTCGGAGCTGCCGAGCATCAGGCGCTGCGCGACCGGCTGGGTGAAGGCGACGGACATGGTGCCACCGAGGGAGTCCCGGTCGCCGCTGTACCCGAAGATGCCCACCAGCCGGAAGGAGCGGCGTGGCTCACGCGTCAACACGTCGATCGAGTCGCCCACCGCGAAGTCGCCGACCGCGGCCAGTGAGGCGTTGATGGCGACCTCGTCCGGCGCGCTGGGCCCGCGGCCCTCCCGCAACCGGATCAGCGCGCTCTCCTCGGTCCAGCTCTCACCGAGCCGAGGGGCCCCGACCGACGGGATGACCTTGCCGTCGCCGCCGACGACCCGGACGCCGTCGACCGAGACGACGCCGGTCACCTGGGCCACGCCGGGCACTGCCGCGACGGTGTCGATGAGCGACGCCGGCACACTCGTCGGCGCTCCGCCGCCGTCGACCTCGGAGACCTCCACCTTCGCCCCGCCGGTCACGCCCACATCGGTGTCCGAGTAGATCGAGGAGAACATCGAGTCGAAGGAGCGGCCCAGCGTGTCGGTGAGAACCAACGTTCCGGAAACGAAGGTGACCCCGAGGACGACCGCCATTGCAGACATGGCCAGCCGCAGCTTGCGGCTCAACAAGTTCTTCAGGGTAGCCC
The DNA here is from genome assembly GCF_040655175.1 of Micromonospora sp. NPDC050495. Lineage (NCBI taxonomy): Bacteria > Bacillati > Actinomycetota > Actinomycetes > Micromonosporales > Micromonosporaceae > Micromonospora > Micromonospora sp. NPDC050495. The sequence continues at coordinate 79,698 of NZ_JBFAJK010000028.1, read as the reverse complement.
GAAACATCAGTCGATCACCGCTGTCCGATCGAGTTGCCGTCGATGTGCGTCCCGATCGGCCCGGCCCGACCTACGCGACCTCAACCTATGCGTGCGCCGTGAGCGCCGCGTCGACAGCGCGGACGACGTCCGACGTGCCGAAAGTGGGCTACGGGATCAGGGGCATCCCTGACACCGACCCGACTGCGCAGTTGGCCACGACCGAGGACATCTCCAGCTTCCGGTTCGGCAACAGGTGCATGTTTCACCGCCGCTGCTGATCGACGGATGCTGGCCGGCGTAGTTCGATAACCAGGGATCGTAGCCAGGTCTCGCGCATGGTCGGCTCCGCGGTGATCGCGGCCACCAATGCGGCGCGTCCCTGTTCGGAGCGGCCGTGCGCGACCGCCGCGACCGCTTCGGCCAGGGCTGCCAGCGCTTTCGGGTCGCGGGCCGGGTTGGCGTCCTGGTCGAGCCATCGTGCGACGGGGAACGACCGGGTGGTCTTGGCCTGGTAGTCGCCCAGGTAGCTCCACACGCCGCCGTTCAGGGATATGCCGATCAGTGCGCTACGCGGCAGGTGCGCCGCCCATGGAGCGGCCTGGTACCAGCGCCACGTGTTCGGGCTGGTCTTGGTTCGGACGGTGATGCCGACGAACCGCAGCTTGGTGCGTACCACCGCCCACGGTGCGTTCTCGTCGGCGAGCCACCGGCGCAGCAGGAGGAACAGGTTGGCGTAGGTGCGCCCGCCGTGGACCAGGTCGATGAAGGTGACCGGACGCCGGCGGTGAGCCAGCCGTTGCGGATCGATTCCCAGCTGGCTCATGTTGGTACGGAACTGGGCGACCTCCGCTGAGGTCAGCGTGTCCGGGTCGCTCCACAGCGACAGCGGTAGCCTGTGGCATCGGTTCTGCCACGTCGTGCCGGAGAGCGCGCCGCTGAGCAGGTCGAAGATGCTGTCTGGGGAGCGGCCGACGAAGTACAGGTCGCCGTCGGCGCTGCGGGCCAGCACCCGACCCGCGCATTCGACCAGGTCTGGCAGGAACCACAGGTCGGGGTCGGCGACGCCGTCCAACAAGCCGCCGAGCTGATCCGGAGAAACCAGGTCCCACCGGAACGGCCCGGTCGGCACTCGCCCTGCTTCCACGGGGAAGACCCTAATGGTCTGGGCTGCAGGTGAGCAGCCGGGAATTCCGAACAGCCACGGGAGCGGCGGGCGCACGGGAGCATCGGTGGTCGTGCCGGTCGGGTAGCTTCGCCGGGTTGTCGAACATGTACTCGGGTTGGCAGTCACTTGCCGACGATGTGGTCAGGCAGCGCCGCTGGGATCGAGAGTTACCTGCGGCGGTGAAGTCCGCCTACCGTGCGGCCGCCACCCGGGGTCAGGTCGACGTCGACTTCGGTGCCGGGGCGGTGACGCTCGGTGCGGCAACGCCTCGGCTGGACCTGAGCGGTGAGGGGCCGATGCGGGTGCCTACGTCCGGGCCGGTGCAATGGTCCGCTCTCGATCAGTTGCCCCGCTGTACGGCGTTGACGTGGGCCGGCCCGGACCGGGGCCTCGCCCACGCGTTGGCAGACCACCCGATTGTCTCGTCGCTGACGTGGCGGGACGCCCCGCCGGTCGTGGATCTGGCCGACACTGGTCTGCAACACCTGTCGCTGGCTGGCGCGGATGTTCGCGAGGTGCGGCTGCCTCGTAGCCTGCACGGCCTTGAGCTGGCGGCAATGGATCGGGGCCTTACCGTGTACGCGGCGGACGACGGCCGATGGCTTCGTCTCACCCTGACCGGCGCCGACGCGGCAACTACGATTCCTGCCGGCCTGCACGGTGTTCGAGAGGTCGCCCTGGACGGCAGCGGCACCATGTCCGCTGCTGCCGTGGAGGAACTGAAGGAATTGGAGAGCCTCCGGATCTACTGGCGCAAGCCCCCGGGTCACCTGGTCGACGCCGCTGCCCTGGCCAGCTTGACCTATCTGGCTGTTATCGAGCTTGTCGATGGCTACGGACTGGACGCGGACACCCTGCCTGACCTGGCCTCGCTGACGCAGCTGAGCATCAGTGGTCTACCCGATCGATCTCGCCACCCTTGACGGCCCGATACCGCGGCACCGCGGTGCGCCTGGTCATTGAAGGCGCGAAGCCCGACACGTGGCTGGCCGCCAACCTGAACAACCCGTTGCGCTCAACAGCATCGACCAGAAGTACGAGATCATCGACACGCTGCGCCGGGAGGAAGCCTTCGACGCGTTTATGGAACTCGCCGCCCGGGCTGAAGTGCCAGCGGATCTGGCTGACCAGTGGTTCGACGAGTGGCGTGACTTCTAACTGACTCCATGCGGGCCTGCTACACGCGTCTCAGAGCGATGCAAGATCAGACCAGGGCGCCATGGGTATCGGCTGCGGTGCTGGACGGTGTCTACCGCGAGACCGATGGCCAGATCACGCTGCCCATCCTCGAGATAAACAGTGTGGAGGCGTTGGCGCAGCTTCCCCTGGAGGAGGAGGCGGATGTGCGGTGGAGCGCAGCCGATTGGGAGTACTACGACGACGAGTGGCTTGCCGAGGACCCAACTCGGGATTGGGAGCGGCAGCTAACCATGGAGGCCTGCAGCCCGCCACAGTCGGGTCGAGCTCCGCCGTGAGACACGCGCTCGCGCCTGGCAGGGATCTCGTCCGCGATCAGAGAGGGCCGTGGCCGCCGTACGGATTCCCCATCGGCGTTTGACGTGCCAGACTGCCGGCAATCTTGCCTACCTGCGGGAGGCGCCATGACCATGATCGCCAACGCCTTCCCGGTACCCAACGGCCCCGGCGCGATCTCCGCGGTCGCGTTGGTCGGTCGTGACCGTGAGCTGGCGACGCTGGTCGAAGCGGTGAACCGACCGCCCTCGCTGGTGGTGGTGGACGGCGAGGCCGGCATCGGCAAGACCCGCCTGGTGGACGAGGTACGTTCCTCCGAGCTGAACGACGGCCGGCCGGCCGTGGTGGGGGCGTGCCGGCAGATGGATGAGCCCTTTCCGCTGTTTCCGGTGATCGAGGCGGTTCGTCTGCTGCAGGAACCGCTGCGCGGTGCGACCCTGCCCCCGGTGATGGGCGTTCTCCGCGTGTTGGTGCCGGAGCTGAGCGATCTGCTCCCGCCGATGCCCGAACCAACCGACGACCGGCGCGCCGAGCGGCATCGCGTGTTCCGCGCGCTGGTCGAGGTGCTACGGGTGGCGGGACCGCTGGTGCTGGTGCTGGAGGACCTGCACTGGGCCGACGCGGACACGCCCGAATTCCTGCGCTACCTGCTGGCCGATCCGCCACCCGAGCTGTCGCTGGTCCTCACCTATCGGGGCGAGGAGGTCGCCGCCCCGATTCGCGCCCTCTCGGCCCGCTTGCCCGCAGCGGTGCACCAGGCACACGTACACCTGGCGCCGCTGGACGCTGCCGGCACAGGCGCCCTGGCCGCTGCCATCGTCGGCGTTGACCGGGTCTCAGCAGAGTTCGCCAGTTACTTGTGCGAGCGGGCCTCTGGCCTTCCGTTCGCGATCGAGGAACTGCTGGCGCTGCTGCGCGTCAAGGGCACCCTGGTGTACCGCGAGCGTGGCTGGGCTCGCCGCGCACTGGACCAACTGGACGTGCCAGCCGGAATCCGTAACCAGGTGCTCGAGCGCATCGGCCACCTCAGCCGCGACACCCGTTCGGTGCTGGCTGCCGCGGCCGTACTCGAGGTGTTCGTGCCGCTGGCGGTGCTCATCGAGACCTGCCGGCTACCGCCGTCGCGGGTGTGGCGGGCGGTGGACGACTCGTTGGCCGCCGGGGTGCTGGCGGAGAAGGGCGACCGGGTCGGGTTCCGTCACGTGCTTGCGGCCCAGGCGGTCTATGGCGCGATTCCCGAGCTCCGGCGCCGTCGGTTGCACGCCCAGGCGGCGGACGCGCTGCAGCTGCTGGACCCTCCGCCGCTGGTCCAGATCGCTTCGCACCTGCGCCGCGGTGGCCGTCCGGATGCCTGGGTCGACGCGGCGGAGCGGGCCGCCGATCAGTCGCTCGCACTGGGTCACGACGCGCAGGCCATCCGGCTGTTGGAGGAGGTGCTGCGCGATGCGCCGTTGACGGACGAGGGGGCGGGGCGGATTGCGGTGAAGCTCGGCCGCATGCTGGCCGGTGCCAGCCTTGGCGGCCAGGGGATCGTGGAGCTCCTGGTGGCGGTTCTGGACCGAGATCTGAGCGGGTCGGTCCGGGGCGAGCTTTCGTTGTTGACCGCGATAGCGATGGACGGTGGCCGCAGTGAGCCGCACCGCCAACGTGAGCTGTGTCGGATAGCGGTGGAGCACCTTGATCCAGACCGCCATGATCTGCGGGCTTGGGCGATGGCTTGCCTCGGAATACCACTCGATCTGGACGTACCTCTGACCGAGCACCGGGACTGGCAACAACGGGCCTTGGCCGAGCTTACCCGGGTGCCCGATCCGGAGGTCCAGATCCGGATGCTGGGGAAGGTGGCGATGGTCCAGGTCCTCAACGGCGATCGGCAGTGGCGCGAGTTGCTGGACCGGCTCGAGTGGACCGCCGCGACCGATCCGGGGACAGTGGGGCGGCACCACCGGGTCGAGGCGTGGGCGTGGTACGCGATCGGGGTGGAGGCGTGTTATGTCGGCCACCACGAGTTGGCCGCCGAGATGGTCGCCCGGGCGGCGGGGCGTCCCGAGGCATGGGAGCTGCCGCAACGAGCCGCGAGCCTGCTGTCGGCCCGCGCGCTCGTCGACTACTGCATGGGGGATTGGGACGGCCTACTGCCCCAGGTCGAGCAGCTCATCGACCAGCTTGCCGACTTCGTCCCGGCGCGGACCGAGGTGGAACTGATCGCCGGTGGGCTCCGGCTCGCGCGGGGGGAACTGGGCGAGGCACGGGAACGGCTGGAGACATCCGGCGCGGTCCTCAGCCAGGGCGGTCTGGGTTTCGCCGCCGCCCTTCGCCTGGCCCTCGCCGGCGGTGACCCGTCCGCTGCGCTCGCGATGGTGCGGCAGCAGATGGCGGTGATCCGGCGACGAGGCACGTGGGCACCGCTCGGCCGGTGCCTGCCGGCGATGACCGAGGTGCTGGTTGCCGCTGGTGAATTGGCGGGTGCCCGAGAACTGCTGGCGCAGGCGGCAATCGAGCTGCACTCGCTTGATGTTCCGCTGGCCGGGGCGGCCCTGCGTCACTCCCGGGGAGTTCTCGCTTCGGCTGGCCGACAGTGGCGGGAGGCATCGGCCGGCCTGCTGGCGGCGGCCGAAGCGTACGAGCAACTGCGCTGCCCGTACGAGGCCGCGCAGGCCCGGGAGCGGGCGGCCGGGTGCCAGTTCGCCGATGGGGACCCGGCGGCCGGCGAATCGATGCACGCGGCGCTGGCGACCTACCAGCGGCTGGGCGCCACCTGGGATCTCGACCGGGCAGCGCGGTCCGCCCGCCGGTACGGACTGGCCTTGCCGGCTCGGCATCGCCGGGGTCGGCGGGGGTATGGCGAGCAGCTCTCGCCCCGGGAGCAGGAGGTGGCTCAGCTGGTAACCGACGGTCGGACCAACCAGGAGATCGCCGACGCACTGTTCCTGTCGGTCAGCACCGTCGAGAAGCACGTCGCAGCGGTGATGCGCAAGCTCGGTGCCGGGTCCCGTCGGCAGATTCGGGACCGGATGCCGGCCGTGCCGGCCGACGCTGGTGGTGTGCCGTCGATTTAGTTGGTGGTTTTTCCGCCATTGCTACGCCGTCGCGGGCTGACCAGGCTGCAACCGTGAACGTCGGAAGATCCTCGCCCGGCCCGAAGTCGATGTCCGAGGCGCGGCCGCCGGATGGCTGCCGAGAAGGCGAGGATCCGGCTGCTTCACCGTCTGCGGCCACCGCCGCTGGCGACGGCGAGCCGATGAAGGCGGAGACAGATGGACCACACGACGAGGACTGGCTGCCGTTGTGAGCCGTCACGACTGACCGCCCGTGCTCGGAGCCTCGGGTGACCGGGGCGTTCCGGCGCGCTACGTCGCGCCTGAGCGCGTGGCGGGTTCCCACCCGGCGACTGCTGGCCACCGCTGCGGCGGCCACTCTGGTGGTGGGGCAGGCGGTGGACATCCCGGGGGCCGCGGCGCCGGCATCCGGTTCGACCTGGCCAGCCCCTGCCGGCGCGGCTGCGCGTACCGATCTCGCGCCGGGCACGTACCAGGTGACTCTGCTGACCGGCGACCGGGTGCGGCTGACCGTGGCCGCCGACCAGACCGTCGCGGTCAGTCTCACCCCGCGGCCGCGCTCGGACGGGTCCACCCCGTCCCTGGACTGGTACGCCAGCGATGACGCCGTGTATGTGGTGCCTGACGACGCCAAGCCGCACCTGGACGCCGGACAGCTGGACCGGCGGCTGTTCGACGTGGCGTACCTGGCCCGGTACGGCTTCACTGACGGTGCGGTCGACGGGTTGCCCCTCATCATCGAGTACCCGGACCGGGTGGCACCGGCGGCCGCGTTGCGCACCGCCGGAGTCGAGCCCGCCGCCGGCCGGCCGCTGGGCAGCATCGACGCCACCGCGCTCGACGTGCCCCGTGGCAGGACCGCCGGGGTATGGGCGTCGGTGAGCCAGTCCTGGGCGAAGGCAGCGGGTGCCCGCTCAGCCGCCTCCCCCATTCAGCGCGTGTGGTTGGACGGCATGTCGCGGGTGACGCTGGACGAGAGCGTCCCGCAGATCGGGGCGCCGCAGGCCTGGAGCGCCGGTCTGGACGGTACCGGGGTGACCGTGGCCGTGCTCGACACCGGCTTGGACTTCGACCACCCGGACGTGGCCGGCCGGGTGACGGCGGCACGCGGCTTCATCGACGGCGAGGGCACGGCTGACGGGTTCGGTCACGGCACGCATGTGGCTACCACCATCGCCGGCAGCGGCGCCGCCTCCGGCGGCAGGTACCGCGGGGTGGCCCCGGGCGCCTCGCTGGCCATCGGCAAGGTGTGCACCAACACCGGGCTCTGCCCTCTCTACCGCAACGGCGTCAAGGTGTCCCCGGACGTGTCCCTCGGGTTCCCCGGGTTCCCGATGGCCGCCGAGGTCAGCGACTATCGGCTGGTGATGGACCTCACCACCGCCGAGGACCGGTCCATCACGGAGTGGCAGTTCCGCAGCGGTGCCGGCAGCGGCGTCAAGCCGGCCGATGGATTCCCGTGCCTGCGCAACGGCTTGTTTGGCGGCAACTTCCCGTGTCAGGTGGAGCCGTTGCTCTTCATGCGGTACGCCGGGCTCGACACCGACCTGCGCGACCGGGTGGCCGCACCCGGCGCTCACCGGTTCGAGGTGGCCGTCGATCGGCAGTTGGCCGCGTCCGTCGCACCCGGCGTCGCCGGTCTGAAGCTGTGGGCCAGCTACGACAACGGCACCACCTGGCACGAGGCGAAGGTCACGCCGCTGTCCGCTGGCCGGTACTCGGTGACGGTCGCGCACCCGGCGGCCATCCGACGCGCCACCGACTCGGTCACGCTCCGCGCCGAAGCGTGGGACACGGCCGGTAACCGGATCCGACAGACGTTGCCGGATGCCTACCGGCTGACCGAGCGCAATCCCCGCCTGCGCGGAGCCGAGCTGCCCTGACGCCGCGCTGAGGTGGCGACCGCACCATCCCCGGCCGGAGCGAAAGCACTGTGGCCGGGGACGGCGACGACCGTCGCAATACCGCGAAGACCACAAGTTCCCGTCTGCTCCCTAGTGTCGAACCATCGAGGAGGATGAATGTTCCCACATCGTCGACGGACCGTCGTCACGGCGGCCCTGCTGGCGGCGGTGCTGCCGCTGACCGCAGCCGCGGCCCCAGCGAACGCCGAACCGCCCGATGCCTTGGCGGCCACGCCGGGACTGCGCCAACTCATCGGCAGCACAGCGAAGGTCCACGACATCACACTGGTCACCGGCGACAAGGTGCACGTGACGATCCCCGCCGGGGGGCAACCTCGGGTCGAGGCCCAGGTGTCGGCCCGTCCGGACGGCCGGCAGGTCCTCGTCCGGTCGCTGGTTGACCAGGACAACCTCTATGTGCTGCCGTCGGATGCGGCCGAACTGGTCGCGACCGGGCGGCTGGACCGCCGCCTCTTCGATGTGCGCCGGCTGATCGCCGACGGACGCACCGACGCCGCGGCGGCCACCCTGCCGATCGTCGTCGGCTACGAGGGGGCCGGTCCGGACCTGAGGTCGGCCCGCGCCAGGGCGAGGGCGCAGGACGCGCTGCGGGCCAGAGCCGACGACCTGCCGGGCAGCAGGGCGGTGCGGGCCCTCGACAGCATCAACGGCGCCGCCCTGGGCGTGGCGAAGAAGGAAGCGGCGGCGTTCTGGGCGCGGGTGTCGCCCAAGCCGGGCCAACTCGGTGCAGGGCTGGACCAGATCTGGCTGGACGGCACCGCGCGGGTGTCGCTGGACGTCAGCGTGCCGTTGACGGGAGCGCCACAGGCGTGGGCGGCGGGCCTGGACGGCACCGGGGTCAGCGTCGCGGTGCTGGACACGGGCATCGACGCCCAGCATCCGGATCTGACCGGCAAGGTGGTGGCGAGCGAGAGCTTCGTGCAGGGACAGACGGTGGCCGACGGCCACGGGCACGGCACCCACGTCGCGGCCACGATCGCCAGCACCGACGGCACCTACCGGGGCATGGCGCCCGGAGCCGGCCTGCTGGTCGGCAAGGTCTGCGGCAACGACGGTTCGTGCAGCGACTCCGACGTGATCGCCGGGATGGAGTGGGCCGCCACCGACCGGGACGCCGACATCGTCAGCATGAGCCTCAGCGGTGAGCCCACCGACGGTACCGACCCGCTGAGCCAGGCGGTCAACACCCTCACCGCCAGCACCGGCACGCTGTTCGTCATCGCCGCCGGCAACGCCGGCGCACCCCGCACCGTCGGCTCACCCGGGGCTGCCGACGCGGCGTTGACCGTGGCAGCGGTGGACAAGTCCGGTGGGTTTGCCGGGTTCTCCAGCCGCGGCCCCCGCGTCGGGGACCACGCGCTCAAGCCGGAGATCGCCGCGCCGGGCGTGGCGATCAGCGCGGCCAAGCCGGGCGGCGGCCACCAGTCGATGTCGGGCACCTCGATGGCCACCCCGCACGTCGCGGGCGCCGCGGCGATCCTGGCCCAGCAGCACCCGGACTGGTCCCCGGCCCAGCTCAAGGCGGCGCTGATCGGCACGGCCAAGGACGACAGCTACTCGGTCTACCAGACCGGTTCCGGCCAGCTCGACGTCGCCGCCGCGATCCGGTCCGCCGTGGTCCCGGCGACCGCCAGCGTGGACTTCGCCAGGCTGAGGCTTCCCCAGCAGGGCTCGCCGGCCAGCCGTACGATGACCTACCGCAACACGGGAACCCAGCCGGTGACGCTCGCTGTCTCAGCATCGCTCACCAAGCCGGAGGGCGCGGCCGCACCAGCCGGGATGCTGACGGCCAGCCCGGCCAGCCTGGAGGTACCGGCCGGCGGCACCGCCGACGTCACGGTCACCCTCGACCCGACGCTGGGCACGGCGGGGCTCTACTCCGGCCAGATCGTGGCCACGGCTGGCGACGTGACGCTGCGGACGCCGGTCGGCGCCTACAAGGAGCCGCCGGGCTACGACCTGACCGTCCACGTGCCGGCACGGGCCGACGCCACCCGCGTACTCCGCGGCACGGTCATCGCACGACGCATCGACGTGGACACCGGTGAATGGATCATCCTACCCGCCGCCGCGACCGCGAGCGCGCATGTCGACGAAGGCGTCTACACCGTGACCTCGATAGCCCTGTTCGACTACGACACCAACGAGCTGAACCACGCGGTGGCGCTCGCCGACCCGCAGGTCGAGGTGTCCGCCGACACCACCATCACACTCGACATGAACAAGGCCGTACCGATCGAGGTCACCGCAGACCGGCCCGCCGAAGAGTACGGGGCGACGCTCAACTTCTGGCACCAGGTGGACGGCGCGCCCACGGCCTTCGGCGAGTGGACCGGCCAAATGCCGTACGGCATCAAGGCCTGGGCGGTGCCTACGGAAACGGCCACGATCGGGAAATTCTACTTCGAACACGGACACGTGCTGGGCACTCCGGTCCTCACCGCCCGGGTCCCGGAGCTGGGGAACCTAGCCACCCTGCATCCGCGCTACCAGAACTACTCGGCGAGCGTGCAGCGGCTCGACGGCCGGGGTCGCCTGCCGATCGTCGACGTCGGACCGGGCGGCGAGGCTGACTTCGCTCGGGTTGATATACGCGGCAAGGTCGCCCTACTGGACGTCGGTGACCGGTCGATCGCCCCGGTCCTCGGTGCCGAGAACGTCATTCCTGAGCTCCGCCGGGCCGCGCGCGCCGGTGCCGTCGCGGTGCTCGCCTACGGCGACGAGGGAATGCCGCTCCTGACCGGCTACCAGCACCCTTACGGCCTCTTCCCGCTGCCCACCATCGCGGTGCCGGCGACAGAGGGCCGGGCTGTCCGGGCACAGTTGGCCAAGGGCAAGGCAATCTTCGACTACCACGGACAGCCGGCCATTCCCGACGTCTACACCCTGTCCTACCTTGAGCAGGGGGGCATCCCCGGCTCGCTGGCCCAGCAGGTGACCGATGCGAACCTGGTCAACATCCAGCAGGAATACCACGCCGACCGGCCGGTCGCGCAGGAACTGCACGCCCAGCCATTCTGGCCGACACTGATCGCCGTCGACGGCGTCGCCGCGTCCTTCACCACGCTGACGCTGGAGGAAACGGTCGGACCCACCGCCCGGACCCAGCACATCGGACCGGTCTCGGACACCACCCTCTGGTTCCGCGGGACGATCATCGCCGACCTCGCGGAATGGCTGGCCGAGGGGCCCAACCACCATTACTCGTATCGGCGCGGTTTCATGTACACCGAGGAGGTCTTCAATCGCTCGCACACCCGGACGGAGACCTGGGGCGAGGGACCCACGCCACCGGGCTCCCTGACCGCCGGCCCGCAGACGCTGGCCGTGCTGTCGAATGAGATGCCCTGCGCCGTCTGTCGGTACACCGGGCTGTCCTCGGCCGACGTCCTGCCGATTTTCACGCTGGGTGTGGACGAGGACGGACATTACGACCAGCTGACCAGCTACTCCAACCACAAGGAGTCCGACAAACTCCCCGGGGTGGAAGAGATCCACCTCTACGCCGACGGCGTGGAACTGCCTCAGCGGAGCTTCTCCACGATTCCGGGAGTGCTGCCCTACTACGAGCTACCCAGCGGACCAGCCGCGTACCGCATGACCCAGCACCTGGAGAACATCTTGCCGCACGGCGGTTACGGCACCAAGGTCGACAGCGAGTGGACCTTCCAGTCGCAGACGCCGACCGGCAAGGAAACCCCACCCGGGTACGATCGGAGCAGTTTCTGTTACGACAAGTGCCGCGTGGAGCCGCTGATCTTCCTGCGGTACGACTTCGACCTCAACCTGGACAACCGACTGCCGGCCGGTCGTACGCACCTGTTCACGATCGAGCCCTACCGTCAGGCGTCCACGGAAGCCCTGCCGGAGATCGCCGGCCTGACCGTGCAGGCGAGCTATGACGGCGGCAGAACCTGGAGCGATTTGCGTGCCACGCCGCAGACCGATGGGAAGTATCAAGTGCGGGCGATCCACCCGAGGCGACCGGGCAGCGAGACGGTGAAGCTGCGGACCGTGGCTTGGGACGCCGCTGGCAACCGGATCGTGCAGACACTGCAGGATGCCTACGGGCTGACCACCCGAGGCTGACCGATCGAGGGCGACGCTGCCCGTCACGCCGCAAGCACGACGTGACGGGCAGCACGCCGTTCACCCTGCCGCTCGCGGCCGGTCGGTCGGCATCGCCGAAGTGTGGCCGCCGCTGACTGGCGCCGCAGTGAGGTCGCCGGGCCGCTACCGCTGGCCACAGCAGTGGTGCCCCTGTCGCTCCGGGTCCATCGATGGCCGGCAGGTCGGTACGCCGGCGGAGTTGGTGCAGGTCACCTATCTTCGCCACCATGAGTGACGACGAGAAGCAGCGCCGCGTCTGGGACCGGCACGCCGCCGGCTACGACCGGCAGATGGCCTTCATCGAACGCCGCTTGCTGCGCGACACCCGGGCATGGATCTGCCGACAGGCCACCGGCGCCACCCTCGAGGTCGCCATCGGTACCGGCCGGAACCTGCCCCACTACCCCGACGGCGTACGGATCACCGGGGTGGAGCTGAGCCCCAGGATGCTGGAGATCGGGCGTCGGCGGGCCACCGAACTGGGCCGGGAGGTCGACCTGCGGCTCGGTACCGCCCACCACCTGGACTTTCCCGATGCCACCTTCGACACCGTCGTCTGCACCCTCTCACTCTGCGCGATACCGGACGACCACCGGGCGGTCGAGGAGATGGTCCGGGTCCTGCGCCCCGGCGGTCTGCTCCTGCTGGCCGACCATGTGGTCGGCGCCAACCGTCCCGTTCGAGCGATTCAACGCCTCATCGAACTGGTCAGCGTTCCGGCGGCCGGTGAGCATTTCCGGCGGCGTCCGATCCGTGACGTGGCCTCGGCCGGTCTGCACATCGAGCAGCATCAGCGATTCGCTGCTGGTGTGATCGAACGCCTCGCGGCCCGTAAGCCGGCCAGCGGGTGAGCAAGATGCTGCCCTGACCCACCTGTCCATCGAGGGGCTGGTCCTGATGGACGAGGTCCCTGCGCCACCGGCCGTCGTCGCCACCCTTCTGACGTCCGGCATGTTCGGTCACTGGACTAAGTCCGTAGGATCGCTCGGGTGAGGTCGGCGTGGGACGAGTCGATCATCAGCGCGTCCCAGTCCTGCCCGACCAGCACGATCCGCCCGGCCGGGGTCAGCACCCGATGCGCCTCCGCCAACGCCGCAGCCGGGTCCGGCAGCTCGTGCAGGACCTTGTCCGCCCGGTATCCGGACACCGCCTGGTCGGGCAGTGGGAGAGATTCGGCGCTGGCCACCCGGAAGTCGGCCGCCGGCCAACGGCGGCGCGCCGTGGTGATCATCAGCTCGTCCGGGTCGACGCCGAATGCGGCCATTCCACGCTGGTGGAGCTCGGCCACCGCCCGTCCTGTGCCGCAGCCCACGTCGACAAGGGAGGCGCCGGGGGAGAGGTGCAGCAACTCGTAACTGTGGTGCCGTAGCCGCACCGCGCCCGCCTCGGTCTCCGCGGCGTCGAGTCGCGCGATCAGCTCCGCGGTGGCATCCATCGTGTCGTCGGTCATGGACGTCACACTCCGACTTCAGGTCGACCTGAAGTCAAGGGTCGGACCCGATGGCCGCGTACGCCCGCTCCGGCTACTTCGACACGATCCGCGCCGAACACGCCGGCGGCCAGCAGGCCGGCCGGGGCGCCGAGAGCGCGTAGTTCGACGAGCAGGCGCTCCTGCCGCTGTGCGCTGAACAACCGACCAGTTCCCACGATGCGTATGTTCCTAACGGGCGAGCCAGCCTCCGTCCACCGGAAGGACGGCCCCGTGCACGTACCGGGCGGCGTCGGAGGCGAGGAAGACCGCGGCGCCCATGAGATCCTCGGGGGTGCCCCAGCGGCCGGCCGGGATGCGGTCGCGGATGGCAGGTTCCCGATCTGGGTCGGCGCGCAGGGCCGCGGTGTTGTCGGTCGCAATGTAGCCGGGCGCGATCGCGTTGACGTTGATGCCGTGTGCGGCCCACTCGTTGGCCAACGCCCGGGTGAGTCCGACGACGGCGTGTTTGGCGGCGGTGTAGGACGGCACCCGGATACCGCCCTGGTACGACAGCATCGACGCGCTGTTGATGATCTTTCCGCGCCCCTGGTCGAGCATGATCCGGCCGGCCGCCTGACACAGGTGGAATACCGCGTCGAGGTCGACGCGCAGCACGGCCGTCCAGTCCTCCGCTGAGTGGGTGACGGCGGCCGCGCGGCGAATGATGCCGGCGTTGTTCACCAGAATGTCGAGACGGCCGAGTCCGGCGGCGGCCGTCTCGACGGCGTCGGCGAGTTCGTCTGGCCCGGCGGTGGCGAGGTCGACAGGTACAAGGAGGGCCTGCCGACCGAGCTTCTCCACCGCGGCGATCGTTTCGGCGGGGTCGGTGCGGCCCAGCAGGGCGATGTCGGCACCCGCCTGGGCCAGCGCGGTCGCGACGGCCTGACCGATGCCGCGGTTCGCGCCGGTGACCAGGGCGACCCGCCCGTCGAGGCGGAAGGCGTCCAGGACCATCGTCACAGGCCCAGGTTGCGCAGGGTCGAGACGGTCTGGCCGACCCAGGCCAGGTCGGCGTCCTCGCGGGCGCCCTGGGTGCGTTGGGTGCCGCCCAGGAACCACAGGAAGTACGTGGTGTAGCCGGGTGCGCTGACGACGGTGTGGTAGCCCTCCGGCATCATCTGCATCACGTGATCTCGGATGGTGACGTTCTCCTCGTATCCGTCGTCGGTGTAGACCCGGCTGATGCCGAACCCGTTCGGCGGGTTGACCCGGTAGTAGTACATCTCCTCGTGCGCCGCCTCGGCGGGCAGGTCGTCGACCCGGTGCCGGTGCGGCGGGTAGGTGCTCCAGTTTCCGGACGGCGTGTAGGTCTCGCCGACGATGAGCCGGCGGGCGGGCAGGTCCGGTTGGCTGACCTCGGTGAGGATCTGGTGGTAGGTCCGACCGAAGTTGGCCCCGCCCCAGCGCCCGCTGGCGACCTGTTCCGGTGCGATGACGTACGGATCGGTGGCCAGGTCGCTGGGGGCGCTGGGCAGGGCGATCTCCACGTCGGTGACCGCCTCCACCATGATGATGGCGCCCGCCGGAACGTACACCGAATGTGGCTTGCCGGAGAAGACGTCGGCACGCTGGCCGACCTCCGGGAAGTGGTGGTCGGCGACGGTGAAGTTCGCGGTGCCGCCGAGGATGACCGCGAGGATCTCCCGGCCGCCGGACCCGCCGGTCCAGGACTGACCGGCCGACAGCTTCAGGAGGGTGAAGTCCAGTAGCCGGCAGGGGTTGACGGGCAGCGTGTTGTTGCCGTCGATGGCGGGAATGGTGCAGTGGTATCGGTAGTTCATGGTCACCTTTCGAGGATCCGTGGGGCTGGTCACCAGGGACTGGTCCAGCCGGGGATGGTGGCGCGGGTGAGGGCTTCCAGGTAGAAGTAGTCGCCCCAGAGGTTGCCCTCGTCGACGCCGATGCCCTTGGGTTTGTCGTAGACGCCGTGCAGGAGGAGCGCGTTCGAGTCCGTCGGGCCACCGGTGGCGTAGTTGTCCACCAGGGAGCGCAGGATTCGGCGGGCCGCATCTCGGTAGCCCTTCGCACGCACCGGGTCGGCGACGCTGCCAGCGAGCTCGGCCAGGCCGCGGGCGGCGATCGCGGCGGCGGAGCTGTCGCGCTCCTCGCCGCTGCCGTCGCTGAACTCCAGGTCCCAGTAGGCGACGTGGTCGGCCGGCAACCGCGCGAGAAGGTGGTCCGCGCAGGTCGAGGCGGCGGCAAGCAGCGTGGGGTCACCGGTGTACCGGTGGCTCAGGGTGAAGCCATAGATGCCCCACGCCTGTCCGCGGGCCCAGCAGGTGTCGTCCCCGTGGCCCTGTTCGGTCTCACCGCGCAGCGGCGCACCGGTCTCCGGGTCCCAGTAGAAGGTGTGGAAGGTGGTGCCGTCCGGACGCAGGATGTGCTCGCGCAGTTGTGCCGTGTGTCGGCGGGCGGCCGTGGCGTAGCGGTCGTCGCCGGTGGTCTGGCTGGCCCAGTAGAGCAGCGGCGTGTTCATCAGGCTGTCGATGATGGTGCGGCCGCGTTGGCGGGGGTCGGCCAGGTCGCCCCAGGCCTGGATGATGCCCGCGGGTTCGAGGAAGCGGGTCATCAGATGGTCGGCGGCGGCCAGGGCCGCGTCCCGGGCACGCCGGTCGCCGGTGCGTCGCGCCGGCGTGACGCAGGCGAGGGTGTAGAGGAACCCGAGGTCGTGCGTTTCCAGGTCGATGCCGTCGCGCACCCGGTCGGCGAAGCTGTCCACATGAGACAGTGCGGCCCGCAGATAGCGTTCGTCACCGGTCAAGTCGTGAGCGAGCCACAACATGCCGGGCCAGAAGCTGGTGGTCCAGCCGACGTTGGCGCCTTCCGGCTGGCCAGCGGTCGGTGGTCGCAAGGGGTAGCGGTTCGCGACGGTGGTGTCTGCCGGGTACCGCGTGCCGAAGGTGTCGATGTTCGCCTCGATGGTCCGTATCGCGGCGGTCACCGCGGCCGCCATCGCTTCGGCGTCCGGGCTGGGACGGACGTTGGTCGCCGTCATGGATGCTGTTCTCCCTCGTGTGTCCGGTCCGGTGCCGGGCAGGTGTTTCGTCGGCGTCCCGGCTCGATCGCCGGGAGGGCGGAGGTGATCAGGTGCTCGGGGCCGCAGCCGTCGGTGGGTCGAGCGCGGCCCGCAGGCTGTACCGGCTGTTGGACCACACGACGTACAGCAGCGGCGCGGCCGCGACGCCGAGCGCGATCGCGGGACGGGCCGCGAAGAGCTGCGCCAGCAATGCCAGTACCAGCAGTGACGCGGCGGTGAGGTACCAACGGCGCACCGCCAGGTAGGCGCAGGCACGGGCCACGTCGCGCAGCCGCGCGGCGGGCCGTTCGGCGATGGTCACCAGGCCGAGGAGCGTGGTGGCGGCGGTGAGCACGGTGAGCACGGCGAGGATCGGCAGCGTGAGCGCACCCACCCGGTGGCCCCACGACGCGTACGCGTCGACGCCGAGGACGACCAGGACCGCGGTGGCCGCGGAGGTCCAGAGGATGGCCCGGCGGGCGGTGGCCCGCCAGGTGTCGCCGAACGTGCGTAGCAGGCTGCGGGACCCACCGGACGAGTAGTCGGACATGACCGCGAAGACCCCGCACAGGCCCGGCGCGCACAGCGGGGCGGCCAGCGCGTACAGCGGCCAGGAGCGCGCCGCCTCGGTGGTGAACGCGAGGGCCACCAGTGGCAGGCAGCCGAGCACGAGCAGCAGGTTGCTGACGAGCGCGGTGTAGACGCCGTCGAAGACGGCGGTGATGGTGTGGTGACGCGAACGCATGGACCTCAACCCTTCAGTCCGGTCGTGGCGATGCCCTCGATGAAGTAGCGCTGGCCGAGCAGGAAGATGACCGCGACGGGCAGCACGGACAGCACGGAGCCCGTCATGATCAGCGCGTACTCGGCGTTGTACTGGGAGATGAAGGTGTTCAGCCCGAGCTGGATGGTGCGCAGCTCCGGACTGCGCAGGTAGATCAGTGGGCCGAGGTAGTCGTTCCAGGTGGTCACGAACGTCAGCAGGGCCAGGCTGGCCAGCGCCGGTCGGGACAGCGGCAGCATGATCCGTCGGTAGATGCCGAACTCGCTGAGCCCGTCCACCCGCGCCGACTCGCTCAGCTCCTCGGGGATCGTCTCGTAGAACTGCTTCATCAGGAACACGCCGAACGCTCCGAACGCCTGTATCGCGACGATCGACCACAGCGTGTTCGACAACTGCAACTTCGACATGAGGATGAACTGCGGGATCATGTACGACTGCCAGGGCACCGCGATCGTCCCGACGTACGCCAGGAAGAGCGCGTTGCGGCCGGGAAAGCGGACCCGGGCGAAGCCGTAGGCGGCGAAGCTGCCGGTCACCACCTGTAGGAGGGTGACGACCATCGACAGCAGCAGCGTGTTCCCCAACCACGTCGTCATGTCCGAGCGCTGCCAGATGTCGAGGTAGTTGCGCCACACCACGGGATCGGGGAGCCAGGTGATCGGGATGGTGAAGACGTCGCTGTTGGTCTTCAACGACGCCACCACCATCCAGTAGAACGGCAGCAGCAGCCCGGCCGCGGCGAGCACGAGTGCGGCGTACCCGACGAGCCGCCAGCCTCGGGACGCCACCCGCCGGCTGGGTGGTCTGCCGCTGCCGGGCACGGTGATGGCCGGGGCGGGCGCGGCGAGGTCGGTCGCGGTCATCAGCTGTTCCTCCGCTTGTTGACCATGAACTGGATGACCGTGATGCTGAAGCAGATGGCGAACAGGACGATGGAGACCGCCGAGGCGTAGCCGAACTGGTTCTCCTCGAAGCTCTTCTGATAGATGTACTGCGAGAGCACCAGGGTCGACTGGCCAGGTCCGCCACCGGTCATCACGAGGATGAGGTCGAAGACCTTGAAACTTTCGATGGTGAGCAGCACGGTGACGAAGAAGGTGGTGTGTCGCAGCCCGGGAAGGGTCACGTGCACGAACCGCTGCCACGGTGTGGCGCCGTCGGTCTCGGCCGCCTCGTAGAGCTGGGCCGGGATGGTCTGCAGGCCGGCCAGGAACAGCAGCATGTAGTAGCCCATGTACCGCCAGGTGCCGACGATGATGACCGCCGGCATCGACCAGGTCGACGACGTGGTCCAGCCCGGCGCGTTGTCCACCCCGACGGCACCGAGCAGAGCGTTGATCGGGCCGTACTCCGGGCTGAACAGCTGGTTCCACACGACCGCGATCGCCACGATCGAGGTGATGTAGGGGAAGAAGGCGACGGTGCGGAAGAACCGCACGCCGCGCAGTTTGCGGTTGAGCAACAGCGCCAGCCCGAGTGACGCCGCGAGGGTCAGCGGGATGTGGAAGACGGTGTAGTAGACGGTGTTGCGCAGTGCGGTCCAGAAGCTCGCGTCGCCCCACATTCGCCGGAAGTTGGCGGTGCCGGTCCACTCGGCCACTCCGAAGACGTTCCAGTCGGTGAAGGCCACGTAGAACAGCACGACGACGGGTAGCAGGGTGAGCACGGCGAAGCCGAGGAAGTTGGGAAGGATGAACGACCAGCCGGCGACCGTGTTGCGCGACACCAGCCGCCGGTTCCTGGGTCTCGTGCGCGGCAATGTTGCCATGGGGAGTCTCCGGGAGCGTTCGGCATGGGGGTGGGACCGGCGCGCGGCTCAGGCGCGCCGGGCCCACCATCAGCTCACTGGTTGAGGACCTCGTTCTTGGCGCGGGTCTGCGCCTCGCTCAGCGCCGCGTCGACGCCCTTGCTGTCGGAGAGGATCGCCGAGTGCGTCTCGTTGAGGAGGTTCTGCAGGCCGGCGGTGTGCTTCGACACCGGGTTCTCCGGCTTGACGGTGTGCGTGGCGTAGGCGAACTTCGACAGGTCGTCCTGCGGTACGCCGTCCAGCCCGAACAGCGTCGCGGTGACCGCGTCGGTGACCTGGGCCGGGGTGATGCCGATCCTGGCCAGCGCCTTGGCGGCATCCGGGCCGCCGGCGTACTGGAGGAAAGCCTTGGCCGCGGCGACCTTCGACTTGCTGATCTTCGGGTTGATCCCCAGGCCGGTCGGGTCACCGAAGGTGACCGGTGTGGCGGAGGTGCCGGTGGTGGACTTGTCGAACTGCGGCGCCGGGGCGATCCCCCACTGGAACGTGTCGGCGTCACCGCTCTTTCGCTGGTTGAGCAGCGTGGCCACGTACCAGGTGCCCATCAGCAGCATCGCCGACTCCTGCTTGCCGAACTGCGCCTGGTAGGTGAGTTTGTTGGTCTTCGCGGTGCCGAAGGTCGGCTGCGCGCCGGCCGCCTGCAGGTCCAGTGACCGCTCGTAGTACGGCTTCAGGTAACCGAAGTCCCCGGAGAGCAGGTCCGCGTTGGGGGTCTGGGCGAGCGCGAATCCCTGCACTGTCGACTGGAAGGTGTGCTGGTAGGCGCCGGTCGCGTTCGAGCCGGCCATCTTCAGCCCGGTGTGCAGCCGCTTCGCCGCGTCGGTGTAGTCGTCCCAGGTCCAACTGCCGTCCGGTGGCGTCACCTTCGCCTTCGCGAACAGCTCCTTGTTGTAGAACAGCACCCACGAGTCCTGCCGGTACGGCACCGCGTACGCCTTGCCATCCACCTGGTACGACGCCAGCGCCGGGACCGAGCCGAGTCCGGAGGTGACGTCGGAGACGTCGTGCAGCTGACCACCGCTCTGGTACGTGTAGAAGTTCTTGAGGTTCTTCATGATGTAGACGTCCGGGGCGGTGCCGGCGGCCAGGTCCGTGATCATCTGGGTGTCGTAGTCGTTGCCTGCGGCGTACTCCTTGAGCTCCACCGTCACGTTCGGGTGGGTCGCCTTGAAGCCGTCGGCGAGCGTCTTGAACTCCGGTGTGGAGTCCAGGCTCCAACCCGCCAAGGTGATCGTCACCGGGGCATTGGGGTCGGCCGGCTCGTCCTCGCCGCCACAGCCGGCGAGGACGAGTGTCAGCGCCATCGCGACACTGACGGAAGTAAATATTGCGCGCTTCATCCCTTACTCCTTAGGTCAGAGGCCTCGGATGGGCCGCCCGGACTACTACCTGGTCGCTGGACTGCGGATGTGGCCCGCTCAAGGTCCAGTCGGGTCATGGTGGTCGCCCCGCCCGGCCAGACGACCGCAACATGAAAACCGCCGGCGTCCTCGCCCAGCGCGACCCGGCAGCCCTGTCTGACCGTGACCGCGGGATCTCTGGACAGCTCGGCGAGGACGACGACCCACGCACCGGGCTGAACCGGGTGATCTACCCAGGGCACCACCAGCCCACCGGCCAACGGCCCGCCGTCGGGAACGGACGTGGCACCGGCCGTACCACCGCCGTGCACGCCGTCGAGCCGGCTCGTCAAGCCTGCGCCGGTCACGCTGACCGCACCGCCGTCGAAGGCTGCCGTCGCACCACCGGCAACGGCCCAACCACCGATCCGCAGGCGCAACTCGGCGGCGTCAACATCGTCGGCGAGATCGTCGACACGGACCAGACGCAGCTCCCAGGGCCCGTGGACCAGCGAGTACACAGTGAGGCTGCCGGCCGGCCGGAACGTGCCGGCACGGCCACCGCCGTGGTCACGGTGGCCCGGGTCCGGATCAACCCAGTGGGCGAGGGTGCGCGAACCAGCCACACCCACTCCATCGCCGTCGACATGCACCGTCAGCAGACGCATACCGGCACGATGCGTGGCTCTGCCCCTTCGGTCGACGAGGGTGACGGACTGGTCGAGGGGGTTGGCCCAGCCGCTCTCGTCGAGCACCGGGCTGGTCGCGGTGGAGTAGCCGAGCCGGGCGTAGAGCGGCGAGTCACCCACGGAACTTCCCTCGACGGCGTGGTCGGTGCCGTGGTTGATCACCCGGACGATGCCGTCGGCGCGGGTGCCCGAGACCAGCCAACCCGGCGCGCGAACGGCCCGGACGGCGTCCCGCTCCTCGACAGGCAGCGGCTCCTCCGGCACCATCCACACGGGGTGGTCGGCGGGCAGGGCGATGCCGAGCAAACCCTTGCTGGCCCAGTACGGCGAGCCGGGCCCAGAGTAGGCCTGGGCCAACCGCGGCCACGGCCCGTGCCAGCCCATGGTGAGCAGACCGCGATCATCGAAGGCGCCGTGGTCGACGAAGTGGCGCACGATGCCGGTGGCCGCGCGGCGCAGTTGGCCAAGACTGACCGACGGCACCCCAGCGATCGCGCCGACCCAGAACGGCGCTGCGGCCGCGAACCGGTAGATCAGGCTCCGCCCCTGCACCAGCGGCGACCCATCCGAGCCCACGAGCGCGACCGCGTCACGCAGGTATCGGTCGAGGCCGGCCAGATCCCGCTCGCGGCGCCCCGCCGCCAGATCCTCCGCGCCGACCATCCGGGCCCACAGCGTCGGATAGACGTGCAGCGCCCAGCCCACGTAATGGTCGTAGGCGCGCTCGAACCCATCGGACATCCAGCCGTCCGCGCGGGCGAAGCTGTCATGGGTGGCCAGGTCCTCCGCCATCTCGTCCAGTGAGTGCGGCCCGCCCACCGAGCGGAGGAAAGTCTGCACGACCAGCCGGAACCAGACCCAGTTGATCCGCGGGTAGGTGGCATCGCCGACCGCCGGGGCCAGGTAGTCCACCACCCACTCCCGCACCTCGGATGAGAGTCGGTCCCAGATCCACGGACGGGTCAGGTCGAGGACGAGCGCGAGGGAGGCGGCCTCGACCTTCGCCTGGGGGTGCTCGTCCAGCCGCACCCAGCGGTCCGTAGATTTCGGGTCGGTACCGGCCGCGATTCCCGCCGCGTAGTAGTCGACCAGCTCGTCGACACCCACTCCGTTCGCACCGGCGATACGGAAACCGGCCAGCAGAAACGTTCGGGCGAACCCCTCCAGGCCGTCGACGGCCCGTCCGTAGCCCCCTTGCCGGCCAGGAACGACGACCAGAGAGTGGCCGGGCGACGCGAAAGGCCGGACGGCAGCGAGCATCCGGTCAGCCAGCGCCAGCCAGTCATCCCGGCTCCAGGTCCTGGCAGCGCGGGCAGCCCAGTCGGGCTCGGACCCCGGAGCACCGGTTCCGCCAACCATCATCCGCGGTCCTGTCGCATCGATCCGCCTCCAAGAGCGCGTCGGAGCGGTGCGTTGCCCGCACACGTGACGCAGGCAACAGCGAGGCTTCCGAAGTAAAACGCTCACAACAGAACAAGTCAATGTTCGTACCGAACCCGGATGAGCACAATGGATCAAAAGACCGCCGGACGTCGCCATATGCTGATCGCGGTCTCCTCGGGCGGCGAAAAACGATCTGATACGGTCAGGTCCGCTCACATCTGCTCTACGTGCGAGGAGTCATGGCCGCTGCTGACCGCTTTACCGGCCCACTCGCCTCGGCCTGGCCGGATGTCGGTGTCGCCCGGCTCGAAGGGCTACTCACGTCCCCCGAGCTGGCCCTGCCGGTGCCCCCGGCGCACCATCGCGGCGTCTGGGCCGAACCGCACGTGCACGGTCCTACCCTGGCTGACCTGCGGGCACCCGCCGAGCGGGACCGGACCACCCCATGGCCGACCCCACTGGCCAGCCAGTACGCCCGATACCACCGGTACGGCGACCGCGAGACGTATGAGCGGCAGGTCTTCGCCCGGCAGCGGCGGCTCACCCGCGCGTCTGTCCTCGCCGCCGTCACCCTCGACAATGGCTGGCTCGACGAGGTCGTCGACGGGGTGACACTGCTGTGCGAGCAGAGCAGCTGGTGCTGGCCCGCCCACGACGACACCCACACCGTGCACGGCACGGTGTTGCCCACCGTGACCGACCCGTACCTCGACCTTGGTGCCGGTGAGGTCGCCGCGCAGCTGGCCTGGATCGACCACCTGCTCGGCGAGCCGCTCGACGTGCGCGCGCCCGGCCTGCGCGCCCGCATCCGCTTCGAGGTGGACCGCCGCGTGCTGACGCCGTTCACCGCCCGCCGAGACTGGCACTGGCTCGGCCTCGACGGCGACGTACACAACTGGAACCCGTGGATCCACGGCAACGTCCTCGTCGCCGCGCTGCGGCTCGTCGACGACCAGACCCGGCGGGCCGCGCTGGTCGACCTGGTCGTCGAAGGGCTCGATCGGTACGTGGCGGCGCTACCTGCCGATGGCGCCGTGGACGAGGGCTACGATTACTGGTGGAACGGCGTGTGCCGAGTGCTGGAAGCGCTCGATATCCTGGCCCACGCAGCCGGTGGTGCGCTGGACGACGTGCCCGGCGACGCGCTGCGCCACAGCGTCGCTTTCCCGCACCGCATGCACCTGGGCGGCCCCTGGTACCTCAACCACGCAGACGGCGCCGCACGTCCGGCCGTCGCCCAACCCTGGCACGCTCTGCACCGCGCTGCCCGCCGCGTCGGCGACCGGGACGCGCAGGCCCACGCTGCCGCCCACCGCCGACCCGACGCACCGGTCGCCGGCGCGGAGCAAGGGCTCGGGCGGCTGCTGCGGGCGCTGACCGACCCGAGCTGGGTCGACGCCGCACCCGGCAGGTCACCGCTTCCTCGCGACGTGTGGCTGCCGTCCACACAGGTCATGCTCGCTCGCCGCACCGCCGGCAGTGCGGAGGGCCTTACCCTCGCCCTGAAGGGCGGCCACAACGGGGAGCACCACAACCACAACGATGTCGGCAGCGTCGTGATCGCCCTCAACGCGGTGCCGGTTCTCGTCGACGCCGGCCGCCCCACCTACACGGCGCAGACGTTCGGCCCGGACCGGTACGGCATCTGGACCATGCAGAGCGCCTGGCACAACGTCCCGCACCCCCGTGCGACGGGTCAGTCGCCCGGCCAGGGCTTCACCGCCCGCGATGTCACCCACGTTGCCGACGACATCAGGTCCGCGGCCACCATGGATATTGCCCCCGCCTATCCGAGGTCCGACCTTCGGCACTGGTGGCGCACCGCGCGGTACGACCGTCGCGGCGGGCGTGTCGAGATCGTCGATACCTGGGAGTTCGACCCGGCCGTCGAGCCGCCGCCGACCCACGTACACCTGCTCGTCGCCGGTGAGGTACGGCTCGCCGATGGTCGCGCCGAGATCACCGCGCTCGACGGTGCCGGCCGGATCGGGCTCAGCTGGCGTCCGGCGTCCGCTCTTTGCGCCGCGACAGTGCGCCCGATCGAGGACCCTATGCTCTTCGACGTGTGGGGAGCGCGGCTGCACCGGCTCGCGATCGACGTCACCGCGTTCGGCCCAAGCGGCGAGCTCGTCCTCACCGTGGAGGAGCTCCCACCGCACGAAGCGCTCCTCGGAGGTGCCCCATGACAAAGGACAGTCCCACCGCCGGTACGGCGGAGGCTCGAGGGCCGCTGCAGGTCGCCCGCCGCCAGCAACTGCTCGAGGCGTTGCAACGCGACGGGGCGATGCGCATCTCGGACCTGTCCCAGGCGCTCGGCGCCGCGCCGGTCACCATCCGCCGCGACATCGCGCAGCTCGCCGCCGAAGGCCTGGTCAGCCGGGTTCACGGTGGGGTGGCGCTGATCACGCCCGACGACCCCCCGATCACCGACGAGCCAACCTGTGCCGCCCCCGATGCGCTCGGCGGCCGCACCCTCGGCATGCTGGTGCCTTCGATGGACTACTACTGGCCGGATGTGGCCCGCGGCGCCGAGGAGGCCGCACGCGAGCTCGACATGCGCGTGGTGCTGCGCGGCTCCTCGTACGACACGGAGGACGACAAACCCCAGCTCGCCCGGCTCGTGGAGCGGATGGCCGTCGACGGCCTGATCATCGCCCCACGCATGGACGCACCCACCTCGGAGCGGACCGTTGAGTGGCTCGACCAACTCGGCTTCCCCGTCGTCCTGCTGGAACGCACGGCCACGGTGGGTAGCCATCACGCCGTGATGGAATCGGTGGTCACCGACCATGCGCTCGGCGCGGCCATGGCGGTTCGGCACCTCACCTCCCTCGGGCACCGCAAGGTCGGTCTCGTGGTTGCCGCCAACAGCCCCACCAGCCAGCACGTGAGGCGCGGCTGGCTCGACGCCACCGCGGAGTGCGGCCTGGACCCGAACGCCACAGTCGCGGCCGCGGTGCCGGACGCCCGAGCACCGGAGCGAGACACCGCGCTCGACGCCGTCCTGCGCCAGTGCCAGGTGACCGGCACCACCGCGCTGCTGGTGCATGCCGACCCTGAGGCGATCGCGTTGGTGCAACACTGCGAGGAGCGGCACTTGACCGTGCCCGGCGACCTGTCCATCGTGGCGTACGACGACGAGGTCGCCGAGCTGTTCAGCCCACCGCTGACCGCGGTCCGGCCGCCACGGCGTTCCATCGGCCGCGCCGCCGTGCGACTCGTTGCCGACCGGCTCACCGACCCCGAGCGTCCCGCGCACCGGGTCGTGATCAGCCCGTCCCTGCGCGTACGCGAGTCGACTGCACCGCCGAGGGCATGACGGGCCGCCGGCGTCCCGGACGGGTCGCCGGCCCGGGTCCGCGATCGCACCGCGGCGCGGCCTGGGCCAGCCATTCCAGCCGGCCGGCATCGGACAGCCGGGCTGCCTGGTTTCGCGCCGGCGAATCCGGCGGCGCTACGGCGCACACCCCGGGCACCGGCTCATGCTCGGTGTGCCCGGGTGTGCGTCGTAGCGAGGATCCGTGGTGACGATCGTCAAACGGTGGTGCGTGACCATTGTTGGTTGGCGCCGGTGTTGCAGGAGTACTGCTTGAGGACCACGCCGTCCGCGGTCGAGGAGGCCGGTACGTCCACGCACTTGCCGCTGTGTCGTGCCCGGAGTTGGAAGTAGCTGCCGTTGGCGACCATCTGGAACTGCTGGTTGGTGCCGGTGCCGCAGGTGTACTGGATGAGCTCGGCACCGTCGGCGGTGGACGCGCTCACCACGTCGAGGCATTTTCCGCTGTTGCGGCTGATGAGGCGCCAGTAGCCGCTGCCGGCGTCCTGGAACCGCCACTGCTGCCACGCGTTGCCGTTGTAGGTGTACTGGCCGACGCGTGCGCCGTTGTCGGTGTTCGGTGCCTGGACATCCATGGCCTTTCCGCTGTGGCGCACGATGACCCGGTAGAACGTGTCCGTCGACGGCGGCGGTGTCGTGGGGCCGCCGCCGATGGTGTCGCCCCAGGCGTAGCGGATCTGGTCGGCGCCGGAGGTGTTACGGACGGTCAGGTTGAGGTCGGTTCCGCCGCCGCTGAGCGAGTACATCGAGTACCAGTCGTAGCCGATGGTGCCGGGCTTGCCGCCGAGGGCGGGCCAGTAGGTGCCGCCCATCTGGTTGTCGCGCATGACCTGGGCCATGGCGCGGATGTAGCGCACGAAGTTGTCGGTGCTGTTCGCGTCGGCGTAGTTGCGGCCGTCGTTCATGGGCGCGCCGAATTCGGTGGCGACGGCCCGGCTGGCGCAGTTGCCGAGGCGGGTCTGGATGTGGCTGCGGAAGGCGTCGTAGGTCATCGCGCCGTAGAAGAAGGCGTAGTAGTGGAAGGACAGCAGGGTCGAGTTGAAGCGGGTGTCGTTGCAGATGTCCCGCAGGTCCTGGCTGAACCCGGTGCCGCCGATGAGCACCCGGCTGGGCACCGCCGAGTAGTGGTAGCTGAGCCAGTTGGCCGCGACGTTGCGCCACTCCGTGGAGCTGTATCCGTGCGGCTCGTTCATCGGCTCGAAGTAGACGTTGGGGTTCGAGCCGTACGTGTTGGTCACTGTGGACCACATGGTGTTCCAGGCGGCGAGGTTCGTGATCCTGCCGCCGGAGGCGGCGCCGTCCTCCCAGTACGCCAGGATGACCTTGAATCCGCGGGCGGTGGCGGCGTCGATGGCGCCTCGGTAGGCCTCCCACCAGGCCGTCCCCACCGTGTGGGTGTTGATGGGCAGCCGGACGGTGTTGACTCCCATGGTGGCAGCCATGTCGTCATAGAGGGCGTTGGCCTTGGCCCGCACCGTCGCGTTGCTGTCGGAGGAGCTCAGGCCCTGCACGACCAGCGGTCCGGTGCTGAAGTTGTCACCCAGCACCGCCCAGTTCATGCCGCGGAACTGGTTGGTGGCCGCACTGGCCGGCGACGACATGACGACGACGCCGCCAACCATCGCCGTCATCGCGGCCACCAGCACGATCAGCAGCCGGCGTAACGGCCGGGTGCTCCGCGGTGGTCCCGCTGCGTGGGCCTGCGGCGACGTGGTCCGCGTCAAGAGGTGGTCCATCACGTGATCTAGCCCTTCTGGGTTCGGACATCAGACCGATCGCCGGAGCCGCTGTTGCCCGCCGTGGTGCCACGGCCACAGGTCTTCCCGCGACGGCCACCGCTGTTAGCGCTAACATCGTGGGCCACGCGCAACCCGGGGGCTTCGCGGTCCTGGTGTGGTTGACGTGCGCCCGGGCAGCTCCGGCGCGTCACGCCGAGGCAGACACATGTTTCTGGGCTGCTGCGTGCGCGTTGCAGACAAGTGTTGGCGATCCCGTCTGGGGTGTCAAGGAATCGACGAATGTCATTCATTTCCTGGCCCGGTCCGCCGGCTGGTGGGCTACGTGGCGTCCGCCGCAGAAGCGGTGGCACCGGTCGGTGCGTCCGGCGGCCGACGGAGCGGTGTGTCGCCGGGCCGCTCCCGAGTGAGCCGGCTGCGCCGTGCGGCGATGTAGCGCCGCATCTTCTCGGCGGTTCCGCAGTCCTCCATGCTGCACCAGCGGCGGCTTCGGTTCTTGCTCTCGTCGTAGAAGACGAAGCTGCACGCCTCGCACCGCTTGAGGCGTTGCATCGTGGCCGTGGTCAGCAGACCGACCGCCGCGTGCACCACTGGCCGTAGCGGCCGGGCGAGCGAATGGTCGTCCCGCCAGGTCCAGGCGAATCCGCCGTCCTGGTCGAGCCGGGCGTGGGCGAGCGCGTCCGCTTCGTCGTCCCGCAACCGGTCCAGGGCGGTCGACTCCGGGCTCCGGCGGGCGGCCAGCGCCTGGAAAATTTCGTCCAGGTAGTCGCGGGTACGCAGCGCGCGCAGGAAGGTGGCGTCCGCGCCGGCTACGTCGTCGCGGGCGCGTCGGCGGAGGGCTGTCGCCTCGGCGTCGGTGAGGTCGGCGGCGTACCCGCCCCAGGCGATCAGCTCGGGATAACCCGTGAGCACGTCGTCGTCCGGAGCGGCGCCGGGCGGACCGACCCGCGTGTTGACGAAGTCGAGGGCGAGGTTGCCGCCGACCAGACGCATGCGAGTCACTGTTTCCATCAAAACCAACTTTACCAGTTGCGCAATCGCCGGCGCCTTGTTTCCATGAAAGCTCGTTTAGATGGAAACGGGGTTGGCGCATGACACGCGCGATCGGTGCTCTGCTCGGCCTGGCCGGTGGAACGTTCCTGTACGGCACCGCTGAGGGCCTGCCCGTTGGCCTGCTGCTCCCGATGGCCGCTGACCTGAACGTCTCCCCGTCCCAGGTCGGCATGCTGGTTACCGCCTACGGCGCGGTCGTGATGATCGCCTCGGTCCCACTGACCGTGCTGGCTCGGCGCATCCCGCGCCGGACGTTGCTGTCCGGGCTGCTCGCGGGCTTCGTCGTCAGCAACGCGGCCACGGTGTTCGCCACCACGTTCGCGCAGGCGGTGGCGGCCCGGGTGGCCACCGGGCTGACCCACGCCCTGTTCTGGGCGGTGGTGGTGCCGGCCGCGGCCGAGCTGTTTCGGCCCGGCCTGCGCGGGCGGGTGGTCGCGGTGGTGTTCGCCGGCGGCAACCTCGCGCTGCTCGTCGGCGTACCCGCCGGCACCTGGCTGGGCGAGATGGCCGGCTGGAGGGCGTCGTTCGTGGCGGTGGCTGGACTCGGCGCGGTGGTCCTGGCCGTGGTGGCCACCCTGCTGCCGTCGACGCGGCCCGGCGAGGGGCACGCCACTCACGGCGCGACGCCCGACGCCCGGCGGTTCTGGCTGCTCGTGGTGATCGCCATCCTGACGACGGCCGGCGCCATCGCCGCCTACACCTATGTCGCCCTGTTCGTCACCGAGGTCACCGGCTTCGCCACCACGTCCGTCGGCGTCATCCTGCTGGCGCGCGGCATGGCGAGCGTGCTCGCCATGCTCGCGATAGCAGCGTTCGTCGACCGCAACCCGTGGCTTGCCCTCATGACGACCGTGGCGCTGCAGACCGTGGCACTGCTCGTCCTGTACGTGTTCGGTCGGCAACCGGTGGCGGCCATCGGCATGATCGCCCTGTCCGGCATGGCATTCGCCGCGTTCACCGCGGCGCTGGGCGGTCTGGTGCTCCAGGTGGCGCCCGGTCGCTCCGACGTGGCGGCCGCGACCCTCTCGGCCGCGGTCAACGTCGGCATCACGGTAGGGGCCCTCGCCGGTGGTCTGGCGGTGACCGGGTTCGGCGTGGCGAGCACCGTGGTGGTGGGGGCGGCGCTCGGGGCGATCGCCTTGGTGCTGGCCAGCGGCCAACGGGTCAGCCCGCGGCGGGAGCAGCGGGCCTTGTCCACCCGGTGAACATCACGTGCGCGCTGGCGCACTTGTCGGCGTTCGCGGTGGACTCCGTCGCTCAGACCGTCAACGGCGCACCTGATAGCGCAGGTGAAGCACCCGGTTGCCTTGAATCACCACGTCCGGATCCGCCAACAGGTGCTGCGCGTCGACCGATCCGAAGTAGCGCTTGCCGGACCCGAACACGACGGGTACGACATCCATGCGTACCTCGTCGACCAGACCCGCGGCCAGCACCTGGCCACCGACGTCGCCCGCCGCGACCTCGACCAGACGGTCACCCGCGAGCTCCTGCGCCTTGGCCACGGCCGCCTCGACGCCCTCGACGAAGTGAAACGGCGCCTCGGCGTCCCAGCCCTCGGGCGCCGGCCGGTGCGTCACCACGACCACGTGGTCGATCCCGCCCGGCGGCTTCCCGTCCCAGCCGTCCGTGAGGTCGAAGACGTGCCGGCCGACGACGGTCACCCCGATCTGGTCCCAGTACGGCCGGGTGTGGTCGTAGGACGCCTGCGACACCTTCACCACGCCGCTGCCGTCCAACGGGACGTCACCGTTGGACAACCAGTCGAACAGCGGCCCGGGCTGGTCATTCTGGTCCGCGACGAAGCCGTCCACCGACACCGAGCTGTACATGACCACCTTGCCCACGGGGCTCTCCTCTGGTTCGGGTTCGCCCAAACTAGCGTGTCGTGGCCGGTCCGCTCTTGTACAAAATCAATCGGCCGGCAGCGGCCAGCCGTCCAGCGCGTGGCCGGGGTGTTCGCGCAGGAACCGCCGCCGAACCTCGACGTACCGGGTCGGCGTGAGCCCGGTGAACGCCCGGAACTCGTGGCCGAAGTGGGCCTGGTCGAAGTAGCCGGCGGCACCGGCGAGGTCGCCCCAGTCGATCGGCCCGGCGGGGTCGATCGCGAACACGGTGGCGGCGAAGCGGTAGGTGCGGGCCAGCCGCTTCGGCGTGACGCCGATCAGCTCCTTGAACCGCTGGGCCAGATGGGTGCTGCTGACACCGGCCGCCACGCTCAGGTCGCCGATCGCCACCGCCCCGCTGGTCGCCGCGATGACGCTGCTCGTGTGGCGGATCAGGCCCAGGCCGGCGGTCTCGCCCAGCCGTCGGATCAGCTCCTCCTCGAGCAGTGTCAGCATCTCGTCCGGTCCGTTCGCCGTGGCCAGCCGGTCTCGCAGCTCAGCGGTGGCGGGTCGGCCCCAGACCTGCTCCACCGTCACCGGCCGGTCACACAGCTCGGCCGCGGGCATCGGCAGGAACGGCGCCACCCCCCACGGCTTGAAGTGCACGCCGACGGACCGGGTCCGGGCTGGGTAGCCGAACTCGAACGCGCGGGTGGGCGTGGTGACCACGCAGCCGTCGGCGTACTCGGCCGTCTCGATGCCGGTGCCGGCGCGGATGCGGAACGGCGCGCCGAGGTTGACGATGAGCAACGCCGCGGGCATCGGCGGCAGCGTCAGCCGGGCGTACGGCGACGCGCCCGCCAGGTAGTAAAGGTCGTCGATCAGCCCGTCCAGCGGCGGTCGCGGCACTCTGGACACGTACTCCACGCCCACAGCATCGCAGACGCCATCCGCGTCGCCGATGACACTTTGCCTGGTGAAGAGCCTGGAGGAACACGGCGGACCCCGAGCGTCATCACGCGCACCTGGCGTTGACACCGTGCCAAGGTCCGCACTGTGCGGGCCGGGCCCTGAGGGCACCGGTCGACCAGACCGGATGGAAATGGTACGAATACTCGAAGCGGCGGCGGACCGGAGGATCAGCCCGGCCCACAGCCGACCGGGACGGCCCGTACCGCCCGAGCGGGGAGTTCCCACCCATGTTGCGGATGGTCTGGTCACAGCTGCGGAACACGCCCGGCCGGAGCCTGGCGGTGCTCGCCGCCGTACTGGTCGCCACCACCGGATTCACCGTGCTCACCGGTGCCGCCAGCACCTGCCGGCTGGTTGCCCGTGGCTCCGTCGACGGGCAGTTCCGGCCGTCGTACGACATCCTGGTCCATCCCTCGGCGTCGGCCACCGGCCCGCTGGACCAGGACCGTCCCACCGCGGCCTACGGCGGCATCGACCTGGACCAGTGGCGGCGGATCGAGCGGATTCCCGGGGTCGAGGTGGCCGCCCCGCTGGCGGTCCTCGGGCTCGCCGACATCCGCCCGGACGTGGGGGTGGACGTGACCGACCAGGTCGACCGGTCGGCCGAGCGGCAGGTCATCGAGGTCGCTCCCCAGGTCCGCGGGGACCGCGGGCTGAGCACGCTGGCGGGCGCACCGATCTACGTGTACGTGTCCCGCCGCCCGCTGGTGCCGCTGTCGGGCGCCAGCGGTGCCGAGCGGCGGTACATCTACACCGACGGCACCCGGGTCGACCAGTCCACCTCCGCCGCCGAGTGCCCGGGCACGGGTGGCGGCGGCACGCTGGAGGTGCAGCCCGACGGCCGGCGGCGGCAGGTGTGCGAGACCGCGGTGGGTAGCTTCGTACCGGGTGCCCGGCGGACGCAGGTCAGCGCGGTGCAGGCGTATCAGCTGCTCGCGGACGGCACCTTCCGGCTGGCCTCGGTGTGGACGAACGGCCGCCCGGCGTCCGCGATACGCGCCACCGCCCGGTTGGAGATCCCGCTGCCGGCGGTGGTACCGGCGCTCGTCGCCGGGATCGATCCGGTGGCCGAGGCGCGCCTGGTCGGCCTGGACCGGGCGGTGCGCGAGGGCCGCTACCTGACCGACACCGACGCCGTCGCGCCGGCGGCCCCGTACACCCCGTTCTCCCCTTTTCCCCCGACCGGCCCGCCCGGCCGGACGCTGCCGGTGCTCGCCGCCGCCGACCTTCCCCTGGACGAACAGATCGACGTCGCCGTGTCCCGGCTGGCCGGCCGGACCGCCGAGCGGGTGCCCGGTTCCACCACCGAGATGCTGTGGCCGCTGCTGCGCGACTCGGCGAAGACGTCGCCGCGCGTGGTCCAGTACGACCTGGCGCGGCTGTACCGCACCCGGCTCGACGCCGCCCTGGCCGGGTCGAGCCCGCTGTCCAGCATCCAGGCGCTGCTCCGGCCCGGACCGCCGGCCTACGAGCCGCAGCCCGGCGGGGCTGCCCGGGTGCTGCCCCGGTACGGCGAACCCGGCTCGACCGACCAGGGGATCGAGGACGTGTGGCGGGACTCCTGGCTCAGTGCGGGCAGCATCGGGACGGGAGACCCGGTGACCCTGAACGGGCTGCCGGAGCAGTGGACGGTCACCCCGGTGGGCAGCTTCGCGGCGGACGGGCTCGGCTCCGCCGCCGGAGCCGCGCAACAGGCCCTCGACCTCTACCGCCCGGCCCCGCCGGTGGGCGCCGACGCGCGCGTCCGCAGCCTGCTCGCCGACCGCCCCCTGCTGCCCGACGACGACCCGCTCGGCTACCCACACCACCCGCCCAGCCTGGTGACGAGCCTGACCGCGGCGCGTCAGCTGTATGCGAGCGTCGGGCCGGCGCTGGCCGCCGCCCCGCTGAGCTCGGTGCGGGTCCGGGTCGCTGGGATCGACCGGTTCGACGACGTGGCCCGGGAACGGGTCCGGATGGTGGCCGACGAGATCGTCCGGCAGACCGGCCTGACCGTCGAGATCGTGCTGGGCGGCTCGACGGTACGCAGCCGGGTGCTGCTGCCCGGCGGCCCCCTCGGCCGCCCCGATCTGACCCTGCTGGAGGCCCGCACCCGCAAGGGTGTGGCGGCCGAGATCGTCCACGCCGTGGACCGCAAGAACATCATGTTGCTCGGGCTGCTGCTGGTGGTCTGCGCGCTGCTGGTCGGCAACGCGGTGTCCACCGCGGTCCGCGCCCGCCGGCGTGAACTGGCCATTCTTGCCTGCGTCGGCTGGCCCGGCTGGCGGCTGAGCCTGCTGATCCTCGCCGAGAGCACCACGACAGGACTGGCCGCGGGACTGCTCGGCGCGGGCCTGTCGGGGCCGCTCGGCCGGCTGGCCGACGTCCGGGTCTCCGGCACGGTGGCCCTGCTGTGCGTGCCGCTCGCGGTGCTGCTGACCGCGGTGGCCGGCGCCCTGCCCGCGCTGCGGGCCGCCCGTACCCGGTCGGCGGAGGCGCTCCACGCGGATGCGGTGCCGGCCCGACGGTCCGCCGCGCGGCTGACCTTCGCCGGGCTCGCGGTGGCCAATCTGGTACGGGCGCCGGCGCGCACCCTCGCCGGGGCGGTGAGCCTGGCCGCCGGCGTAGGCGCGGTCACCCTGATCGCTGCCGCGCTCTGGGCGTTCAACGACGGCATGGTCGGTTCGCTGCTCGGTCAGGCGGTTTCCGTGCAGGTGCGCGGGGTGGACCTGGTGGCGGCCGGCGGAGTGCTGCTGTTCGGGGTGCTCGGCGTGGCCGACGTGCTCTACCTCAGCGTGCGGGAACGGTCAGCCGAGTTCGCCACGCTCCGGGCCGTGGGGTGGCCGGATTCCGCGCTCAACCGGCTGCTGGTCTACGAGGCGCTCGGCGTCGGGGCGCTCGGCTGCGTCCTCGGGATCGCCGCCGGCCTCGGCTCGGTAGCCCTGCTGGTCGGCCAGGCGGACGGCCGGCTGGCGGCGCTGGCGCTGGCCGTGACCGCGGCGGCGCTGCTGCTGACCGTGCTCGCGGCGCTGGTCCCGGCGATCCTGATCCGGCGGCTACCGACCGCCGCGCTCCTCAGCGACCAATGAGGACCGGCTGACCGGATGACCCGGCCGGCGGCAGGACCGGCCTACGGGGAGGAGCACGGTCGTTCGGCTGCCGGCGAGCCGCAGAGCCGTTCCGGGTCTGCCGGCGCGAGGCTTCGCCTGGTTTCGTGTCGTGTCGCACTGACACAGCCCCGGTAGGTCGGGAGGATGGCGGGATGAGTTCCCTCTCCGACCCCGGGTCTGAGCCGGACACGACCACGGGCGGGCCGGTGAACACCGCTGGCGCGGGCTTCGGGCCTCCATCGCCGCCCGCCCCCGGGTCGGCCCCGGACCACCGCTACCTGCTCGACAACGCGCGGGTGGAGGCGGGCGAGCGGTTCACCTGGCTGGCCGAGCTGTTCGACGGTGCCACCCGGGGGCACGTCGACCGGCTCGGCGTGCGGGCGGGCTGGCGCTGCTGGGAGGTCGGCGCCGGCGGCCCCAGCATTCCCGAGGCGCTGGCCCGGGCGGTCGGACCGACCGGTCACGTGCTGGCCACGGACATCAATCCGACCTGGTTGGACCCGCACGGCGGGTACGAGGTGCGCCGGCACGATGTCGTCGCGGACCCGCCGCCGCAGCCGGGCACCTTCGACCTGGTGCACGCCCGGCTCGTGCTCGTCCACGTGCCCGACCGGGACCGGGCGTTGGCGACGATGGTGGCGGCCCTGCGGCCCGGCGGTTGGCTGCTGGTCGAGGATGCCGACACCGAGTTGCAGCCGTTGGCCTGCCTCGATGAGGTCGGCCCGGCCCAGCGGCGCGCCAACCGGCTGCGGCGCGCCGTCCGGGAGTTGCTGACCCGCCGCGGCGCGGACCTGCGCTTCGGCCGTACGCTGCCGCGGGTGTTGCGGGCGGCCGGGCTGGTCGATGTCGCGGCGGCCGGCTGCTTCCCGGTCGGCGGGGTGGCCTGCGACCGGCTGGAGGCCGCGACGGTACGCATGGTCCGCGCCGAGTTGCTCGCCGCGGGGCTGGCCGACGACGCCGAGATCGACGCGCACCTGGCTGCCGTCGACGCCGGCGAGTTGGACCTCACGCTCGCGCCGCTGATCTCGGCGTGGGGGCGCCGCCCGGGACAGCCGTCGCAGGTCGGCTGAAAACGTCGGCTGCGCCGTTCGAGGCCGCGCGGGGTGGAGCCCGTTCACGGCCGCCCGACCCGGTTCCGGATCGCGGCCGCGCGAACCGGAACCGGGGCCGCCGCGACGTCGACGAGGTCGAAGCCGGTGTCGCGGTAGGTCAGCTCATGAATCCGCTCGAAGGCGAGCGAGTCCGCGAAGCTGATCCGGCGAGCGGCGGTGGCCTGGACGAAGCCCTGCTGCCGGACGAAGAACACGGGCCGCTCGTACCAGCGTTCGGCCACCAGGCGTTCGATCTCGTCGAGCAGGTGGCGCGGTGCGGGCAGGTCGAGGTGCCGGCACAGGGCCAACATGCAGACCGGCGAACGGTCGAAGAACACCACCCCGGAGGGCTGCGCGGTCGCCTGCTGCCTCTTCCGCTGAAGATCCAGCACCCGGTCGACGAAACCGGGTTCCCGCCACGGCTCCGGCCGGCCGAGCGCCTGCTGGAGCGCGATGACGTCCGTCGCGGCCTCCTCGACGACAGCGTAGCCGTCGATCTCCAACTGGCGCAGGACAGCCGTCTTACCCGACCCAGGTGTGCCGGTGAGGATGTACGCGGGCATGGTCCCTCCACGGACGTGACAGGCCGGTGACGGTCGGGCCGACCGTCGACCCGAGGCGTGAGATGCGTTGGTGTTCATCGATGTGTTGGTGCATCGTCGAGGTATGACAGGCGTCTTCCCGTCCTCGCTGTTCCGCCGTCTGCGGCCGGCTCTGCTGGCCGCAGTCGTGCTGTCGACGGCGGTGCTCGGCACCGCGCTGGTCGCGGTGCCCGCGGCCGACGCCGGCGCGGCGCCGCCCGCCGGCCATCCCGGGCTCGCCCCGGCGCCGGGTCCGGCCGCGGTCTCCGCCGCGGACCCGAGCGGGACCGCCTCGCCGACGCCGGGCACGCCGGGCACGCCGACCACGCCGGGCACCTCGCCCTTCCCGCCGAGCGCGCCCACGAACCTGACCGCCAGCGAGGTACGGTCCAACGCGGTCACCCTGACCTGGACGGCCGCCACGCCCGGCTGTTGCGCCATCGCCGGTTACGACATCACGTACTACCAGGCGTTCGACGACGTCATCTACAGCGCCAGCGTCGGGGTCGTCACCACCACCACGATCACCGCCTACCTCCGGCCGGGCGGCCAGTACTCGTTCCGGGTGAGCGCCCGGGACAGCCTCGGACACCGCTCGGTCGCCACGGACACGCTGACCGTGGTCACCCCGGTGACGGACACCGGCCCGGACACCACGCCGCCGAGCGCACCGCAGGCCCTGACCGTCGGCGAGGTGACCGCCTCGACCGCCACGCTGTCCTGGTCGCCGTCGACGGACAACGTCGGCGTGCTCGGGTACAACGTCTACCAGTTCGACGGCTGGTTCACCTCGCGGCTGATCGCCACCGTGCCGGGCACGACGTACACGGCGTCGCTGCCCGCGGCGACGCCGCTGCGCAACCTGTACTACGTACGGGCCCGGGACGCGGTGGGCAACGTGTCGATCGCGTCCAACACGGTCAGCCTGCCCACCACCTCCTCCCCGTCGCCCCCGCCGCCCTCGACCTGCCTGGTGACCTACCGCAACCAGTCCGAGTGGCCGGGCGGTTTCGTGGCCACGGTGACGGTGCAGAACACCGGGGCGGCGCCGGTCGACGGCTGGATCGTCACCTTCGGCTATCCGGGAGACCAGCAGGTCACCTCGTCGTGGAACGCCACTGTGGGCCAGACCGGGGCCACCGTGACCGCCCGCAACGTCGACTGGAACCGGGTCCTCGCGCCGAACGGCTCGGCGACCTTCGGCGTCCAGGGGCGGTGGGGCGCCAGCGACGCGCCGCCGACCGCGTTCTCGCTGAACGGCGCGCCCTGTGCCGTGGCCTGAGCCCGGCCGGGAAGGAATCTTGTGAATACCCACTCGGCCACCCGTCGCCGCCGCCCCCGGGCCCTGGTCGGGGCCGTCGCGGCCGTCGTCCTCGCCGCCTCCACCACGCTCGGCGGTACGTCCGCGCCCGCCTCCGCCGCGAACACCCTCAGCATGCGGGGCGCCGACGTCTCCTCGTTGCAGCGGAGCCTGGATCTGGGCGCGCGGTACTACGACGCCAACGGTGTCGCCCGCGACCCACTGGACATCCTGAAGTCCGTCGGCGTCAACTACGTCCGGCTGCGCGTCTGGAACAACCCGATCAGCGGCTACAACAACAAGAGCAAGGTGCTGGTCCAGGCGAGCGCGGCCCGGGCGAAGGGCCTCAAGGTGCTCATCGACTTCCACTACTCCGACACCTGGGCCGACCCCGGCAAGCAGTACAAGCCGGCCGCCTGGGCCGGCCACAGCCTGAGCCAACTGCGCACCGACGTCTACAGCTTCACCTATGACGTCTGCGCCAGCCTCCGGGGGCAGGGCACCCCGCCGGACACCGTGCAGATCGGCAACGAGATCAACGTCGGGATGCTGTGGAACGAGGGCAAGGTCGTCAACAACGACTTCGCCCCGCTGGCCAGCCTGCTGAAGCAGGGCTACAACGCGACCAAGGCGTGTGGCAGCGGCATCCCCGTGATGATCCACACCGCCGATGCCGACAGCAACGCCAACGCGCGGTGGTTCTACGACGGCATCCGCGCCCAGGGCGTGCAGTGGGACATGACGGCGCTGTCCTACTACTGCATGTGGCACGGCACCCTGTCGAACCTCTACAACAACATCGTCGACCTGCGCGGTCGATACGGCAAGCCGGTGGTGATCGTGGAGACCGCGTACCCCTTCACCCGGAACAACGCCGACAGCGAGCCGAACGCCATCGGCGACGCGACCTGTGACGGCATCAGCGCGACCTGGTCCGGCCAGGCCCAGGAGTTCGACTGGGTGCAGAACACCGCCCGCAACGCGGGGGCCATCGGGGTCTTCTACTGGGAGCCGACCTGGTACGCCGTGAGCGGCAACGGCTGGGACCCGGCCAACATCAACGGCACCGGGAACCAGTGGGACAACATGGCCGTCTTCGACTGGTTCGGTCGGGTGAATCCGGGCGTGCGCTGGACGCCCTGACCCCGCACCCGTACCCGTACCCGCCGGCCCGACTCCCGTCCCGGGAGGCGCCTTGACATGCAGCCTTCCGGCTGCCTAAGTTGACAGACAGCCGGAAGGCTGCATGTTGACGGTGGCGGTAACCCGGGCTCGAGGGCGGACATGGACGAGGTGTTCAAGGCACTGGCCGATCCGACCCGGCGTGCGCTGCTCGACTCGCTCAACGCCCGCAACGGGCAGACGCTGCGCGAGCTCTGCGCCGGGCTCGACCTGGCCCGGCAGTCCGTCAGCAAGCACCTGGCGGTACTGGAGGAGGCGGGGCTCGTCGCG
The DNA here is from genome assembly GCF_040655175.1 of Micromonospora sp. NPDC050495. Lineage (NCBI taxonomy): Bacteria > Bacillati > Actinomycetota > Actinomycetes > Micromonosporales > Micromonosporaceae > Micromonospora > Micromonospora sp. NPDC050495. The sequence goes on along the minus strand of NZ_JBFAJK010000028.1, from coordinate 41,057 downwards.
ACCGTGCGGCGCGGCCGGGAGAAGCTGCACTACCTCAACGCCGCGCCCGTGCAGGAGATCGCCCACCGGTGGATCAGCCGCTACGACCGGGCCAGGGTCCAAGCCCTGGCGGACCTGAAACTCGCCCTGGAGGAGTCCCCGATGGACGCGCCGACCTTCGTCTACACCACCTACATCCGGACCACGCCGCAGAAGCTCTGGCAGGCGCTGACCGAGCCCGCCTTCACCCGCCAGTACTGGGCCACGGAGTTCACCACCGACTGGTCCGTCGGCGCGCCGATGACCTGGAACAACCACGGCGTGCTGATCAGCGACCCGGAGCAGGTCGTGCTGGAGTCCGAGCCCTACCGCCGGCTCTCCTACGCCTGGCACGCCGTGACGCCCGAGCTGGCCGAGCGCTTCGGCTGGGACGACGAGCTGCTCGCCCGGCTCTCCGGCGAGGCCCGCTCGAAGGTCACCTTCATGATCGAGGAGTCCGGCAGCCAGGTCGTGAAGCTCACCGTGCTGCACGACGGCTTCCCGCCCGGATCGAGCCTGGCCGAGATGGTCCAGCACGGTTGGCCGAACCTGGTGGCCAGCCTGAAGACCCTGCTGGAGACGGGCGAACCGCTGCCGGAGGAGGCGTGAGCACTGCCGACCGGGGCGCGGCCCGCCCCGACCGCACGGCCGGGGAGGCGGCCCAGGCGGCGCTGGCCGAGCTGTTCCGGCACGCCGACGGCACGGTGGACGATGACCCGTGGCCACTCGTGCGGGAGGTCGCCGGCAGCGGTGACCGCTCGGCGGTGGCGCCCGTGCGGGCGGCGCTGCAACGCTACGCCCGCGAGCGCAACTGGTACGGCCGGGACCTGATGGCCCACGTCCTGGCCGGGCTGTCGGGGGCGGCCGGGTTCCCGCTGCTCCTGCGGACCTACGCGGACGCGCTGCGCGGCGAGGACGAGGACGACGGGGAGCGGCTGGGCATGGCGTTGGGCGTCGCGATGCGCGTCGACCGGGCCGGGTGCCGGGCGGTCATCCTCCCGCTGCTGGCGGGGGAGGACCCGGAGCTACGCAGGGCCGCGCTCTGGGCGTTGCGCGGCGTGTTCGAGCCGCCCGACCTGGAGACGCTGCGTGCGGCGCTGGCCGATCCCGAGCCGGCGGTGCGGCGGGCGGCCCTGCACGCGCTGCCGCGGGTGGATCACGACCCGCTGGCGTACGAGCTGGTCGTCGCGGCCCTGCGGGACCCGGACGCCGAGGCCCGGCGCCACGCCGTGCTCCTGCTGGCCTGGTCCGCCCCGCCGGCGGTCGTGGACCACCTGGTGCCGCTGGCTGCTGACCCCGTCCCGTACGTCCGCTCGTCGGTGGGCGAGGCGCTCGGCCGCCGGGCCGCGGGCTCCGATCGCGTCCCGGTCGCCGCTGCCGCCCTGCGCGGGCTGCTCGCCGACGACGGCCCGTCGGTACGCGCCGGGGCGATCCGGGGCCTCGGCCTGCTGGGCGGGCCGCTCGACGCGCTGGCCGCCAGGATCGACGATCCGGACTGGTGGGTACGCGCGACCCTCGCGGAGGTCCTCGCCGTCGCACTGCTGCGCTGGCCGCCCGCGCGTCCGCTCCTGGCCCGCCTGGCCGACGACTCGAATCCGACGGTGCGGGCCACCGCGACGAGAGCGCTGCACGCCCCGGCGTAGCCCGGTCGGCGGAGGCGGTCCGCCGACCGGACGAGCGGCTATCCGAAGCTGTCCGCCAGCTTCGTGAGCCTGCTGACGTACGCCGGCCAGTCGTAGTCCGACGGGATGTTGGTGTTGTCCCGCTGCTCGCCGACGGCGGCGTCGTACTGCTCGCGCAGGATGTCGGCGTGACCGGCGTGCCGGGCGAGATCGCAGGTCACGTGCATGATGATCCGGTGCAGTGTGACGTCCTGCCTACCCGGTCGCCACCACGGCACCTGCCCCGGCGCGTCGAGCGGTAGCTGTTCGATGGTCTGATCCGCGAACGTCGCGACCCGGCGGTAGAGGTCGATCAGCCCGTCCTTCGTCTCGTCGGCACCTGCGTACCAGTCGGCCTGCGGGTCGTCGTCGTACGCCGACATCGGGACCAGTTCCTCGGGTGTCGGGAAGTCGCGCCCGAAGGTGGGTCCGAAGTAGCCAACCTCGACGTTGAGGCAGTGCTTCAGGATGCCCAGCAGGTTGGTGCCGGTCGCGGTGCGGGGCATTCTGGCTTCGCGCTCGCTCAGCCCGTCGAGCTTCCAGATCAGGTCCTCGCGGATCCCCTGGAGGTAGTGGTGCAGGGCGGTCTTCGCGTCGCTCAGGTCAGCCATGCCCGCCAGTCTTCCCCATCCGCCGCGCCGCGGTGCGGGCGGCAACCGGCGGCCGACGCCGGCCGGGCCGGGCGTGACAACCCGGATGCGGGGGAGCGGCGACTGGTGTTGACTTCGGCGGTGGATCGCCAACGGCTCAGCAGCATCGCGCATGCCCGGCACCCGATCGCGGCGCCGATCTTCGGCGTCAACGTCAACCGGCTCCTGCGGCGAGCGGACCGGCAACCGGCGGCGCGCATCCTGGACCTCGGCTGCGGAGCCGGGTCGTGGGCGCTGCAGGCCCTCGCCCACTATCCCGACGGGCACGCCGACGGCGTGGACGTCAATCCGTACGCCCTCGAACGGGCTGCCGGGGCCGCCGCCGAGCGCGGCCTCGCCGACCGGCTCACCCTGCACGAGCGCGACGCCCGGACGTACGTGCCGGACGGCGACTACGACCTGGTGCTCTGTGTCGGGGCGACGCATGCCTTCGGCGGGTTCGGCGGGACGCTGGAGCTGGCCGGCCGGCACGTGAACGCCGACGGCATCCTCCTGGTCGGGGAGGGGTTCTGGCAGGTCCCGCCGACCCGGGAGGCGCTCGCCGCGCTCGACGCGAAGCCCGACGAGTTCACCGACCTCGCCGGCCTGGTCGACGTCGCCGAGCGGGCCGGCTGGACGCCGGTGTACGCCCACGTCAGCGACGCCGCCGAGTGGGACGACTACGAATGGTCGTGGATCGGGTCGCTGACCGGGTGGGCGCTGGACAATCCCGGCCATCCGGATGCCGCCGAGGCGCTCGCGGTCGCCCGGGAGCACCGCGATCAGTGGCTGCGCGGGTACCGCGACGTGCTGGGCTTCGTGACGCTGGTGCTACGCCGCGGCTGACCGCCGCGCGATCGGCTCGTGCCGGTGCGGCCCCCGACGACCGCGCCACCCGGGGGCACTATCGTTTCGGCGTGCACATCCGTTTCGACGTCCCGGCAGATCCGGCCTACCCGGGCCAGGTGGCCGCCGCGCTCAGCCGGGTCCGGCTGCGCAGGTTCGGCTACATCGGCGCGGTGCTGGCGGTGGTCGGGGCGATCGGTCTCGCCGTCTCCTCGGCGTCCACCTCGGGCGGTCGGATCTCGTCGCTCTGGCTGGCGATGATCGTGGGTGGCCTGCTGTCGATGCTGTACTCGCCGTGGGTCCGCTGGCGGGCCCGGCGCCGCTCCGACCGCTACGCCGTCGAGGGCGGCTACGACATCAGCGACGACAACATCATGATGCGCAGCGGTTCGGAGTCCGGTGGCATCGCCTGGGACGGCGTCGCCCGGGTGACCGAGACCGCGGACTTCTGGATCGTCTACGTCGGCCGGATGCCGGCGACGGTGATCCCACGCCGCCTGATGTCCGCCGCGGACGACGAGACGTTGCGGGCCTTCATGGCCGGGCGTGGGCTGCTCCCGCCGCGCTGAGCCCGCGACCCGGTCCGCCGTGCCGCGCTGAACCCGCGACCCGGTCCGCCGCGCCGCTTCCCACGAGGCGGCGCGGCCGGGGTCACCGGGGCGGGTGGTGCGAGGTCCAGCCCTGCTGGTGCCGGCGTTCGATCCCGTCCAGCAGCAGGTCCAGGGCGAACTCGAACTCGAACTGGTCGTCGCAGCCGGCGCCGACGACGGACGTGTCGTCGTGCGCGGCCGCGGTGGCGATCTCGGCGACGTGCGGGAACCGGGCCGCGAACTCCGGCGGCGGGGCGGTGGGCGGCTCCGACTCGACCGGACCGGACCGGCCGGCGCGTCGGGAGTCGTCGAAGAGTTCCTGGCTGAAGCCCAGGGCGCGGCTGCCCAGGGCGTGCATGACGTGGTGGGTGAGGTCGACCGACAGCCCACCGGACCGCAGCGCGCCGATCACCGAGTCGAGGTAGGCCAGGATGGCCGGCGTCGCCGTGGTCCGCGACTCGACCGCGAGCGCGGCCCAGGGGTGGCGGAGCAGCACCTGCCGGGCCGAGAGGATGCGCTGGCGCAGTGCGGCCTTCCAGTCGAGGCCGGGCACGGGCGGGTCGATCTCGCCGACCACCTCGTCGATCATGCCGGCGATCAGTTCGTCCTTGTTGGCCACGTGCTTGTAGAGGGCCATCGGCACGACGCCGAGCGCCTGGGCGAGGTTGCGCATGCTGAGCGATTCGATGCCGGCCTCGTCGGCCAGCGCGACGGCGGCGCGGAAGATGCGGTCCCTGCTCAGCGGGGTGCGGCGCAGCGTGCCGGTCTGCTCGGCCATCTCGGTCCTCGTCTTCTCTGGCGGGCCGTTGAACCATAACGCCCTTGACAGGTGTACGTCGTACACCTACCGTGAGGGGAGAGGGTGTACGCCGTACACTTCGAGGGAGGCAGGGATGAAGGCCATCGTTCAGGACCGGTACGGTCCGCCCGAGACGCTCGCGCTGGCGGACGTCGACCCGCCCGTGCCCGCCGCCGACGAGGTGCTCGTACGGGTGGAGGCAGCCGCGCTCAACGCGTACGACTGGCACGTGATGCGCGGCGATCCGCTGCTGGCCCGGTTGGCGCTGGGCCGGTCGAGGCCGCGGGCGCGGATACGGGGCCGCGACTTCGCCGGCCGGGTCCACGCCGTCGGCGCCCGGGTCCGGCACCTGCGCCCGGGCGACGCCGTCTTCGGCGATCTCGGCGACGCCAACGGCGCGTTCGCCGAATACGTCTGCGTGGCCGAGACGATGGTCGCGCCGAAGCCGGCCAACCTGACCCCGCAGCAGGCGGCCACCCTCCCGCTGGCCGGCAGCACCGCGCTGCTGGGACTGCGCGACGCCGGTCGGCTGGCCCCCGGCCAGCGGGTGCTCATCAACGGCGCCTCCGGCGGCGTCGGCACCCTGGCGGTCCAACTCGCCAAGGCGCTCGGCGCCACGGTCACCGGGGTGTGCAGCACCCGCAACGTCGATCTCGTCCGCTCGCTGGGCGCCGACCACGTGGTGGACTACCGCCGCGACGACTTCACCCGCCAGGACCGCCGGTACGACCTGGTTTTCGACCTGGTCGGCAACCACTCGCTGACCGCGCTGCGCCGGGCGCTCACGCCGACCGGGACGCTCGTGCTCTGCGGCGGCGGGGTGTACCGCGGCGGCAGCCTCCTCGGCCCGGTCGCCCTCATCACCCGCGGCCGGTTGCTCGCCCCCTTCGTCCGCCAGCGCATCGTCGCGCCGGCGACGGCGCCCGGGCGGTCGTACCTCGACACGCTGCGCGGCTACGCCGAGGCCGGCCGGCTCACCCCGGTCATCGACCGGTCCTACCCGCTGCCCGAGGTGCCGGCGGCGCTCCGGTACCTCGAGAACGAACACGCGCGGGCGAAGGTGGTGATCACCGTCTGACCACCGGTCGGCCCCTGGGCACCCCCCGTCCGCGTCGCCCCGAGTACGAGAATCGGCGGAGAAGTCCGGGCCGGGCGGGTCGGATCGCGGCGGTGGCGTTCGTAGCAGGGGTGCCCGGCCGGCCGAGGGCCGGCCGCCCGACGACAGGAGATGACCCCGATGGCGCAGTACCTGATGTCCGTTCTCGCCGACACCGCCGGCCTCGCCACCGAGGCCGAGCAGGCCGCGATCGACGACTTCAACGACCAGCTCCGGTCCGGCGGGCACTGGGTCTTCGCCGGCGGCCTGGCCGCGCCCGACACGGCCACCGTCGTCGACGGCCGGGACGGCGAGCCGGTGTTCACCGACGGGCCCTACCTGGAGTCGAAGGAGCACGTGGCCGGCTTCTGGATCATCGAGGCCCCGCACCTCGACGCGGCGCTCCGGCTCGCCGCGCTCGGGTCGAAGCACTGCAACCGCCGGGTCGAGCTGCGGCCGTTCCTGGGTTGATGACCGACATCGGCGAGGCGATCAGCCGGGTCCACCGCGAGGAGTGGGCCCGGGTGGTCGCGACCCTGGCCCGGCGACTCGGTGACCTCGACATCGCCGAGGAGATGGCCGCCGAGGCGTTCGCCGTCGCGGTCGAACGCTGGCCGGTCGACGGGGTCCCGCCGAATCCCGGCGCGTGGCTGACCACCACCGCCCACCGTCGGGCCATCGACCGCCTCCGCCGCGAGGTCAGGCGCGAGGAATGGCACCGGGAGGCACGCATGCTGGCCGACACCCCCGAGCCGCTCGGCGCCATCGACGACGACCGGCTCCGGCTCATCTTCACCTGCTGCCACCCGGCGCTCGCCATGCCGGCGCGGATCGCGCTGACCCTACGGATGGTCGGTGGGCTCACCGTGCCCGAGATCGCCCGCGCGTTCCTGGTCCACGAGACCGCCATGGGCCGGCGGATCACCCGCGCGAAGACGAAGATCAAGGCCGCCCGGATCCCGTACGGAGTGCCGTTCCGGGACGACCTCCCGGCCCGGGTCTCCGGGGTGCTCGCCGTGCTCTACCTGATCTTCAACGAGGGCTACCTGGCCTCCGACCCCGGCAGCGAGCCGGTACGCCACGACCTGACCGCCGAGGCGATCCGGCTGACCCGGCTGGTGGTCGCCCTGCTGCCGGCCGACGGCGAGGCCGTCGGCCTGCTGGCGCTGATGCTGCTGACGGAGTCGCGCCGGGCCGCGCGGGTGTCGCCGGGCGGTGAGCTCATCGCGCTGAGGGACCAGGACCGCGGCGCCTGGGACCGCGAGCTGATCGCCGAGGGCCACGCCCTGGTCCGCGCGCGGCTGGCCACCGGGCAGCCGCCCGGGCGCTACCAGATCCTCGCCGCGATCAACGCCGTCCACACCGACGCCCCGGACGCCCGGGACACCGACTGGTCGCAGATCGTCGCGCTCTACGACCAGCTGCTGCGACTCGACCCCACGCCGATCGTGCGACTCAACCGGGCCATCGCGGTCGCCGAACTCGACGGCCCGCAGCTCGGGCTGGCGGAGGTGGACGCGTTGCCGCTGGACGGCTACCACGCCTACCACGCCACCCGCGCCGAGCTGCTGCGCCGGCTGGGCCGCAGCGGGGAGTCGCGGGCGGCGTACGGGCGGGCCATCGAACTGGCCGGCAACACCGCCGAGCGGGCCTACCTCACCCGTCGCCGCGACCAGCTGGCCGGCCCGTGACCGACCGCCCGGTCACCGCCGGTCCTGCGGCGGGTGGATCCAGGTAGCCGGGGTCAACCGGTCCACCCGCCAGTCGGCCGCCGCGGCGGTGGCCGCCACCGCTTCCGCGTCCGGCCCCTCGACGAACGCGAGCACGACCTGGTCGGCCGGCAGATGGACCGCCGCGACCAGCCGGGTGTCCGCCGTCGGCGCGATCGGCACCGCCTCGGGCGCCGGGGCGTCGCCGGAGCGGTCGTAACGTTCCAGGACGAACAGCCGACGAGTCATGCCGGAACGGTACGGCGCGCCGGCCGCCGAGGAATCCGGCGTTTCCCTAGCGATTGTCCGCCGGCCGGCCGGCCATCGCGGCGCCCAGCTCGGCCCGGCTGGCGATGCCCAGCTTCCGGTAGACGCGGGCCAGGTTCGCCTCCACCGTCTTCGGGCTGATGAACAGCTCGTCGGCGATGTGCCGGTTGGTCCGGCCCTGGGCGGCGAGCCGCGCCACCCGCTCCTCCGTCGCGGTCAGCTCCAGCGGGGCCGGGGGACGACCGCCGATCCGGCCCTGCTCCGCGCGGGCCCGCTCCGCGAAGGCCCGCGCGCCGATCGCGTCGAACTCCGTCGCGGCGGCGCGCAGCGCGTCCCGCGCCGCCCGCTTGCGCCGGGCCCGCCGGTGCACGACGCCGGCGACGAGCAGGCAACGGGCGCGGTCCAGCGGCAGCACCCCCACCGGCACGCTCGCCCGCGCCGCGGCGAGTGCGTCGAGCGCGGCCAGCGGGTCGACCCCGCTCGCGCTGTCCAGCAACACCCGGCTGCGGGCCAGCCCCAGCGTCGTCCACGGCCGGGACAGCCGTTCGTGCCGCTCCGCGAGCCGGGCCAGCGCCGTGCGGGCCGTCGCCAGGTCACCGGCGCGCACGCACGCCTCGATCCAGTCCGGCTCGAAGCGCTGCGCGAGCGGCTCGACCAGGCCCAGCTCGTCGACGTCGGCGGCGAGGCTGCCGTACGCCCGGGCGGCCTCGTCCGTGCGGCCCGCGCAGAGCGCCACGAAGGCGGCCAGGTGCCGGTAGATCCGGCGGACCCAGCCGTCGCCGGTGTCCTCGGCGCGTCGCAGCCCGGCCTCGGCGACCGCGCCGGCCTCGGCCAGCCTGCCCCGGTGCGCGTCGAGCAGCCCCGCCAGCCACCGCTCACCGTTGAGCCCGGTGCCGAGCTGCTCGCCGAGATCCCGGGCCGCGGCGACGTGCCGCTCGGCGGCCGGCCAGCAGCCGGCCAGCAGCTCGGTCTCGCCGAGATGACTGAGCAGCTCGTGCTGCAACGGCTGATCGCCGCGCGCGGTGGCCCGGCCGAGCATCCAGTGCAACCGCTGCCGGGCCCGGTCGGCGTCGTCGATGGACTTCCACCAGACCGCGGGTATCGTGCCGGCCAGCCAGGACGGCTCGTCGCCCTCCATCGCCAGCGCCCGGTCCATCAGCTCGGTACGGGCCGGGCGCCCGGCCCGTACCTCCTGGAAGAACAACTGCAGCAGCGCGGCGGCGGCCAGCCCGCGGTCGTCCGCCCGATCAGCGAGCAGGGCGACGGCCGCCTCCGCGTGCCGACGCGCGGGCCCCGGCGCGTCGCGGAACCCGGCCAGGTGCGCGTGGATCCGCCCGGCCAGCGGCGACTGCGGCGGCACCGCCGCCAGCGCCCGCTCGGCCGCCCCGACCGCCACCTCGCCCGGCTCGTCGGCGCTCCACGCCACGATCGCCCGCAACAGCAGCGACTCGGCGCGCAGCTCACCGGCGAACTCGTCGGCGATCGTCTCGGCCGCGGCGCCCGCCGCCGCGTAGTCGCCGCTGTCGTACCGGCAGCGCGCCGCGGACAGCCGCAGCCGGCCCCGGCCGGCCGGATCCTGGGCCGGGACGAGCGCCACGGCCCGCTCGAAGAGCTGCGCGGCGACCTCCGGCGCGCCCCGGGCGTGCTGCCGCTCGGCGGCGCGGGCGATCACGCCGGCGACCGCGAGGTCCGGGCCGACCGTGCAGAGCGCGAGGTGACGGGCCCGCTCGTCCGGGTCGGCGACGACGTCGGCCAGCGCCCGGTGCAGCCGGCGGCGGATTCCCGGCGAGCTGGCCGAGCGGACCGTCGACGCGTACACCGGATGGGTGAACTCGACCGCGACCGGCGTCACGACGAGCAGCCCGGCCTCCTCCGCCGGGTCGAACGCGGCCGGCCGCACCCCGGCGGCGGTCAGGTCGCGCAGCGTCGGGACGGCGAGCAGCGCCGCCAACCGCACCGCGTGCAGGGTCTCGGTGGGCAACCCGGCCAGCACCTCGCCGAGCAGCTGCTGCATCGAGGTGGCCACCGGCAGGTCCTCGCCCGGCGACGGCGGCCGGGGCAGCCGCAGCACGGCCCGGGCCAGCTCGATCGCGAGCAGCGGGTTGCCGCCCGCGTCCCGGGCGATCCGGGCCAGCAGCGGACGGCCCAGCGCGGCGCCGAGCCGGTTGCGCAGGATGTGGTGCAGCGCCCCCACCCCCAACGGCTCCACGCCGATCCGGGTGAGCCGGCCGCCGGCTGGGCCCTGGCCCAGCCCGAGTGGCACGACCTCCGGCCCCGCCTCGGCCCGGCGGCAGGTGACCAGCGTGGCCAGCCGGGGCGTCACCCGGCGCAGCGCGAACCGCAGGGCCCGTTCGCTGGCCCGGTCCAGCCACGGCGCGTCGTCGATCGCGACCAGCACCGGCGCCCCGCTGTCCACCGCCGCGTCCAGCAGCGAGCGGGTGGCGGCGCCGATGACCCGCTCGTCGACCGGCTCGTCGCTGTCGGCGGAGAGCAGCACCATCTCGGCGGCGCGGCGCTGCGGGCCGGGCAGCCCGGCCGCCTGCGCGGCGAGAGGGCGGAGCACGTCGGCCAGCGCCGCGAACGGCAGATCCCGCTCGGATTCGGTCGGCGCGCAGGCGAGCACCAGCCACCCCGCCCGCTCCGCCTGGGCCACCAGCGCCCGCCACAGGGTCGTCTTCCCGATGCCGGCGGGCCCGTCCAGCAGCACCACGCCGGTCTCGCCGAGACAGCGCCACGCCTGGTCGATCACCGCGTCGCGGCCGACGGTCTCGCCCAGCACGTGATCAATACTGGCACGGGCCCGGACCACGAACCAGGACCGCTCCGGTGGGCCCGGACTGCCGATCCGGATGAATCCGGTGGGCTCAGAGCCGGCCGGCGACCGTACGGGCGACCGTCTCCAGTGGCTTGCGGTTCTCGGCCGGGTCGTTGAGGCGTACCAGCCGGACGGTCACCCAGCGGCCGGACTTGTTGACGAAGACCGCCTCGCCGGTGGCGTACGCCTCGTCACCGACACCCGACAGCGGCCGCAGTTCGTGCCCGAGGTCGCGTTCGATGTCGAGGTACTTCTTCGCCCCGTCGCCGACGTAGACCTCCACCTGGGCGGTCGGGCCGGTGACCGGGCCGGAGTAGGTGCAGCTGTCCTGGACCGGCTTCGCGTCCGCCAGGGCGGTGCCGGCCAGCCGCTCCGCCTCCGCCTTGGACACCAGCGCGCACGGGTCGACGGCGGCGGCCGGGCTGGGGGCGGCCTCCTCCGTGGCGACCGTGGGCGCGTCGGCGCCGGCCGGCTGGTCGGTGGCGGGGGGCGCGGATCGGGGTGCGCTGTCGGAGCCGGCGCAGCCGACCCCGGCGAGCAGCGGGAGCGTGGCCAGGGCCAGCGCGGCGAGTCGGCGGTACGGGCGGGTGTCGTTCATCGTCGCGGATCTCCCCATCGTCGGACCGGCCGTCGAACAGACCCGCCGACCGGCTCGGCGAGCGGCGCCAGGTGATGCGTCGAACGGTAGGACCCGACGGGCCGTGAGGAATCGGGGGTTTCCCTCTCCTTCGGCCGGAGCCGGCTCTGCATAGGGAATCACCCGATTCGGTGGCGGGGCCCTCGCGCCTAGCGTCGGCGGGCATGAGCACCCAAGCGTCCCGACCCGAGCGCGCCGGCCCGGCCGGCCTGCTCCGTCACCGGCTCGCCGGCGCCGCCGCACTGGTCTGTCTCGTCGCGCTGACCGCCGGGTGCGGGATGCTCGACCCGGCCCGTTCCGGCCCCGCCGACGCGGCGGACCGGCGGTACGGGTACGCCCCCAGGCCGGACCGCTCGGTGGTGTACCAGCCGGACGTCGTGCTCGTCGCCGGGGGCGGCGACGCGATCCGCTCGGTGAGCGCGGACGGGTTCACCTACGTGCTCGACGGTGACGCCGCCGGCGTGGGCGATCTCGCGCCCGGAAAGATCATGTTCGCCACGAGCGAGGCGCTCGGCCGGGTGGTGCGGGTCGAACGGGCCCGGGGCGACCTGGCGGTCACCCTGGCCCCCGTCGAGCTGACCGACGTGGTACGCGACGGCCACTTCACCATCGACCAGGCGCTGGATCTCCAGGCGCAGACCTTCGGCCCGCTGCCCGACCTGCTGGGGGAGGTCGCCGGCGAGGCACCCGCCACGCCGGTCCTGCCGGACCCCGAGCAGGCCACCGGGCTGGGCACGAACGCCATCGGGGCGGGCGGTCTGCGGCTCGCCGTGCCGCCGCTCGCGCTCGGGCCGGCCCGCGCGCCGGGAGCGGGCGCGGCCAGCAGCGCCAAACGGAAGGTCGGCGCCTGGGACGTGACGGCCTACAAGGACAACGCGAAGCTGGGGCTCAGCGCCGAGCACTCGACCGCCGCGGCCGGCCTGCGGGTCGACTTCGACATCCAGTTGCTGGTCCGCAACCTGCGCGTCCGCGGTGACCTGCGGGTGACCAACGGCGTCATCCCGCACCCCTCGTTCCGCATCGACGGGGTCGAGGGACTCGCCGTGACGATCGCCGCCGGCGCACAGGGCGGGCTCAGCGACAACAAGAAGGCGAAGATCGAGTTTCCGATCGAGGTGAAGCAGCCCATCATCATCGGCGGCTTCCCCGCCACGTTGAAACAGACCTTCAAGTTCCTCGTCGAGACGGCGTTCACGGCGAAGAACGGCAACATCTCCGCGACCGGCCGATGGGGACTCGCCGGGCCGATCGGCTACGCCGGCTCGTCCGTGCTGACGCCCACCTTCTCCGTGCGGGAGAGCATCATGCAGTCCCTGCGCGGCGTGTCCATCGGCGTCGAGGCGATCGTCCTCGCGGTCGAGTTCCGCTTCGGGTTCCTGATCGGCCTGCCGGTGGCGGGGGCCGGGCCGTTCGTCGCGATCGTGGCCTCGGTGGGCCTGACCAACGGTTCGGCGGCCGGCCGGGTGGGGCTGCCGCTGGCCGGACCGGCGGTGAAGTGCCGCGGGTCCACGCTGGTCGCCACCGTCCGCGCCGGGGAGGGCATCAGCATGTCCGAACCGTTGGCGAAGGCCATCGAGCACGTGCTGAAGGTCTCCGTGCCGAAGGAGGCCGACTTCGTCAAGAAGGACATCGTGAACCGCACCGTCGTCGAACCGGACGTGCCCCTCTGCCGGGACTGACGGCCACCGAGACATCCGGCCCGGGCCCGACGAAGTCGCGACCGGGACCGACAGGCGAACCGATCAGGAAGGAATGACCCATGGGGATGTTCAGGAAGCTGGCCCAGGTCGCGCTCGTCGGAGGCGCGCTCACCCTGGTCGTGGCGTGTGGCAGCGACGGCGGCCCGGCCGCGTCCGGACCGGTGCGCGTGCCGGCGGCCGGGGACGAGGCCGCCGACGCCGGGACCGGCGCCGACGGCGACGAGTGCGGGCGCCTGCCGGCGAACGAGGTCGCCGAGGTGATCGGCCCGAACGACGGCGGGCAGCACGACTACGCGCTCGGCGGGTGCATCTGGACGGCGTCCTCCGGGCCCAAGGACGGCATCGTGGAGGCGGTCTCCGCGACCGTGCTGCCCAAGGAGCAGTACGAGGCGGTGGCCGATGCCGGCAGCCCGGTGAGCGGATCCGCCGACGGGGCCACCTACAACGACATCCACGGTGAGCTGTGGTTCCCGTGCCGCAGCGGCGACTTCTGCGGGATCAAGGTGAGCATCAGCGACCCGGACAAGCGCAAGGACGCCGCGCTCCGGCTGGGCAAGGTCCTGCAGGGCAAGGTGTAGCGCCCGCGCCAGCTAGCCGCCGTGCTGGCGGCGCACCATCTCGGCGATCCAGGCGGGCGCGTACGGGGACGTGCAGCCCGGCGAGGTCGGGTAGTCCTTGAGCACCGCCAGCCGCTCGCCGATGGCGATCGCCCGCGCCCGGTGCTCGGGATGGTCGATGCCGATCTGCGCCAGACAGTGGTTCATCGCCCACTGCAGGCGCTCCGGCGCCGGCTTCAACTCCGCCTCGATGACGTCGAGCAGACCCGCGAGATCGAGGCCCGCGGGCCGGCGCGCCACGCGCTCGGTGGTCAGTGCCCAGCCCGCACTGGCCACCACCGGATCCGCGTCCGCGGACCAGGCCAGGCGCAGCCGCTCGGCGTGCGGGCTCTTCTTCACCACGTAGTTGACCAGCCAGTCGTGCACCTTCGGGGTGCGCGCCTCGCGGAGCATCCCGTCCAACTCGTCCGGCTCGAACGCCTTCGGCCGGCAGATCAGGATTGCCAGCAGCCGCGCCGCGCTGTCACCGCTGCGCCAGAGTTGGCGCGCCAGCTCTGGCTGCGTACCGAGCCGCTTGGCGAGCGTGCGCAGGCTGCCGAGGTTCACCCCGTGGTCGTCACCGTGCCTGCTGTTGACCGCGCGGGCCTTCGGGTCATCGAGCGCGGCGAGCTCGGCCAGCACCTCGGTCACCGTCGTCCCGGTGGGTGTCGTCCCAACCACCGCAGCCTCCTGTCCCGTACGTCCGATCCGGCGCCCCGAGGGGCCCGCCCACCAGCCTCAGCCGGGGCCGGCTCACAGCCAGGGCGGTGGGCCCTCAAACCGGAGGGCGTGCACGTCGAACAGGACGGCCTCGGCCACGCCCAGCGCCGGCCCGCCCAGCCGGGCCGCCCAGGTGAGGAACGGCCCGGGTTCGGGGCCTGCCACGCCCAGGCCCTTGGTGTACTCGGCGTGCGCGGCCAGCGAGGCGATGCCGCGCCGCAACGGCTCACCCGTGACGTCGACACCGTGCGTGGGGCGCTCGGCGCCGGCGAAGCAGACGTAGCGCACCCCGTCCCAGGGCGACAGCCCCTCGTCCGCCAGCTCGGTGAAGATCCACCGGTTGCCGGCGTCGCGCGCCGCGTCCAACGCGGCCAGCCCCACCGCCCGGTGATCGGCCTGGTTGGTCATGCCGCCCACCATCCGGATGTCGAACGCGCCGGAGACGATGACGTCCGGCCGGTGCCGGCGGATCGCCCGGACGATGTCCCGACGCAGGTCCGGCCCGTACTCGACGACGCCGTCGCGGTGTGCGAGGAACTCCACGACGTCCACGCCGACCTCCCGGGCGGCGGCGCGCTGCTCCCGCTCGCGCAACGGCCCGGCCTCGTCGGGGTGCACGGCGTCGATCCCCGCTTCGCCCCGGGTGGCCAGCAGGTAGGTGACCTGCTTGCCCTGCGCGGTCCAGCGGGCGATCGCCGAGGCCGTGCCGTACTCGATGTCGTCGGGGTGCGCGGCCACCGCGAGGCAGCGGTCCCAGTCCTCCGGCAGTGCCGGCAGCAACTCCTCCACGTTGCCCACCGTAGCCGCCGCCGCGCCGATCCGGCACCGCCGTGTCGCCGACCCGTACCTCGGCCGGGCAGCGATACTGGGCGGGTGGACCCCAGTCGGCTGCACCCGCAGGCACGGGCCGCGATGCAGGTCCAGCAGCGGGTCCCGCTCACCCGGGCGACCCTGCCGGCGGCGCGGCTGAGCATGGTCCGGGCCACGCCCGACGAGGTGGGCGGCGGGCCGGCGATCCGCTCGGTGGTGAGCGTCGACGCGGGCGGGGTGCCCGCCCGCCTCTACCGCGACGCCGGCGACGACCCGCTGCCGGTGGTCCTCTACGCCCACGGCGGCGGCTGGGTGATGGGCGGCGTCGAGACCCACGACGGGTGGTGCCGGCACCTCGCGGCCGCGTCCGGCTGGGCCGTGCTCTCCGTCGACTACCGGCTCGCCCCCGAGCACCCGTACCCGGCCGCGGTCGACGACATGGCGGGCGCGCTCGGCTGGCTGCGCGGGCCCGGGGCGGTGGGGTACGGCCTCGACCCGGGCCGGATCGCGGTGGCCGGTGACTCGGTGGGCGGGCACCTGGCGGCGGTGACCGCGCGGCGGGCCCGGGACGCGGGCATCCGCCTGGCCGGCCAGCTGCTCAGCTGCCCGGTCATCGACCCCGCGGCCGACTACCCGCCGCTGGACGAGTACGGCCTGGACCGGGAGGAGATGCGGTTCTTCTGGGACGCGTACGCGCCCGCCGGGGTGGACCGGACCCACCCGGACCTGGACCCGCTGCGCGCGGACCTCACCGGCCTGCCGCCGGCCGTGGTCATCACGGCCGAGCTCGACCTGCTGGCCGCCGAGGGGGAACGGTACGCCGCCGCGCTGTTGGCGGCCGGCGTGCCGGTCACCGCCACCCGCTACCAGGGGCTCATCCACAACTTCCCGCGCAAGCTCGCCCTCTTCGACGCCGCCCACCTCGCCCTGGCCCAGCTGGCCGCCGCGCTGCGCCGGTGGTGACCCGCCGGGAGGGGTTCGCGCCGAAACGGGTCGGTGGCCCGCCGATGAGTTTGGAATGCTGCGACGGTCTACCCGTCGACTGGACGCGACTTGAAGGGACTTCCGATGGCAAAGGTCATCTCCACGCTGTTCATCTCCGCCGACGGTGTCGCCGAAATCGACCCGGACTGGCACTTCCCGTACTTCGACGAGAACATGGGCCGGGCCGTCACCGAGGACTACGACACCGCCGACGTGCTGCTCATCGGCCGGGTGACGTACGACAGCTTCGCCGGGGCCTGGCCCGAGCGGGAGGCCGCGGGCGGCGACGACGCCGGCTTCGCCAAGCAGCTCGGTGACGTGCGCAAGGTGGTCGTCTCGCGGCAGCCGCTGACCTTCTCCTGGCGCAACTCGGAGCTGGTCGACGGCGATCTCGTGGCGGCCGTCCGCGCGCTCAAGGCCGACGCCGGCAGCAAGGGCATCCTCATCCCCGGGTCCATCTCCGTGGTGCAGCAGCTGCTCGCGGCCGGGCTGGTCGACGAGCTGCGCCTGCTGGTGCACCCGGTCGCCGCGCGCAAGGGGCGCAAGCTGTTCGACGACGGCGACACGCCGTATCACCTGCGGGTGACCGCGACCGAGGTGTTCCCGACGGGTGTGCTGCGGGTGATCTACGCCCCGGCCGAGGCGCCGGGCAAGGTCGGCTACGACGACGTCCGGGACCAGGTGCCGTCGGGCAACTGAACGGCCACCGCCGGGACGTCGCGGTCCGGGTCGGCCGTCGGGGTGTGGCGGTCGGCCTAAGGTGGTGGGATGGCTGAACGACCATTGACCCTGATGGCGGTGCACGCGCACCCCGACGACGAGGCGACGAGCACCGGCGGGATCCTCGCCCGTTACGCGGCGGAGGGCGTGACGACGGTGCTGGTGACCTGCACGGACGGTCGGTGCGGCGACGGGCCCGGCGGGACCAAGCCGGGCGAGCCGGGGCACGACCCGGGCACGGTGGTGACGATGCGCCAGGCCGAGCTGACGGCCAGTTGCGCGGCGTTGAAGGTCACCCACCTGGAGACGCTCGGCTATGCCGACTCCGGGATGATGGGGTGGCCGGCCAACGACGCCCCCGGGGCCTTCTGGACCACCCCGGTGGCGGCGGCGGCCGACCGGCTGGCCGAGTTGATCCGGCGTTACCGGCCCGACGTGGTGGTGACCTACGACGAGAACGGCTTCTACGGCCACCCGGACCACATCCAGGCCCACCGGGTCACGATGGCCGCCGTCGAGCAGACGGGCATCCCCGCGAAGGTCTACTGGACCACCGTGCCGCGCAGCGCGTTCCGGCAGTTCGGGCAGGTCATGAAGGAGATCGGCGTCGAGTTCCCCGAGCCGGACGGGCAGCCGGAGCTGGGCCTGCCGGACGACGAGATCACCACCTGGGTGGACATCAGCGCCTACGGCGGGCAGAAGTTCGAGTCGCTGGCCGCGCACGCCAGCCAGGCCGAGAACATCTTCTTCCTGCAACTGGGCGAGGAGCGGTTCACCGAGCTGATGGGCGTGGAGACCTTCGTCCGGGTCCGGGACAGCACCGGTGCGCCCGTTCCGGAGGACGACCTGTTCGCCGGGCTGCGCTGACCGGGAGACCGGTACCGGCCGGCACGCCGGGGATGCCCACGGGTTGAGCATCCCCGGCGTGGCCCGGCGTCAGCCGATCGTGCAGGGCGCGCCGTTGAGGGTGAACGAGGTCGGCGCGGCCGGGTTACCGGTGTGCGTGGCCTGGAAGCCGATGGTGACGGATCCGTTGGCCGGGATGGTGGGGTTGTAGGCGACGTTCCGGGCCGTGACCTGGCCGGAGGCGGGGGAGTAGGAGGCGTTCCAGCCCGAGGTGATGGTCTGCCCGCCGGGCAGGGTGAACCCCAGGGACCAGCCGTTGACGGTGCTCGTGCCGGTGTTGGTGACGATGATGTTCTCGGTCAGCCCGTTGTTCCAGGCGTTGACGGCCACGGCCACCCGGCAGGCCCCGCCGCCCGGCGATCCCGTCGGGCTCGGGGAGAACGTCGGGCTCGGGGAGAGGGTCGGGCTCGGCGACAGCGTCGGGCTCGGCGAGGTCGTGGGGCTCGCCGAGATCGTCGGGCTCGCCGAGACGGTCGGGCTGGGCGGGGCGGTCAGGCCGAAGAAGCCGATGGCGACGGCGGCCATGCCGCTGGACGGCAGGCTGTGCCCGGCGCCCTGGATGCTGTACGCCTCGACCTGGACGGTCCCGCCCGCGTCGGCGTACCGGCGGCGGTTCCAGTTGGTCTGCGGCGTGTCGGTGGAGGTCGGCGTCTGGCTGAGCCCGAACACGTTGGTCCACTGCTCGATGGTCTCCTGCAGCAGCTGGTACGGCACGAGCGTGTCACTGGTGCCGTGCCACAGCTGCACCCGCGGGCGAGGGCCGGTGTAGCCGGGGTAGGCCTGGCGGACGGCGTCGCCCCACTGCTGCGGCGTCCGGTTCATGTTGCCGCCGGTGCACTGGCTGGAACCGGGCGGGTAGTCCGCCGCGTTGGCGAAGCAGTTGAAGGGCACCCCCATGAAGGCGGCGCCGGCCTTGAACACGTCGGGGTAGAGGGCCAGCATGTGGTTGGTCATCATGCCGCCGGACGAGCTGCCGGTGGCGTAGACCCGGTCGGGGTCGGCGCTGTACCGCTGCTGCACGTACTGGATCATGGAGATGATCGACACCGGGTCGCTGCCGCCGCCGCGCCGCTTGGCAGCGTCGGACCAGGTGTCGAAGCAGTTGCCGAAGCCGGCCTGCTGGGTCGCGGTCGGGTAGATCACGATGAAGCCGTACCGGTCGGCGAGGCTGGCGAATTCGCTGCCGGAGTAGAAGCCGGGGCCCGATCCACCGCAGCCGTGCATGGCCACCACGGTCGCCGGTCGGGCCGGGCGGGAGTCGGGAACGTAGACATGCATGCGCATCCCGCCGGGGTTGTCGCCGAAGCTGGTCACCTCGACCAGCGACGCCGCGTACGCGGGACGCAGGGTGGGTAGCACCAGGCCGGCGGCGGTCAACGACGCGGCCAGCACGAGCAGCAGTCTTCTTCTGATGGTCACGGGGACGACTCCTTCTATCACCTGTACAGGCGGAGGTCGGGCACGCGCGGTGCGGTCGCGGGAACGCCCGGTTCCCCGCGGTGATCGCGCCCTGCCCGCGTTCGGGGTGGCTCGCCCTGCCCGGCTCCGGATGGCGATGTATGGCAAATAGTGTTCCTGTCGGTCCACAAAGTGTCAATCGACGTAACTCGATGCAGCCGGCCCGTCGCGGCCGGCTTCCGGCGGGCTGGAGTCGTGGCACCCGTCCGGTCGGGTCGCGGGGCGCCGTGGCGGGCGCCTTCGCCATCGGGGGAGCGGTATGCGAGGACGAGGGAGCCGCGCGCTGCGGCCGCGGTTCGGGCCGTCCCGGCCGGCACGAAGATCAAGCTGGCGCAGCGACAGCGGGTGCGGCGGCGACCCTTGCTGGCGGATCACGTCCTGCGCGCCGGTGCCGCGCTGCCGTCCGTCGCCGTCGTCGCGCTGATCAGGGGCTGTGCCGGCGGCGGGCTGCCCGGCATCCGGGCGCAGCTCACGGCGGGCCTTCTCGCGGCGTGCGCGGGCACCCGAACACTCCCGCCATCGACGCCGCTGTGCTTTAATCAGGTTACGTCGATGTTATCGATAACATCCCTGCCGAGGCGCCACCACCGCAGGCATTCCGGCAGCCTGGCCCGCCAGGACTCACCGGTCCTCCGGGTGTCGTCGGCATCAGCTCCTGCCGCGGATGTTAACGCATCCATCGGCGGCCATCACCCATGAGGCCGCGCCACCGGCGCGGCGCCAAGGTATCCGAGGAGCCGTCATGGTGGTCTCTCCCGCCCGGCCCGTCCGGTCCACATTGTCGCGTCCACTGCGGTGGGCGCTGGCGCTCGTCCTGGTCGTCGGCGGCCTGGCCCTGGTGGCCCGAAGCCACCCGGCCGTCGCCGCCGCCGGGCCCGGTTCGATCGTCGGCGTGCAGTCCGGTCGCTGCGTCGACGTGCCGAACGGCAGCACCACCAACGGCACCCAGGTCCAGCTCTACGACTGTTGGGGCGGTGCCGGGCAGACCTGGACGTACACGACGGCGCGGCAGTTCACCGGGAACGGTGGCACCTGCCTGGACGCCAACGGTCAGGGCACCAGCCCCGGCACCCAGGTGATCATCTGGGCCTGCAACGGCCAGCTCAACCAGCAGTGGAACGTCAATGCGGACGGCACCATCACCGGTGTCCAGTCCGGACTCTGCCTGGACGCCAACGGCGCCGGCACCGCCAACGGCACCAAGATCATCCTCTGGACCTGTAACGGCCAGGCCAACCAGCGGTGGACCACCTCGACAACCCCGTCGTCCCCGCCGCCCACCTCGCCGCCGCCGGCCGGCGGCCGGCCGTGCGACATCTACGCCGCCGGCGGCACACCGTGCGTCGCCGCGCACAGCACCACCCGGGCATTGTTCTCCGCGTACGCCGGCAACCTCTACCAGGTCCGCCGCTCCTCCGACAGCGCGACGCGTGACATCGGCGTGCTGGGCGCCGGTGGCTACGCCAACGCGACGACCCAGGACAGCTTCTGCGCCGGCACCACCTGCGTCATCACCGTCGTCTACGACCAGTCCGGGCGCGGCAACCACCTGTGGTACCAGGGCTCGCCGCAGGTCCCCGGGTCCACCTCCAGCCGGCCGGCCACCGCGACCAGTGAGTCGCTGACCGTCGGCGGCGCCAAGGCCTACTCGCTCTACATCAACCCCGGCAACAGCTACTGGCGGGACGGGCACACCACCGGCATCCCGACCGGCAGCGCGCCGGAGGGCATGTACATGGTCACCAGCGGCACCCACGTCAACAGCGGCTGCTGCTTCGACTACGGCAACAGCGAGACCACCCGGTCCGCCGACGCCGCCGGCGCGATGGACGCGATCAACTTCAGCACCAGTTGCTGGTTCGGCGGCTGCTCCGGCACCGGCCCCTGGGTCCAGGCGGACCTGGAGTGGGGGCTCTACCCCGGCGGCAGCCAGTCCTGGAACTACAACCAGCGCGCCTTCACCAGCAAGTTCGTCACCGCCACGCTGAAGAACAACGGCACCTCACGGTTCGCCATCAAGGGCAGCAACGCTCAGTCCGGCAGCCTCTACACCCTGTACGACGGCGCGCTGCCGGCCGGCTACAGCCCGATGAAGAAGCAGGGCGCCATCATCCTGGGCAGCGGCGGCGACTGCTGCAAGCCCGGCGGAGGCGCCAACCTCAGCGCGGGCACCTTCTACGAGGGCGCCATGGTGGCGGGCTACCCGTCCGACGCGACCGAGAACGCGGTCCAGAGCGACGTCATCGCGGCCGGCTACCGCTGACCAGCGCCACCCCCCGTGCCACCGCCGATCCGGCTGGGGTGGCCCGTGCTCCCGGGCGTCGCCACACCCCACCGGCCAACCGCAGACCCCGCCGCCCGCCCCGGCGCATCCGCACCACCACCGAAAGGGAATCGCGTATGTCGAGGCTGAGCACACTCCTCCGTCCACCACGACCGCTGGCGGCGCTGGCCGCCGCGGTCCTGGCCACCACCGGCCTGGTGGCGGTGACCGCCGGGCCGGCCCAGGCCGCGACGTCGATCACCATCAACGGATCATCCGGCGGGCAGACGTTCGACGGTGTCGGCGCGGTCAGTGGCGGTGGCGGCAACAGTCGACTGCTCATCGACTACCCGGAGCCGCAGCGGGGCCAGATTCTCGACTACCTGTTCAAGCCCGGCTACGGCGCCGCGCTGCAGATCCTCAAGGTGGAGATGGGCGGGGACACGAACTCCACCAGCGGCTCCGAGCCGAGCCACGAGCACGTCCGCGGCGACCTCAACTGCAACCGTGGCTACCAGTGGTGGATCATGGAGCAGGCCAAGGCCCGCAACCCCAACATCAGGTTGGCGGCGCTGCCCTGGGGTGCCCCGGGGTGGATCGGCAACGGCACCTTCATGTCCCAGGACATGATCAACTACTTCGTGGACTGGCTGGGCTGCGCCCGGCAGCACAACCTGACCATGGACTACATCACCGCCGCGCAGAACGAGAAGCAGACCGACGCGAACTGGACCATCAACCTGCGTAGCGCGTTGAACAGCAACGGCTACAGCGGCGTGAAGATCATCTACGGTGACGACTACCCGGGCAGCTGGGGGCCGGCCAACGCGGTGGCGAGCAACGCCACGCTGCGCAACAGCATCGACGTGCTCAGCGGCCACTACCCGTGTGGCTACCTCAGCGCGCAGACCTCCTGCTCGGTGTCGTCCACCGCCACCAGCACCGGCAAGACGCTGTGGGACAGCGAGGGCGGCTCACAGGACTACAACGACGGCGCCAAGCCACTGGCCCGGGGCATCAACCGCGGCTACATCGACGGCAGGATGGTCGCCTACCTCAACTGGGACCTGATCGCGGCGATCACCCCGAACCTGCCGTGGGCCACCGTCGGGCTGATCCTGGCCAACCAGCCCTGGTCCGGCTGGTACTCCGTCGGCAAGAACACCTGGGCGCTGGCCCACACCGCCCAGTTCACCGCGCCCGGCTGGAAGTACCTGGACTCCGCCACCGGCTACCTCGGCGGCAACCGCGGCAACGGCAGCTACGTGTCGTTGAAGTCGACCAACAACACCGACTACAGCACCATCATCGAGACGATGGACGCCACCAGCGCCCAGCAGCTCAACGTCAGCGTCACCGGCGGCCTCTCCACCGGCCAGGTGCACGTGTGGGCGACCAACCTCAACTCGAACAGCACCAACGACTTCTTCGTGCACACCAGCGACATCACCCCGTCGGGCGGCGCGTACTCGCTGACCCTCCAGCCCGGCTACCTCTACAGCATCACCACCACCACCGGCCAGGGCAAGGGCGCCGCCACCAGCCCCGCCCAGGGCTCGCTGGGGCTGCCGTACCAGGACACCTTCGACAGCTACCCCACCGGCCGGATGCCGAAGTACCTGCAGGACATGCAGGGCGCCTTCGAAACCGTCGGCTGCGGCGGCGGCCGGTCCGGCATCTGCCTGCGGCAGATGTCGCCGCAGGCCCCGATCACCTGGAAGACCCTCGCCGACCCGGCCACCTACGGCGGCAGCCTGGCCTGGGGCAACTACACCGTCTCCGCCGACGCCCTGCTCGAGAAGTCCGGGTACGCGCAGCTGGAGGGTCGGGTCGGCACCACGAACCTCGATCCCATCGGCCGCTACAACGCCTACTTCCTGCGCGTCACCGACGGCGGCTCCTGGTCGATCCTGCGCAACAACACCGCCGGACAACTGACCACCCTGCGCAGCGGCACCGTCGCGGCGCTGGGCACCAACCGCTGGCACAGCCTCTCCCTCGGCTTCTCCGGCAGCACCATCACCGCGACGATCGACGGCACGACGGTCGGCACCGCGAGCGACACCTCCTTCGTGGCCGGCCAGGTGGGCTTCGGCACCAGCCAGGGCCAGACCGCCCAGTTCGACAACCTGTCCGTGGTGGCCGGCCCCGGTGGTGACCCGGGCGGCACCACCGGCTCGCTGCGCAACACCGCCGCCGGCCGGTGCCTCGACGTGCCCAACCAGTCCCAGACCAACGGCACCCAGGTGACGCTCTGGGACTGCAACGGGGGCGCCAACCAGCAGTGGACCTACACCTCCGGCAAGCAGCTGCAGGTGTACGGCAGCAAGTGCCTGGACGCCAACGCCCAGGGCACCACCCCCGGCACCAAGGTGATCATCTGGGACTGCAACGGCGGCACCAACCAGCAGTGGAACGTCAACAGCAACGGCACCATCACCGGCGTCCAGTCCGGCATCTGCCTCGCCCCCAACGGCGGCGGCACCGGCAACAGCACCCCGATCGTCCTTGCCAGCTGCACCGGCGGCAACGACCAGAAGTGGAGCCGGAGTTGAGGCCCGAACCGTCCACCCCCGACTCTCGCGAAAGGTGACAAACATGCCAATGTCCTTTGTGCCCGGCCGGCGCGGACCGCGTCTCGCGGCGCGACCCGCCGACGTACCGGGGAAGCACGGGAGGCCCGCGCCGCCGGTGCGGGCCAACCGCCGCACCAGGCGGGTGCTGGCCCTGGCCGTGAGCCTGCTGACGGTGTTGGGGATGCTGCCGGGCATCGCCCGGGCGGACAACCCGATCGTGCAGACCATCTACACGGCCGACCCGGCACCGCTGGTCTACAACAACCGGGTGTACCTCTACACCGGCCATGACGAGGACAACTCGACCTGGTTCACGATGAAGGAGTGGCGGGTCTGGTCCTCCGACGACATGGTGAACTGGACCGACCACGGCTCGCCGCTCAACCTCGCCAGCTTCAGTTGGGCCAGCGCCGACGCCTGGGCCGGGCAGGCGATCCAACGCAACGGCAAGTTCTACTGGTACGTGCCCATGACGGTCCGCGCGACCGGCCGGATGGGGATCGGCGTGGCGGTCGCGGACAGCCCCACCGGGCCGTTCCGGGACGCCATCGGGCGTCCGTTGGTGAGCAACGGGGAGATCGACCCGACGGTCTTCATCGACGACGACGGCCAGGCGTACCTGTACTGGGGCAACCCGAACCTGTGGTACGTGAAGCTGAACGCCGACATGATCTCGTACTCGGGCAGCCCGACCCAGATCCCGTTGACCACCGCCGGGTTCGGCACCCGGAGCGGGGACGCGAGCCGGCCGACGCTGTTCGAGGAAGGGCCCTGGGTCTACAAGCGCAACGGCCTGTACTACCTGGTCTACGCGGCCAAGTGCTGCTCGGAGTTCATCGCCTACTCCACGGCGCCGGGCCCGCTGGGGCCGTGGACCTACCGCGGCACGATCATGCCGACCCAGGGCAGCAGCTTCACCAACCATCCCGGGATCGTCGACTTCAAGGGCGGCTCGTACTTCTTCTACCACAACGGGGCGCTGTCGGGCGGCGGTGGTTTCACCCGGTCGGTAGCGGTGGAGAAGTTCAGCTACGGCACGAACGGCACGATCCCCACGATCACCATGACGACCACGGGCGCCCCACAGGTCGGGACGCTGGATCCGTACGTCCGGCAGGAGGCCGAGACCATCGCCTGGGAGTCGGGGGTGGAGACCGAGCCGAGCTCCGAGGGCGGAATGAACGTCGGCTGGATCGAGAACGGGGACTACATCAAGGTCAAGGGGGCGGGCTTCGGCACCGGCGCCGCCTCGTTCACGGCCCGGGTGGCGTCGGGCGGCAGCGGAGGCAGCATCGAGCTGCGCCTGGACAGCGTCGGTGGCCCCCTGGTAGGGACCTGCCGGGTGGCCGGCACCGGTGGCTGGCAAGCCTGGACCGACACCACCTGCCCGGTCAGCGGAGCCACCGGCACCCATGACCTCTACCTGCGGTTCACCGGCGGCAGCAGCTACCTGTTCAATCTCAATCACTGGCGGTTCACCCCCGGTGCCGGCGGGCCGTCACCCAGCGACCCGCCGCTGGCCACCGAGATCGTGGGCGCGCAGTCCGGCCGGTGTTTGGACGTGCCCAGCACCACCAACGGCACCCAGGTGCAGCTCTACGACTGCTCGGGCGGCGCCCAGCAGCGCTGGACCTACACCTCGGCCAAGCAGTTGCAGGTGTCCGGCGGCAAGTGTCTGGACGCCGAGGGCGCCGGTACGGCGAACAACACCCGCGTGATCATCTGGGACTGCACCGGCGGGACCAACCAGCAGTGGAACGTCAACGCGAACGGCACCATCAGCGGCGTTCCGTCCGGGCGCTGCCTGGACGCGGCCAACCGGAGCACGGCCAACGGGACCAAGATCGTCCTGTGGGACTGCCACGGCGACACCAACCAGCAGTGGAGCCTGCGCGGCTGACAACCGGCGCGCGGAGCGACCTGCCCGGTCCACTACGCGGCAGGTGGCGGGGCCGATGCTCCGCCGCCTGCCGCCCGGTCAGTCCGAGAGGAACGTACATGAGGAGAACAGCTCGATGGCTCAGCGTGGGCGTCGCGATGGGCCTCACGATGATCGGCGTGCTGGGCCCGACGGGCCCGGCCGCCGCGGAGTCCAACGGCGGGGTACGGGTGATGCCGCTCGGTGACTCCATCACCGAGGGCACCCAGGTGCCGGGCGGCTACCGCATCGGCCTGTGGCAGCGCCTCGCCAACGGCCGCTACACCACCGACTTCGTCGGCTCGCAGTACAACGGGCCCGGCAGCCTGGGCGACCACGACCACGAGGGCCACCCCGGTTGGCGCATCGACCAGATCGACGCCAACATCGTCGGCTGGCTGAACACCTACCAGCCGCACAGCGTCCTGCTGCACATCGGCACCAACGACATCCTGCAGAACTACAACGTCTCCACCGCGCCGAACCGGCTCTCCACCCTGATCGACCGGATCACGAACACCGCCCCCACGGCGGAGGTCTTCGTCGCGCAGCTGACCCCGTTGGCCAACAGCGGCCAGGAGTCCGCCGTACGCACCTTCAATGCGGCCATCCCCGGCATCGTGCAGGGCAAGGTGAACGCAGGCAAGCACGTCCACCTCGTCGACATGCACAGCGCCGTGACGACCGGCGACCTGATCGACGGCATCCACCCCACCGCCGCCGGCTACGACAAGATGGCCGCCGTCTGGTACGCCGCCCTGCAGGCGGTCCCCGGCAGCATCGGCACCCCGGGTGGCACGGGGGGCGGGTCGACCACCGCGATCGTCGGCGCGCAGTCCGGGCGCTGCCTGGATGTGCCGAACGGCAGCACCACCAACGGCACCCAGGTGCAGCTGTACGACTGCTGGGGCGGCACCATGCAGCAGTGGACCTACACGACGGCCAAACAGCTGCAGGTGCTCGGCAGCAAGTGCCTGGACGCTGAGGGCGGCGCCACCGCGAACGGCACCCGCGTGATCATCTGGGACTGCAACGGCCGGACCAACCAGCAGTGGAACGTCAACGCGAACGGCACCATCAGCGGCGTCCAGTCCGGACGCTGCCTCGACGCGTACAACTGGGGCACCGCCAACGGCACGAGGATCGTCCTCTGGGACTGCCACGGCGGCACCAACCAGCAGTGGAGCCTGCGCAGCTGACAACCGGCGCACGGGGCGGCCAGGCGGCCTGACGGTCGCCCGGCCGCCCCGTGATCCCGCACACCGATCGGTAGGCTGTGCGCGTGGCCGAGCCGGTGCGCGAGTCCAGCGCCCGGCCGGTGGTCGCGTTCTTCGGGCTGGTCTTCGTCCTCAGCGGTGCGTTCTACCTGCTGGGCCCCCTGTTCGGCGGCCTGTCCCGCTGGACCCGGGCGGAGGTGCCGGCCAGCGCCCTGATGTTCGTCTGCCGGCGATCGCAGCCGTCGTCCTGACGTACCGCCGGCGCGGACGGCGAGGACTGGGTGACTGGGCGTCCGGCCTGGTACGCCTGCCACGCGCCACCCACCTGGTCTGGTATCTCCCGGCGCTGCTGCTGCCACCCCTGGTCCCTGGGGACGTCGTACCTGGTGCTGCGCTGGACCGGTGCGCCGCTACCGGAGCCGGCCATCGCCTGGTCTGGCTGTACGACAACGCCGGCCGGAGCATCATGGCGCCGGTCCTCTGCCACGCCTCCTACAACGTGGCCTGGTCGTCGTAGCGGCGACCCACGCGCCGCACCACCGAGATTCCCGGCCCCCGCCGCCCGCCGGCTCGTGGGCCCGCGGCGCGGCGATGTCCCGGTGCTCCCCGGACGAGAGCACCGGGACACCCGGTCAGCGGATCGGATCGGTGCCCCGCCGGACGGCGGCGCGATCCCGCCCCGCTAACCGACCCGGACGAGCTGCCACTGCTGGTTCGCGCCGTTCCAGTCGGCGTACTGGACGACGTTGGCGCCGTCGGTGGTGGCGGCGCCCTGCACCTCGACGGCCTTGCCGCTGTTGCGGCTGATCAGGCGCAGGTAGCCGCTGGAATCGGCGAGTTGGAACTGCTGGTTGCCGGCGTTGTTGTCGGTCCACTGGATGATGGCCGCGCCGTCGGCGGTGGACGCGCCGTTGACGTCGAGGACCTTGCCGGAGTTGCGGGACTTGAGGCGGTAGTAGCCGCCGCCGGAGTCGACGAACTGCCACTGCTGGTTGGCGCCGTCGTTGCGGGTCCACTGGGTGATCCGCGCGCCGTCGGTGGTCGACTTGCCGTAGACGTCCAGGGCCTTGCCACTGTTGCGGTTGACCAGCACGTACCAGGCACTGGTGTCGACCTGGCCCGGCGGCGGCGTGCTGCCGCCGCCGGCGTTGAGGGCGTTCAGCACGGCTGTGTAGGCGGCCTTCTTGTTGCCGTTGGCGTCGAAGAGCAGGGGGTTGTCGCCGCCGCGCCAGGAGTCGCTGTCGCGGACGCCCCAGGTGGTGATGCCGGTGCAGCGGGCGACGGCAAGGCACGCCCGGGTGACGGCGGCGTACATGTTGGCCTGGTTGGAGCCCTGGGTGATGTCCAGCTCGGTGATCTGCACGTCGACGCCGAGGTCGGCGAAGCGTTGCAGGTTGGCCTGGTAGTCGCCGGGCATCGTGGTGCCGAGGTGGGACTGGAAGCCGACGCAGTCGATGGGTACGCCGCGGGACTTGAAGTCGCGGACCATGTTGTAGATGCCGGTCGACTTCGCGTTGACGCCGTCGGTGTTGTAGTCGTTGTAGCAGAGCTTGGCGCCCGGGTCGGCGGCGCGCGCGGTGCGGAAGGCGACCTCGATCCAGTCGTTGCCGGTGCGTTGCAGGTTGGAGTCGCGGCGCCCGCCGCTGCCGCCGTCGGCGAAGGCCTCGTTGACGACGTCCCAGGCGTAGATCTTGCCGCGGTAGTGGGTGGCCACCTGGGTGACGTGGTTCATGGCGGCGTTGCGCAGCGTGCTGCCGGACATGTTCTGCGCCCAGCTGGGCTGCTGGGCGTGCCAGAGCAGGGTGTGGCCGCGGACCTTCATGCCGTGTGCCTGGGCGTGGCTGACGATCTGGTCGCCGCCGGTGTAGCGGAACTGGTTCTGGGACGGCTCGGTGGCGTCCCACTTCATCTCGTTCTCGGGGGTGATCGCGTTGAACTCGCGGTCCAGGATGCCGGTGAACTGGCTGTCGGAGAGCTTGAACGCGGGCACGGCGGCGCCGTAGTAGCGGCCCTTCTCCGCGGCCGAGGCACCCAGTGTGGTGCCCGCGTCGGCGGAGCCGGACATCAGCAGCGGGGCACCGACGGCGAGCAGCGCGGCGGTCAGCAGGGTCAGGATCGCCCGGAGCCGCTGCGGGAGTCGTCCGTGCGGCGGGCGGGGAGGTTGTCTCATCTGCACACCTTCCGGGGTTTCTGGTGGTGGGGGTGGTGCCGGGTCAGGGGGTGGTCATGTCGAACTTGCGGACGGTGACGGCGCCGCCGAGGGCGCGGGTCGCGTAGTTGAAGATCCCGTAGCGGTAGCCCATGAAGAACTGCCAGGCGTTGTTGAGGGTGAAGGCCGGGCCGAGGGCGGTGAAGGTGACGCCGTCGGTGCTGTAGGAGAAGCGGGCCTGCCGCCCGCTGCCGGGTCGGATGTCGGCGTTGGCCCGCAACCAGATCCGGCCGCCGGAGACCGCGGCGGAGGCCGCCTCGGTGCCGGTCCCGGTGGTGTTCCAGTTGCCGTCCATGGTCAGGCCGTTGACCAGGGTGACCCGGGTGGCGCCGTTGTCGCGTTTGACGCCGATCCAGGCCGAGGAGTCGCGCAGCATCGCGAGCCCGGCCCGGTCGCCGTCGCTCATGGCCGAGTAGTCCAGCTCGATCGTCGCCGTGGACGTGGGCCCCTGGATCCGGTGGGTGAGCGTGTTGCGGGCCGCGTACAGGTCGTTGGTGACCGTGGCCGTCTGCAGGCGCAGGCCGCTGCCGGTCGACCACTTGGTGTTGTCCGGGTTGTGGTTCCACTCCCAGCGCGGGCCGAGGCCGCTGCCGGTGAAGGTGTCCGCGCCGGTCATCGGCTGCACCGTCTTCGACGAGGCGGGGATGTTCGGCGTCGGGTAACTCGCGCCCCACCCGCCGTTGACGGTCTGGACCTGCGGCCAGCCGTCGCCGGTCCAGGTGATCGGGGCCAGCGCCGGGACCCGGCCGCCGGGGTAGGCGTCGACGAAGGCCATGTAGTACCAGTCGCCGTTCTGGGTCTGCACGAGGCCGCCCTGGTGCGGCACGCCGCCGCCGGAGATCGGGCTGGGCATGTTGAGCAGCACCTGGCGCATCTCGTACGGGCCGAACGGGCTGGTGGACCGCAGGACGTACTGGCCGTTGGCGGGGCGGGTGAGCCAGATGTAGTAGTAGCCGTTGCGCTTGTAGAAGCGCGACCCTTCGAGGGTGCCGACGCTCGACGGGGTGCTGAACACCTGCTGGGAGCGGACCTGGCTCAGCCCGTCGGCCGACAGTTGCGCCACGCTGATGTTCGTGTTGCCGTACGCCACGTACATGGTGTCGTTGTCGTCGACGAGCAGCCCGGCGTCGTAGTAGCAGTTGTTGATCTGCGAGCGCTTCTGCCAGGTGCCGTCGACGGCCGTCGAGGTGTACACGTACGTGCGGTTGAACTCGACGCAGCCGATCCAGTAGTACGTGCTGTTGCTCTTGCGGTAGTTGAAGGCCGACGCCCAGATGCCCTTGACGTACGCGCGCCCGCCGTTGAGGTTGTACGCGTTGGAGCCGAAGTCGAGGCTCGGCACGGAGTGCCCGGCGTACTCCCAGTGCACCAGGTCGTAGGAGCGCAGGATCGGCGCGCCGGGGGAGTAGTGCATGGTCGACGCCGAGTAGTAGTAGGCGTCGCCGACGCGGATGATGTCACCGTCGGCGAAGTCCTGCCACACCACGGGATTCGTGTACGACGTACCGGACGGCGGCGGCGTGGTGGGGGTCGGGTCGCCGCCGTCGACCCGGGCGAGTTGCCACTGCTGGTTGGCGCCGTTCCAGTCGGTGTACTGCACGACGTTGGCCCCGTCGGTGGTGGCGGCGTTCTGCACCTCGACGGCCTTGCCGCTGTTGCGGTTGAGGAAACGGACGTAGCCGTCGGCGGAGTCGGCCAGCCGGAACTGCTGGTTGGCGCCGTTGTGGTCGCTCCACTGCACGATGGCCGCGCCGTCGGCGGTGGACGCGCCGTTGACGTCGAGGACCTTGCCGGAGTTGCGGGACTTGAGGCGGTAGTAGCCGCCGCCGGAGTCGACGAACTGCCACTGCTGGTTGGCGCCGTTGTTGCGGGTCCACTGGGTGATCCGGGCGCCGTCGGCGGTGGAGGCGCCGTAGACGTCGAGGGCCTTGCCGCTGTTGCGGTTGACCAGGACATACCAGGCGTTGGTGTCGACCGACGCCGCGGCCGCCTCGGTGACGTTGACCGCCACGGCGGCCATGCTGGCCAGCAGGGTCACGACGGCCGCGGCGGCCAGCCCCGGGCGCCGGCGGCGCCGGCTTGGGGCGGCCGGTGGGGGCGCGTGGTCGATGGGCATGGGCATGTTCCCTCCACTCGGAGTCGACGCCACGCTGTTAGCGCTAACAACTCTCGGTAGGCGTCGGGTCGTAAACGGTGGTGGTGCTGGGGGTCTCGAGGTGTGCAGGCCCTACGCCCACTGCACAGACATCGAGGTCGCCAACGTTGCCAGAATGTTTCTCGGCATTCAAGAGCTAGGCGCTGATCGATGTATTCGGCCGCCGGGTGGCCGCCTGTCGACTCGCCGTCGTCGCGACCGATAACACTTTTTGGCACGCCCATTTGCCGCCCCCGGTCCCGCCCCTTCTTGACGGGGTGGTCGGTCTTCGGCGACAGTCAACGACCACCGCCAACCGGCTGCGGCCGCCACCACGGATCACCCGCCCCGATCGAACTGTGTGACTGCGACGTGAGGATGCGAGCTACCGGCAGGAACGAGACGGACCTCGTGGTCGCGGCCCAGGCAGGCGACCGGCGGGCCCTGGACGAGTTGCTGGCCCGCGGCCTGCCGCTGGTCTACAGCCTCGTGCACCGCGCGCTGAACGGGCACCCGGACACCGACGACGTCGTCCAGGACGCCATGCTGCGGGCCATCCGCCGGCTTCCGGAACTGCGTACCCCCGAGAGCTTCCGGCCCTGGCTGGCCGCGATCGCGCTGCGCCAGCTCGGCACCCACCTGCACCGCCGGCGGGCGGCTGCCCGGCGGACCGCGCCGCTGGACGAGGCGGCCGGGACGCCCGACGTCGACGCCGCCGTCGAGGACGTCACGACCCTGCGCGTGGAGCTCTCCCGGCAGCGCCGCCAGACCGTCCGGGCCAGCCACTGGCTCGACCCGGACGACCAGGCCCTGCTCTCCCTGTGGTGGCTGGAGGTGGCGGGCGAGCTGACCCGGGCCGAGTTCGCGGCGGCCCTGGGGGTGAGCGTCGCGCACGCGGCCGTGCGGGTGCAGCGCATGCGCCATCAACTCGACCTGTGCCGGGAACTGGTGGCCGCGCTGGAGGCCCGGCCGAGGTGCCCCGAGCTCGACGCCGCGGCGGCGGCCTGGGACGGCGTGCCGAGCCCGTTGTGGCGCAAGCGCCTGGTCCGGCACACCAGGTCCTGCCCGCGCTGCCCGCGCGCCGCCGCCGGCATGATCGGTGCGGAGCGGCTGCTCCTCGGGCTCGGCCTGCTCCCCGTACCGGTCGGGCTCGCCGCCGTGCTGGTCGCCCGGGGAGCGCTCGGCACGGCGGCCGGGTCGACCACCGCCCTGCCCGGCGCGCTGGGCTCGGCGTCCGGCGGCGGGGCCGGCGCCAGCGTCAAGGCGGCGGTCTTCGGCCAGCTGCTCCAGCCGGTCGTGGCACACCCCGTCGCCGCCACCGTGGTTGCCGCTGCCCTCGCCGCCGGCGCCGCGGTCACCGTGGCGGTCCTGCCCACGCCCGCGCCGCCCGCGCCGGTCGCCGCGCCACCGTCCCCGGCCGGGCCGCGTACCACCGCCGCCCCGGCGCCGGCGGTCACCCCGCGGGAGCCGACCGCACCGGCGTCCCGGGCACCGAAACCGTCCGCCGTCCGGACCGCCGCGCTGACCGCGGGCCGGCCCGTGTCGCTCGAGGCGGCCACCGCGACCGGACGGTACGTCGCGATCGTCGACGATCTCGGCGTCCTGCTGCCGCTCGGGCCGGACAGCACCGAGGCGGCCCGCCGCCAGGCGACCTTCACCGTGCTCGCCGGCCTGGCCGACGCCCGGTGCGTCTCCTTCCGCGCGCGGGACGGCCGCTACCTGCGGCACGCCTACTGGCGGCTACAGCTCAGCCCGGACCAGGGGACGGAGCTGTTCCGGGGTGACGCCACCTTCTGCCCGCGGGACGGGACGGCGGCCGCCACGACATCGCTGGAGGCGTCGAACTATCCCGGCTGGTTCCTGCGGCACCGCGACGGGCAGCTCTGGGTGGACCAGGCCGACGGCACCGCCGCCTTCCGCGCCGACAGCTCGTTCCGGGTCCGCCCGGCCCTGGCCGGCTGACCCCCGCCCGGCCGGGTCAGCTCCGGTTCCACCGCTGGTTGGCCCCGCCGTTGCACGTCCAGAGCTGGACCTTCGCTCCGTCGTTCGTGGCCTGGCCGTTGACGTCCAGGCAGAGCCGGGACTGGACGCCGAGGACGGTGCCGTCAGCGGCCAGCATCCACTTCTGGTTGTCACCGCCGTTGCAGTCCCAGATCACCACCGCGGTGCCCGCCGCGGTGCCCTGACCGTAGGCGTCCAGGCACTTGTTGCCGTACACCCGCAGCTCGCCGGCCGGGCTCGGCGCGAAGGTCTGGTACGCCGCGCCGGTGCAGGTCCGCAGCTGGGCCGCCGCGCCGTTGGCCGTCGAACCGTCGGCGATGCTCAGGCAGCGCCCGGACTGCGCGCCGACCAGCCGGGACGCCGGCAGGGTCAGTGATCCGCTGGCCGTGTCGACGCCCCACGAGCTGAACCAGCTCAGCGCGGCGGTGCCACCGGGGGTGAGGGTGATCGGCAGCCAGACCGGCAGCGAGGAGTTCAGGTCCGACGGGTTCCACCGGTCGCCCAGGTACACGTAGCTGGTCCCGGCGCTGCCGCTGACCGGCAGCAGGAACGACGTCTGCGAGTCGTAGGTGCGACTGCCGGCCGGCGCGACGTTCCGGAACTCGCTCCACGGCCCGGCCGGCGAGGTCGCCGTCGCGTACACGTTGTCGTTGGTCGACCAGCCGGTCAGATGCGAGGCGAGCAGGAAGTAGCGGCCACCGACCTTCGCCATCGCCGGCGACTCCAGGTCCGGGAGGACCGCGACCGCGCCGACCACGCTGGTGTAGTCGGCGGAGAGCCGGTCGATCCGCAGACCGTGGTCGCGATCCTCGGTGAGCAGGTACGCGGTGCCGTCGTCGTCCTTGAACAGGCCCAGGTCCCGGCTCAGGAAGCCGAGTGGCCGGCTGGAGCCCAGGTAGGTGTAGGGGCCGC
Source organism: Micromonospora sp. NPDC050495 (assembly GCF_040655175.1). Classification (NCBI taxonomy): domain Bacteria; kingdom Bacillati; phylum Actinomycetota; class Actinomycetes; order Micromonosporales; family Micromonosporaceae; genus Micromonospora; species Micromonospora sp. NPDC050495. The sequence continues at coordinate 6,866 of NZ_JBFAJK010000028.1, read as the reverse complement.
ACGGCGTGCTGCTGACCGCGACCCCGGCGCGGGCGTCCCCGTACGAGCTGGAGTCGATGTGCATCCACATCACGTAGCGGCCGGTGGCGCTGTTGAAGATCACCTTCGGCCGCTCCACGATCCGTCCGGCGGCGAGGTCGCCGCTGGCCTGCCGGGAGAGCGCGTCGGTCTGCCGGGTCCAGTGCGCCAGGTCCGTCGAGGAGTAGCAGGCGACGGCGGTGAAGGTGGCCCCGGCGCTCTTGTCCTCGCCCACCAGGTAGTAGGTGGAGCCGACGGTGAAGATGCCGGCGCCGTGCGCCTGCAGGCGCCGGCCGGCGGTGTCCGTCCACGGGGTGCCGGGCGTGATCGTCGCGGTCGCCGCCTGCGCGGGCGAACCGATCCCCACCACGGCGAGGGTGCCGGTCACGGCCAGCACCAGTGCCAACAGGGTACGCCGGAGTCTCTGCTGCATGACGTCTCCGAGGTTCGAGGGGAAGGTGCTGCCGGGCCGGCCGCGACGTCAGCGTCGGGCGATGCCGCTCGCCGGGTGCTGTGGTCGGCGGTCCGGATGGTCGGCGGTCCGGATGGTCGGCCTGCGCGTTGCCCGGTGACGCCAGCAGATTGCCAGAACGGCCGGACGCGTACAAGGGGCCGGACCCGCCTATTGTGTCGACCATATGCGGGCATCGCTCATAACACTTTTCTCGCAACGATGTCGGTCGCCGGTAGCGGATAGGTCGACAATTCAAAATAGATGCGCTTCATTGCTGATCGCCCCTGTTATCGCTAACATAGCCCCTGCCGGGCTGGGCGGAGGCTGGGAGCCGGGCGACCCCAGCGCCCGCTCGGCCCGGGCTGCGCCCGGCTCGCCGGACCCGCCATCGACGGTCCGCGGGCCATCCCCCCTGCATCTGCTCGCAGGCCATCTTGGCGTGCCGACGCCCCCGGCGCCGACCCGCCCACGCGGCACGCGCCCGTCCCCGTCGCGCGTGTCCCGCCTGGAAGGAGTGGTTCATGAAGGTGACAGCCCCGTCCTGGACCGGACGTCGTTGGCGATCGGCACTGGCCGCCGCCACGGCGGTGCTCGTCGCGACCGGTTCGCTCGTCACGCTGCAGGCCGCGCCCGCCGCGGCGGCGTCGGTCGACACCAACGCCTGGTACGTCCTGGTCAACCGCAACAGCGGCAAGGCCCTCGACGTCTACGGCGCCTCCACCGCCGACGGCGCCCGGATCACCCAGTGGACCCGCAACGACGGCACCAACCAGCAGTGGCAGTTCGTCGACTCCGGCGGCGGCTACTACCGCCTCAAGTCCCGCAACTCCGGCAAGGTCCTCGACGTCAACGGCGCGTCCACCGCCGACGGCGCGGCGATCATCCAGTGGACCGACAACAACGCCGGCAACCAGCAGTTCCAACTCGCCGACTCCGGCGGCTACCTGCGCCTGATCAGCCGCAACAGCGGCAAGGCCGTCGAGGTGCAGGGCGCCGCCACCACCGACGGCGCCAACGTCGTGCAGTACACCGACTGGAACGGCGCCAACCAACAGTGGCAGCCGGTCCTGGTGTCCGGCGGTGGCGGCACCGGTGGCGGATGCGGCAACGCGCCCGGGCTGTCGAACGGCAACCACACGATCCAGAGCGGTGGCAAGAGCCGCAGCTACCTGCTGCGGCTGCCGGGCAACTACGACAGCAACCGCCAGTACCGCCTGATCTTCGCGTTCCACTGGCGCGGCGGCACCGCCAACGAGGTCGACTCGGGTGGCACCAGCGGGGCCGCCTGGTCCTACTACGGCCAGCTGGAGCAGTCAAACAACAGCGCGATCCTGGTCGCGCCGCAGGGCCTCGGCAACGGCTGGGCCAACTCCGGCGGCGAGGACGTCACGTTCGTCGACGACATGATCCGGCAGATCGAGGGTGCCCTCTGCGTCAACACCCGGCAGCTCTTCGCGCTCGGGTTCAGCTGGGGCGGCGGCATGAGCTACGCGCTGGCGTGCGCCCGGGCGAACGTGTTCCGGGCCGTCGCGGTCTTCAGCGGCGCGCAGATCAGCGGGTGCAGCGGCGGGACCCAGCCCATCGCGTACTTCGGGCTGCACGGCATCACCGACAACGTGCTCAACATCTCCCAGGGGCGGGCACTGCGCGACACGTTCGTCCGGAACAACGGCTGCACGCCGCAGAGCCCACCCGAGCCGGCGCCCGGCAGCCGGACCCACCTCACCACCGCCTACTCCGGCTGCCGCGCCGGCTACCCGGTGCAGTGGGCGGCGTTCGACAACGGCCACATGCCGGGCCCGGTGGACGGCACGTACGCCGAGAGCGGTGTGACGACCTGGACCAAGGGCGAGGTCTGGCGGTTCTTCGCCCAGTTCTGACGGAGCCAGCCGGCGCCGGCCGGAGCCCCGTCCCGGCCGGCGCCCCACCACACCACCGCGTACGACAGGAGACCGTTCCGATGCCCCCAGCTCCGATCAGACGCAGACAACTGGCCGCCGGGATCGCCGCGGCGGTCCTCGGCGCCACGGGGGTGCTCGTCGCCGCCTCGCCGGCCGCCGCGGCCACCACCACCCTCTACGCCGCGCCCAACGGGACAGGCAGCGCCTGCTCCACCAGCCAACCGTGCTCGCTGACCGCCGCGCAGGAGGCCGTACGGTCGCGGAACGCCGCGATGTCCGGCGACATCGTGGTGGAGTTGGCCGACGGCGTGTACCGGCTCGCCGCCCCGCTTCGCATGACCGCCGCCGACTCCGGCAACAACGGCTACACCGTGGTCTGGCGGGCCGCCGCGTCGGCCCGACCGGTGATCAGCGGGGCGCGGGCGGTCACCGGCTGGTCGCTCGTCGACGCCGGGAAGAACATCTGGCGGGCGAACGTCGGCGCCGGGATCGACAGCCGGCAGCTCTACGTCAACGGCGCCCTCGCCACCCGCGCCCGGACGGCGGTGAACCGGTCCGACTTCACCTTCACCACCACCGGCATGCGGTTCAGCAACAGCGCGCTGAGCTACCTGAACAACCTCGCCAACCAGAACCGGATCGAGGTGGAGAGCGTCGGCTCGTTCACCGACCGGTACGCGCCGGTGCAGAGCATCTCCGGCAACGTGCTGACCATGCAGCAGCCGGCGTGGAACAACAACACGTTCGGCTACGACACCCTCAGCCGGCCGCACCGGGCCGGCCCGCTCTACCTCGCCAACGCCTACGAGTTCCTGGACTCGCCGGGGGAGTGGTACCTCGACCCGGGCTCCGGCGCGCTCTCCTACCTGCCGCTCGCCGGGCAGAACATGGCCACCACCAGCGTCGAGCTGCCGGTGCTGTCGTCGCTGCTGGACGTCGGCGGGACGTACGACGCGCCGGCGCACCACATCTCGTTCAGCGGGATCACCTTCAGCGGCACGAGCTGGCTGGGGCCGAGCAGCAACCAGGGCTTCGCCGACCAGCAGACCGGCGCCCACATCACCGGCACCTGGGCCCGGCCGGCCGACGCGCTGACCTCGTGCCAGGAGGGCTGCCAGCTGTTCGAGGCCACCCGGCCGGGCTGGAGCCAGATGCCGGCGGCCGTGCAGGTGTCCGCGGCCAACACGATCTCCTTCAGCGACTCCCAGTTCGTCAACCTGGGCCAGACCGCGGTGGGGATCGGCAACGACGCGAACGCCCACGCCAGCGGGGTCGGCCTCGGCGCCAGCAACATCACGATCACCCGCTCGGAGATCGCCCGCAGCTCCGCCGGGGGCATCGTGGTCGGCGGCGTACGCGCCGACGCGCACCACCCGAGCGACTCGCGGATGGTCAACCGGAACATCACCGTGAGCAACAACCGCATCCATGACCTCGGGCTGGACTACCGGGGCATCGTGGCGGTCCTGACCACCTACGTCAGCACCGCCACGGTCACCCACAACGAGGTCTACAACCTGCCGTACACCGGCCTGTCGGTCGGCTACGGGTGGGGCAGCAACGACGCCGGCGGCAGCACCGAGTACGCCAACCGGGGTTTGTACAACTACCAGCCGCGCTACAGCACGCCGACCACCGCGTCCAACAACCAGCTTACCGGCAACTACGTCCACGACGTCATGCAGCAGATGACCGACGGGTCCTGCATCTACACCCTGTCGAACCACCCGAACGGGCTGATCAGCGACAACTACTGCCTGCGCAGCAACGGCTGGTTCGGGCTCTACTTCGACGAGGGCTCCCGCTACTACACCGCCCGTACCAACGTCTTCTCCGCGACCGGCACCTGGGCCACCGCCAACTACTGGGGCGGGGAGAACATGGGCAACTTCACCGTCACCGGGAACTGGTCGACCAACGGCAGCAGCAATGTGACCAACGGCGATCGCGGCAACGTGGTCTCCGGCAACACGACGGTCACGAACAACAACTGGCCGTCGGCCGCCCAGGCGGTGATGGCCGCCGCCGGGGTGCAGAGCACCGGCGGCCAGCAGGGCGTGCAGATCGTCGGCGGCCAGTCCGGCCGGTGTGCCGAGATCGGCGGATCCAGCACGGCCAACGGCACCCAGGCGCAGCTCTGGGACTGCACCGGTGGCACCAACCAGCGGTGGACCTACACCAGCGGCCGGCAGTTGCAGGTCTACGGCAGCAAGTGTCTCGACGCGTCGGGGCAGGGCACCACGAACGGCACCCAGGTGATCATCTGGGACTGCAACGGCCAGACCAACCAGCAGTGGAACGTGAACGCCAACGGCACGGTGACCGGCGTCCAGTCGGGGCTGTGCCTGGACGCGTACGGCGCCGCCACGGCGAACGGCACGAAGCTCGTCCTCTGGGCGTGCAACGGAGGCACGAACCAGCAGTGGACGTTGCGCTCGTGAGCACGGAGCGGCCGGCCGGGCCTCGGGCCCGGCCGGCGGTTCCCGGTCCGGGAGCTGCCCGCGCCCGGGCCGGGAGACACGTCCGGCAGGCCGCGAATATTACGTCTTGACGAACGATATGTTATCGCTCACAGTCGATGGGCAAGGACGACGGGACCCCTGGCTCACCGGGCGGGGCCTGGTCTCGTCGGCATGCAGATTCAGGCGTTGGGCAGGGCGGGCGAGCTCGCTGTTAGCGCTAACACGCCGCGCGTTCGTCCGGTCATGCGTCACGGTGCGCCCGGCTGCGGGCGGACCGTCCAGCTTCCGGTCACTGAAGGAGGAACATGTCTGCCTTGGGTACGTCTCCCTCGATAGCGCCGCCCTCGCCTCGGCGTAGGTGGTTGCCGCGGGTGGTCGCCGCCGCCGCGGCGGCCGTGCTGGTCGGTGGTGCCGCCGCGGTGGTGGTGTCGACGCCCGCCGCGGCGGCCACGGTCGACACGAGCGCCTGGTACGTCCTGGTCAACCGCAACAGCGGCAAGGCCCTGGACGTCTACAACCTGGCCACGAACGACGGCGCGCGGATCGTGCAGTGGACGCGCAACAACGGCAACCAGCAGCAGTGGCAGTTTGTGGACTCGGGCGGCGGCTACTACCGGCTGCGGTCGCGGCTGTCCGGCAAGGTGCTCGACGTCTACAACTGGTCGACCGCGAACAGCGCCAACATCGTGCAGTGGACCGACGGCAACCAGGCCAACCAGCAGTTCCGGCTGGCCGACTCCGACAGCGGCTACGTCCGGTTGATCAACCGGAACAGCAACAAGGCCATGGAGGTGATGGGTGCCTCGACCGCCGACGGCGGCAGCATCGTGCAGTACGACGACTGGAACGGCACCAACCAGCAGTGGCAGCTCGCCCGCGTCGACGGCGGTGGCAACCCCACCACGCCGCCGCCCACCACGCCGCCGCCTGGCGGCACCTGCTCGCTGCCGTCGAGCTACCGCTGGTCGTCGACCGGCGCGCTGGCGACCCCGCGGTCGGGCTGGGTCTCGCTGAAGGACTTCACCAACGTCGTGTACAACGGCCGGCACCTCGTCTACGCCACGACGCACGACACCGGGTCGTCGTGGGGGTCGATGAACTTCAGCCCGTTCACGAACTGGTCCGACATGGGCTCGGCCAGCCAGAACGCGATGCCCTTCTCCGCTGTCGCACCGACGCTGTTCTACTTCGCCCCGAAGAACATCTGGGTGCTCGCCTACCAGTGGGGCGGGACGGCGTTCTCCTACCGGACGTCCAGCGATCCCACCAACGTCAACGGGTGGTCGGCGCAGCAGACGCTCTTCACCGGCAGCATCTCCGGCTCCGGCACGGGTCCCATCGACCAGACGCTGATCGGCGACGGCTCGAACATGTACCTCTTCTTCGCCGGGGACAACGGCAAGATCTACCGGGCCAGCATGCCGATCGGGAACTTCCCGGGCAACTTCGGGTCGAGCTACACGACGATCATGAGTGACTCGACCAACAACCTGTTCGAGGGGGTCGAGGTCTACAAGGTCCAGGGCCAGAACCAGTACCTCATGCTGGTCGAGTCGATCGGCTCGCAGGGCCGCTACTTCCGCTCGTACACCTCCAGCAGCCTCGGCGGGTCCTGGACCCCGCAGGCCACCAGCGAGAGCAACCCCTTCGCCGGCAAGGCCAACAGCGGTGCCACCTGGACCAACGACATCAGCCACGGCGACCTGGTGCGGAGCAACCCGGACCAGACCAAGACCATCGACCCCTGCAACCTGCAACTGCTCTACCAGGGGCGGTCCCCGAACTCCGGCGGCGACTACGGCCTCCTGCCGTACCGCCCGGGGGTGCTGACCCTGCAGCGCTAGGGCAGTGACGCTGGTCCGGTCCGGGTTTCCGGGCGGCCGCGGCGACGGCGCCGCCGGACCGGACCAGCGTTCCCGCCCCCGAACGCGGCCGGGATGACCGTGGATGGGCTCGGTGGGCGGCCGAGCCCATCCACGGTCATCCCCGCCGCGCCCCGGCGCCCGCCGAGCTCGGAAGAGCGGCGGGTAG